>JBAXTW010000154.1:0-10389 GCA_037129985.1 Pseudanabaena sp. ELA645 | reverse complement strand
TTCGTACTCCTAAATCATCTGTGCTTCGATTTCTCATGTCCGATATTTTCTCCCCAGTAATGGCACGTTCATCCATTTTTTGCTTCAAATTTGTCCAAAGTCCAATTACAAAACTTGACAATACGGCTGAAACTAGCATTGCGATAACCTTTTTAGTAATGAATCTGTCCAAACTGCTTCGGCAGCTTTGCCGTTTTTTTTGTCTATTTCAAAATCAAATATTTATTCTTCATTCCCGACCTTCTGTGATTACAAAAAGTTATACTTAAGCTTAATAATTCAACTAAAACTTATCTTTTAACTTCATTTTGCCTTCATCAATTTTTTGGGGTACTTTTCTAATACTTTTTCAGCAAGCCCTACTTAAATCTAGAAAAGAAGCGATCGCGCCATGCAGAGTCTCATCCAATACCCCAAATCTTTTCTCAAGCGAGTTTGCTAAAAGATCTTGGCGAAGCAATATTTGCCCTTCTTCGCGAGCTTCTTGATAAACTCTGGTATTTTGCAGATCGGCGATTCCTAGCATAATTTCAGTTCCCGATGCAAATCGACTTGTTGCGGTTCTAAACTACGCCGTGGAAATAGCACCAGTACGCGCCAATCTTGAGTGGTCGGATTTTGGCGCAAAAAAAGCAGAAGTTCTGAAAAAAGGCGATGGTACAACATCTCATCAGGCTGGAACTGCACCTCGACAAACCATACTGGAGCCTGTTCGCCATCGCGGGGCAGGAGTACACCGTCAATCCGAAAAGCGGTTTGCTTGAGTTCCACTGATCGAAATACATAGCGCTCGGCTTCTCTCTCGGCTTCCAAAGGCGATTGCCCAGCTAATTGCAATACAATAGCAGGAATTTCGTGAAAAAGCCTGTAAAATAAACTATCGGTTTTCAAATTGGAGAATTTTTAGGGATTGGGACTAGGACTAGGCGCAGTTGGAACTCCATTAGTAAACTTTTCCGCCGCATTTTTACTTTCGTAAATGCAATCAACCGCAGGCGTTTTATCGAGATCGCCTGTGAAGCCAAAGGTATTCATCCGATCTTTGCATTGACGAATATCAGCTTCCTTGATCACATTTTTTTGCAGCAACAGATTCCAGTTATTGGGTAATACCACACAACCAGGCACAGGTTCGGCTTGACTGATAAACACATTAAATGGGTTGAGCGTGACATAAACACGACTGCTCATTACCATCGCCGAAGCACCATAGTTATTACAAAAATCGCGACTAGGCGCAAGATTATCTAACCGAATCGCATCAACAGTACGCGGCGTAGGATTGAGCGTAGAGAGCGCAATACCAACACCAATGCCTACGGCAAAAATCGCACCCGCGATCGCTAGCTTCGTAGTTGTGTCGTTAGGCTTTTTGGGTTCAGTCGGTGGTGTATTCAGGGTAGAGGAATATCTACGTCTTGCCATAGATGTGAGTTTAGTTTATTTACTAGATTAACCGAAAGTTCTCTATTTGTGGGTGATTTGCATAATTCGCTAAGCAAACAGACCTAAAGCGCGATCGCTTTTACGCCTGCCCGATCCAGTATTTCAGGAATCAAATGTTCGGCTTTGATCGCCATGATATGTACGCCCTGACAGATTTGACGCGCAGTTTGGATTTGTTCCGCCGCGATCTCGATACCTTCCTGCAACGGCGATTTAGCTTTCGCTAGGCGATCGATAATATGGTCAGGAATCTGCACCCCAGGGACAAATTTATTTAGGAATAAAGCATTTTTGGCGGATTTTATTAAAAATATTCCTGCGAGAATGGGCTTGTCGGATTGATTGGCGATTTGGGTCACAAATTTATCGAGGTGATCGAAATCAGTAATTAATTGGCTTTGGAAAAATTGCGCCCCTGCATTAATCTTGCGCTCAAAACGTCTTTGCAACCCAGACCAACTGGGCGACTGGGGATCAACGGCGGCTCCCACTAAAAAATCCGTACCTTGATGGGGTAATGCTTTTCCATTGGCATCCAATCCTTGATTGAGTTTTTGAATTAACTGTAATAACCTCACTGATTCATAATCGAACACCGATCGCGCATCAGGAGAATCACCAGCTTTTACTGGATCACCCGTCAGCGCCAAAATATTCGTAATTCCCAACGCCGCCGCCCCAAATAAGTCCCCTTGCAAGGCAATGCGATTGCGATCGCGACAGGCGAGCTGACAAACCGCCTCAATCCCCAGTTGCTGCTGAATCAAAACGGAAGCCGCTACGGGACTCATGCCCATCACTGCTCGACTGGAATCGGTAATATTCACCACATGAACACGCCCTTTGAGCGATCGCGTTTGTTCAATCATGTGCGTTGGGTTACAGCCCTTGGGTGGCGATACTTCAGCCGTAATTAGAAATTCCTTATGGGCGATCGCCTTGCGAAATCTCGTAAAAGCTTGATTGGATGCTTGACCAGATGGTTGATTAGATATTGATTGCTGGAGTGGCTCGATCATGCGAAACAAATCTTAATGGTGTTTGCATTTTAAACTATTGCGATCGCTAACGGAGAAGTTAAGGCGGTGAGTTGTAAGTATGCTGTCTGTAGGCGTGTGATATAATTCCAATCAACAATCAGCCCTAGAGCGTTATGGTAGCCATTACCGAAGAGCGATCGCAACAGAAAGTAAATGCCAAAGTAAAGGCGATCGCACCAGCCACCAATTCGGCAACCTCAGAAATCATCTATCCCAGTTCCGACGGAGAACCCTTGGCAGAAACTCAACAGCATGTTCTGGCAATTCTGATGGCTCTCGCGCTTTTGCGGTTATATTTGCAAGAGCAGCAAGCAGTTGTCTTTGCCGATCAATACCTTTATTACATCGAAGGCAATTCCAGAGCCAGAGTTGCGCCTGATGTAATGGTCGTGTTTGATATCGAAAAACGACTCTATGCCAATTACAAAATTTGGGAAGGACAACAAACACCAGCAATTATTTTTGAGGTGACATCGGCAGGGACAAAGGAAACCGATTGGAACTTTAAGAAGACACTATACGAGCAGTTGGGAGTAACTGAATACTGGCTATTCGATCCCTATGGAGAATGGGTTGCAGAACAGTTGCAGGGCTATCGGCTGAATGAGGATGGTGTGTATAAGCCGATTCGTGATAATTGCAGCGAAGTATTGCAACTCAAGTTACAGGCTGAGGAGTATCTGATTGGGTTTTATCGTTTGGATAATGGAGAGAAGTTGCTCACGCCAGAGGAGTTATATAGTGCCAATTTGGCGGCTAATCAACGGGTAGAGCAAGAAAAGGCGAGGGCAGATCGTCTTGCGGAAAAGTTGCGACAGTTGGGGGTTAACTTGGATGATGAGATATAGCTGGGATTGAGTCGTTATCTTAACTGTTGTCTTAACCTTATGGGTGGTGTTATGTCTTCTTGGAGCAGATCGATCGCTTGCATATTGACAATCAGCGTTTTGAGCTTAGGATTGCCGCCAAGTCATCCGATGATTACTGCCCAAGCCCAGTCTATTCAACAAAATCGTAGCGCTGAAGCAGTTCGTCTATTTAATCAAGGGCTTCAGCAAGTACAAGCTAGTCAATATCAGCAAGCATTAGAGTCATGTCAGCAAGCGTTACAAATTTTTCGAGAACTCAACGATCCCAACCAAGCAAACGCCCATCTATTGATCGGTAATATCTATCTCATCTTAGGTCAATATGAGAATGCAACTAACGCCTTTTTGCAAACCCTAGAAATCGCAAGAGTCATTCAGAATGCCGCTCTAGAAAGTAAAGCCCTGAATAATTTGGGAGCAACTTACTTTGCCTTAGGACAATATCAAAAAGCGCTTGAGTTCAACCAAAGAAGCTTGGCGATCGCAAGGTCAATTGGCGATCGTCAAATGGAAAGTATTACTCTCGGTCTTTTAGGGAATAACTACGTGGCACTGGGGAAATACCAAAAAGCGCTTGACTTTTATCAACAATATCTTACTGCTGCCAAAAGTATTGGCGATCGCGTTGGAGAAGCCTATGCTTTAGGAAATATTGGTAACACCTATACTTATCTGGGGCAGTATCAAAAAGCGGTTGAATGGCTGCAACAGAGTTTAACGCTGGTGAAATCGAGCGGAGATCGGCGTGGAGAAGGTAAAGCTTTAGAAAATTTAGGTAATGCCTATGCTTATTTAGGAAAGTCCCAACCAGCAATAGCAGCCTATCAAGAAGCTCTATCTATTTACAAACAGATTGGCGATCGCAATGGAGAAGCCACCGCCTTGGGAAATCTCGGTAAAGCTTTTAACGATCTCGGTCAATACCCACAAGCAGTTGTATATTTAGAGCAGACTTTAGCGATCGCTCGCAGCATCAAAGATCGGCAAGGAGAAGCTGCAACTTTAGGAAATTTAGGTATCACTTACAATTTGCTCAAACAATATGAGAAAGCGGTAGATCTCTCTCAGCAGCAACTGGTTATTGCCAAAGAAATTGGCGAAAGACGAGCCGAAGCAAGTGCCTTAGCTCAAATTGGTTACGCCCTCTCAAAACTAGATCGAAATGACATCGCGATCGCTTTCTTAAAAAATTCGATTGGCATTACAGAAGAAATTCGCAAAGAAATTCGCAGCCTCAGCAAAGAAGATCGACAATCCTATGTCGGCACGGTGGCAGATCGTTATCGCTACTTAGCGGATCTCCTGCTCCAAAAGAATAGAGTTATGGAAGGATTGCAAATCCTCGATCTGCTCAAAGTCCAAGAACTCGAAGACTATCTCAAAAACATTAAAGGAAGCGATAGAACGGCTCAGGGTGTAAGGCTTTTAGAACCAGAAAAAGCGATGAGTGATCGCCTATCAAACCTGAGAATCGAGCAAGCAGACGAACTGAATCGCACATTAGCAAGTCAAATTCAGCAAATACCAAAATCAGAAATCAACAAAGTTCCCGACTATCTCCAACAAATTCCACAGGGAACGGTATTACTCTATCCATTAATTTTAAGCGATCGCCTTGAAATAATTCTCTTCTCACCCAACACTCAACCCATTAGCCGCACCGTCAAAATCCCCAAAGCAAAACTCGAATCATTAGTTCGCGACTTCAAAAACGAGCTTCGCGATTATGGCTCGGAAGATGTCAAAGAAACCGCCGCAAAACTATACGAACTGATAATTAAACCCATAGAACCCGAACTAGCCCAAGCCCAAGCCCAAACAATACTCTATGCTCCCGATGGCATCCTGCGGTATGTCCCCCTTGCCGCACTCTACGATCGCAAACAATGGCTAGCCGAGAAATATCGCATCAGTAACCTCATCGCTTATACTCTTTCCGACTTTTCCCCACAACCCAAAACCACACCCAACATCCTCGCAGGAGCCTTTGGGGGTAAGGCTGGCGAACGAAAATTTGGACAAGCAGCATTACCCGCAACCGTTAAAGAAGTCCAAGCGATCGCCAATTCATTCCAAAACTCAGTCACCCTCATCGAAAATCAATTTAGCCGCCAAGCGATCGAAGCGAAATTCAAAAATCATAATATTCTCCATCTCGCCACCCATGCAGCATTTAACGTGGGCGTTCCAGACAACTCCTACATCATTTTCGGTAATGGCGACAAAATTCGACTAAACGAAATCAGCGATTGGCAAATCCCGAATATAAATCTAATCGTTCTTAGCGCTTGCCAGACTGGCACAGGAACCTCACTGGGCAGTGGTATCGAGATTTTGGGCTTTGGCTATCAGGTACAAAAAGCAGGCGCAAAATCAGCGATCGCTTCTCTCTGGGCAGTTGATGACGCAGGTACGCAAACATTAATGGCAGCTTTTTATAATGAATTGCGAAAAGGCGATGTTACGATTGCGGAAGCATTAAGAAATGCACAAGTTTCGCTAATTCGATCAAAAGAGTTCAATCATCCCTATTATTGGTCGGCATTCTTTGCGATCGGTCATGGGATATAAAATAAGCAGATTTTGTTGTAAATGTGAGGGTGTGGTAAATGAATAAGGTGATCGGTATTGCGATATTGGCGTTTTTGTCTTGTTTGCCGATGCCGATCGCATTTAGTGAAAGCATCCAAGCACAAACTGTGCAAGGGCTTAGAGCAGATGCAGATCGGCTGCTGGAGTCAGGGAACCAGCAATCTCAAAAGAGTCAATATCGAGAGGCTATTCAAACATGGGAGAAATCTTTACAAATTTATCGAGAAATTAAAAATCGTAAGGGGGAAAGTAATGCACTCAATAATATTGGTAATGCATATAGTTCTCAAGGTAAGTATCAAAAATCCCTTGAATATCATCAGCAATCCTTAGCCCTTGCGAAAGAGATTGGCGATCTCAACAATCAGGGGAATTCCCTCGCTAATATCGGTGTTGTATATTATTTTATGGGACAGTATTCTAAGGCAATTGATTATCATGAGCAAGCTCTAGCAATTAAAAAACAAACTGGCGATCGCTATGGAGAAGGTCGGTCGTTGGGAAACCTCGGTAATGCTTACAATCTACTTGGGCAATACCCTAAAGCGATTGATTACTACCAAAAATGTTTGCCAATCTTGAAGCAAATTGGCGATCGCGATGGTGAGTCAGATTTGTATATCGCCGTTGGTATTGCCTACGATGGGCTTGGTAAATATCAAACAGCGATTGAGCAATATCAACAAGCCCTTATCATCAAAAAGCAAATTAATGATCGCAATGGTGAAGCTGATGTTCTAAATACCCTTGGTGGTGCATACGATTCGTTAGGGCAGTACCAGAAAGCCATTGATTATTACCAGCAATCCTTAACGCTCAAGAAGCAAGTTGGTGCTCGTAGCGGTGAAGCCGATGCTTTAAATAATCTGGGAGTTACTCATATCAGTCTTCGGCAATATCCCAAAGCGATCGGCTACTTCCAGCAAGCTCTAGTAATTGCCCGTGAAATTGGTAATCGCAATACTGAGGGACGAACTCTAAATAATTTGGGGATTTCCTATCGCGCCCTCGGTGATAGGCAGAGAGCCATTGCCTATTCTGAGCAAGGGCTGGAGATTGCCAGACAAATTGGCGATCGCGATGGCATAAGAATTGCCCTCAGTAGTTTAGGTACTGCCTACAATGTATTGGGACAAGCTGATCAAGCTATTGACTATCATCAAAAAGCATTAACCCTAGCAATTCAAATTGGTAATCGTACTGGGGAAGGAAGTGCCCTGAGTCAACTTGCATATTTATTCTCTCAACAGGAACAACCAGAGTTAGCAATTCTGTTTTATAAGCGATCGATTAATGTTCGTGAAGCAATTCGCAAAGATATTCGTGGTTTGGATAAGGAGGATCAAAGGGCTTACTTATCCACGATTGAGGGTTCCTATCGCCGCCTTGCCGACCTTTTGCTCACACAGGGACGCATTATGGAAGCCTTGCAGGTTATTGACTTACTCAAGGTGCAAGAACTGGAAGACTATCTTAAAAACATTAAGGGAACTGATCGAACAATACAGGGAGTTCAATTATTAAAATCAGAACAGGCTTTGATTGGTGATGTGCCTGAGATTACATTTACTCAAATTACCGAACTCAGCCGCCAACTTGCCAACCAAATCCAACAGATTCCCCAAGCCGAAATCAACAAAGTTCCTGATTACCTCAAACAGATCCCTCAAGGAACTGTGCTGTTCTATCCATTAATTCTCAAAGATCGTCTCGAACTTATCCTCTTTGCCCCCAATAGTATCCCCATCCGCCGCACCGTCAAAATCTCCCAAGAAAAACTAAAAACCTTAATTCGTGATTTTAGGGTGGAACTCCTTGATGCTGGTTCCGAAGATTTTAAAGCACCATCAATAGAACTTTATAACCTCCTGATTAAACCGATCGAAGCCGAACTTGTTCAATTTAACGCCAAAACGATTCTCTATGCCCCCGATGGACAACTGCGCTACATTCCCATTTCTGCACTCTATGACGGCAAACAATGGCTAGTGGAGAAATATCAGATTAGCAACCTCATCGCCTATACCCTTTCCAACTTCTCATCACAACCCAAAAACGCACCCAACATCCTCGCAGGAGCCTTTGGTGGTAAAGCAGGTGAACGCAAATTTGGACAAACAGCCCTACCCGCAACCGTTAAAGAAGTCCAAGCGATCGCTAACTCCTTCAATAACTCAGTCACCCTCATCGAAGAACAATTTAGCCGCCAAGCGATCGAATCGAAATTCAAAAATCATAATATTCTTCACCTTGCCACCCATGCCAAATTTAATACAGGTGCGCCAGACAACTCCTTCATCATCTTCGGTAATGGCGACAAAATCCGTCTCAATGAAATCACCGATTGGCAGATTCCCAATATCGATTTGATTATCCTGAGCGCCTGTCAAACAGGAGTGGGTCAACTCGGCGATGGTGTCGAAATCTTAGGCTTTGGCTATCAAATCCAGAAAGCAGGTGCAAAAAATGCGATCGCTTCTCTTTGGGCAGTTGATGACGCGGGTACGCAAGCATTAATGGCAGCATTTTATAAAGAATTGCGAAAGGGCGATCTTACGATTGCGGAAGCATTAAGAAATGCACAAGTTTCACTAATTCGATCAAAAGAGTTCAATCATCCCTATTATTGGTCGGCATTCTTTGCGATCGGTCATGGGATATAAAATAAAAAGGGGGAAATTTTACAGATAGTTGGAGAGATTAAGTCATGAGAGTTATCGCTAATATTCCCGATTCCTATACCAACAATTAGAGTCTTTTGCTCAAAGAGAGCAGATTCCTAATGTTTGCATTATAAACTATTGCGTACACTCAAGTTTATTCGTCTATTCGTCTACGTTTCGATTTATCTAAAGGCTGCTAAATCACCCAAATCTGGGGGACTTTGAACGATTTTTATTTCTTGTTCCCAAGAGTTGGATGCAGATAATTCTAATGTTTTTAGGATTTCTATTGCGAAGGAGAGGTTTTAATAACCGCTTGCTGAATAGGCTTAAATGGGATATTATATTGGAGTTTTTGGTCTAAATTACCCTAAAATAGGATCTTTGGGTAAAGATTTCTAACTAAACATCTGAATTGGGTTAAGTCATAAATTATTTGCGTAATTCTTTTGTTCTTTTAAAACTTTTTGGAGCTAATTCATGAAAAAAATTGCAGTACCGATCGCCGTTTTTATGGCTGCCATCAGTGTTTTTAGTTGCTCTCCCTCTACAACTCCTAAATCTACAACTCCAGCTATTAGCAAAACTGACTCTCAAGCCCAACAAACGGTAAGGTTTTCTAGTAGTAGTTCAACTGTAAGGGCTATAACAATTTTGGCAAAAGCTTATGAGGCTAAAGATCCCACAGTCAAAATTGAGCCTATTACTGATACTCTTTCTCAGTCTAGTGGGGCGTTCGCCTCTTTAAAAAATAATATCGTAGATATTGCTAGCATCAGTAACAAGCTCAAGCCAGAAGAAGATGATGGCAAGGTGCAATATCGCGAATTTGCCAAGGATCTGTTGATTGTCGCTACACATAACAGCGTTAAGGATGTTACAAATCTCAGTACCGAGCAGCTCAGAAATATCTACAAAGGAGAAATTACTAACTGGAAGGAATTGGGAGGTCCCGATGCTGTGATCGTTTTATTGGATCGACCCGAAGATGAATCTGCAAAAAAATTACTCCGCAAGTATTATCTCGAAAAGGATAAGACCACGGATAAAGCAATTATTTTGAGTAAGGAAGGAGAATTGATTGATGCCATTAAGAGTACTCCCTATGCAATGGGGGCTTTTTCTCTTGCAGCTTCAGTGAACGAGCAATTGCCAGTTACTCCCCTAAGTTTAAACAATGTTGCACCTACTGCAAAGAGTTTTACGGAGGGTAAATATCAGATGAACCGCCAAATGGCGATTGTTTGGCACAAATCACCCAAGCCCACTACTCAGAAATTTATCGACTTTATTTTTAGTCCTGAAGGTACTAAATTACTGCAAGAAAGGGGCTATATTCCTACTAATACTAAGGAATGAAAAATATATAACACATGAGATTAGGGGCGGGTTTAGTCGCCAATTTGACCCCACCCCAAAGGTTATTAGTAAAATATGAGAGTAGGGGCGGGTTTAGTCGCCAATTTACCCCCACCCCAAAGGTTATTGTAAAATATGAGAGTAGGGGCGGGTTTAGTCGCCAATTTGACCCCACCCCAAAGGTTATTAGTAAAACCCGCCCCTACAGTAAATGATGATTTTATTAAATTCCCAATCCTAAGTACTTGAATAAACTATCTTATGTGAACTCAGAAAGCTAATGGTACCTACTCCGCAAAAAACTTGGGCAAAACTTTGGGCAAAACTTTGGGCAAAACTAAATATTGCTCAAAAGATAGTTTTCCCGTGACTACTCAGGTTTGAGAGCAGGTAAAATGGGATTATCTAGAAAGATTAATT
>JBAXTW010000153.1:0-10444 GCA_037129985.1 Pseudanabaena sp. ELA645 | reverse complement strand
ACATCGGGATGGTCTGCTCCAAGTTGTCGTTCCCTGATTTCGAGCGATCGCAGATAGAGAGGTTCGGCTTCGCTGTACTTCCCTTGTGATCGGTAAAGTCCTGCGAGATTGTTGAGACTTTGAGCGACATCGGGATGGTCTGCTCCAAGTTGTCGTTCCCTGATTTCGAGCGATCGCAGATGGAGAGGTTCGGCTTCTCTGTACTTCCCTTGCGATTTGTAAAGCACTGCGAGATTGTTGAGACTTGCTGCGAATTGAGGATGTTCTTCTCCTAAAGCTTTTCTTTCAATTTCCAAGCACCTCAATCTTAGCGGTTCGGCTTCGCTGTATTTCCCTTGCGAATAGTAAAGTTGTGCGAGATTGTTGAGGCTGATGGCGACATCGGGATGATCTGCTCCTAGTTGACGTTCCCTGATTTGGAGCGACCGCAGATAGAGAGGTTCGGCTTCGTTGTACTTCCCTTGCGACTTGTAAAGTGCTGCAAGATTGTTGAGACTGGCGGCGATATCGGGATGGTCTGCTTCTAGTTGACGTTCCCAGATCGAGAGCGATCGCACATAGAGAGGTTCGGCTTCGCTGAAGTTTCCTTGATTATGGTAAAGAATTGCCAATTCGTTGAGATAGAGTGCCAATGTGAGAGAACTTGCTTTAACATTAGCGATTTTAATAGCTTCTTCGGCGGGAGGAATACCAGCGCTATAGTTGCCTAATTCATAGAACAGATGTGAGATCTGATGAAAATACCCCGCCAAAATCATACTGTTCTCAGGCAAAGCCACCCGCGCTTGCTCGCTCGCCCTCTGATAACCCTTAATCGCCTCACCAAAATAACTTTGAGCCGCCGCAGATTCACCCTTAGCCAAAGCCGCCTTAGCCCGATCGTGCGTACTTTTCGCTTGGCGATAGGTTGCCTCAAAAATTGGAGCTTGGTTTAACCGAAAACTACCACCAATGAGATTATTTTTTTGCAGTTTATAGGCACTGACTAAAGCAGGATTCGTAGCGGATTTGAGCCGACCTTCCACAAATTTTTGAGCCGATGCAAAATGTGGACGCAAGGGTTGCCATGCTGTCACCCGTTCCCAATCCGCAAACGCAGGAATCTCATTAGCGCGATCGCTCAGCCCCCGCAACCATGCATCCTGCCAACCATCGCGATCGTAACCATCCCATTGCAGGGCAAAAAACTCATGAATTAACCGATGCAAGCGATAGGTTTTACCCTCCTCCCCACCTTGAATCAGAGTCCTTGTCCGCAGATCGATTTCGGCTTTAGTCAGATTGCGAATTGGCACAAAAGCGGGTGGAGTTGGCTCCACAGGTTTCCCTAAAAATGGTGATAGCCCCCTCACCAACTGCCCCAACGAATCCCAAAACCTTTGCCACCAACTTTTGCGAGCGATCGGCGCTGCTGATTGTTGTGGATAGGAGCGCACCACCGCCTCCACCAACTCCCAAGGCAAATTGATCGGCTCAAACAAACTCAAAATCCGCCCTAACTGCTGGGCATCGGGTGACAACTGTTGCCAACTCACCGTAATTACCGCTTTCAAACCCTGCTTAATGTTTTTACCAACATCAATATGTTCGGGAGCTTCGGCAACTGGTTCCAATACTTCACTTGCCAGCCCTTCTCGTTCCAATTTAGCGATCGCCTTCGGTAAAGTATCTTGAGTAATCTTCAACCAATTCCCCACCAAAGTCAGCGCCAAGGGCAAACCTCCTAAGCGATCGCAAAGACTTCTGGCAAGCTCAGGATGATCAAGCACCGTTTGCTGATTCGGTTCCGCCCATTTTGTCAACACCTGCACTGCCGCCTCAGTCTTCAATTCTTTAATTTCATGTACCTCCAAACCCTCCAACCGCGATCGCGAAGTCAGCACAAACCGAAACGGACAGCGATCGCCCGAAATCTTTGGCAAATAGGGCGCAACCTGAGTTTGATAATTCGTCACATCATCAATCACGATCAGCGCCACTCGCTCCGCCCCACAAAATTTTTGCCATTTCTGCCAACCTTCCGCCACTTGCAATTCTAAATTTCGCGCATACCGCAAATCCCGATCTTCAGAAAATCGTAACTGGATAAAGTCCCTAAGTTCTTCTCCAAACTGCAACCCATTAAAAATCCCCACGCCACCAGCAAAATCATTCAGATGCAACTTGCCATACTGCCGCGCCAGTTCGCTTTTGCCCACACCCGCCATACCCACAATTAAAAGCCTTGGCAAATCTCCCAATTGCCCTGCTTGCGTTTGCAGCAACTCATGCAACTTTGCTAAGTCAGCCTCGCGCCCCACAAAATTGCCATCATGATCGATCTCGCGATCGCCCAGATTGTTATAAAAACTTTGGTCATGGGTGAATTTTTCTGATTGAAGATCATTTGGGCGATCGGCAATAATCAAATTTTCGACATTTACAACACCACCAGATACCGCAATCCCAATCTTCTCAGCAAGTTTATTCGGCTCATGACGAATCTCTTGGGAGATATTCGCATTGACATCACCACCAGCAGTGACATTTTCTAAGGCTGTTTGCTTATTTTCTGGCTGTGAACTCATAATTCGCTATCGCCTCTTAAAAATTCTTCTATTGTTAAACCGATATCACGGGCAATCTGGCGCAACAAAGTCGGTGAAATATCGCGCCCTTTGTGACATGGAACCGTAGTACCGCGTCCATCCTCATGCCGAAATTGCTTATGCGATCCTCTTTGTCGCACTTCTACAAAACCGAGCTTTTCTAGCAATCGAATAACTTGCTGCGGTTTAAGAACAGGAATATTACCCATAATTTTATTTGCCTATTGATTTAGGCGACAGCAATTAACTGAGTGCCGATAAACTCTGACTGCGGTGAAACCACATCATCTTCCAAAAGCATCGCAATCACTTCTTGCAAATTTTCACGCAACTCATCTAGAGTCTCTCCTTGAGAATGTGCGCCGACAAATGAAGGCACATAACCCACATATAGATTCGTGTCTACATCTTTTTCAATAACGGCAGTAAATACCTTCATAAAAATTCTCTGTAAAAAATTGACTTAATTATGCTGATTTTATCTTAGTTACCCAAAACTAAAGCGATCGCCTCTTGAATTATGCGATCGCGATCAACCATCGCACCCAACTCAGCCGATTCATAATGCCCACCAAACGCCTCAACAGCAGCCAAATCTAAAGCAAAAGGATATGCCTCATTAAATGTCTCGAACAATTCAGAATCAGCAATATATTTACCGCCAGCCTTACGCCGCCGATTTGTTTTCTGAATTTCGTTAACCGCATGTTTGATTGACAGATCCCAAGATCTAGTTGTGCGTTTTTCCGCAGCCCGTTTAATCAAATGTAAGATGACAATCTTCGCGTAGCTAGAAATCTTGTTGATTTTGTCATCCTTGCTCATTTCTGTCATCTCCTCCACCAACAACAAAGCATCAGAGATATTGCCACTGAGCAAAAATCCCTTCAGTTCTAATAACTCTTCCATCGCCTAAGCCTCCTGAGTTAAATCACCCAAATCAATATCACCCGTTACCTTGACATTTTTTAACATCGTCTGTTCGACTGAGCCGCTAGCCGATGGCGCTGTTTGTTTCATCGATTTTGCGCGAAGGTTTACGCCCTCAATATCACTAGCCATCACTTGTACACTTTTAAACCCAATTTTAGCCTGTGCCGCCAACTCTTCAACCTTCGCCGCTAATTCTTGATTGTTAGATAAAAGCGATCGCACTTCATCCAACAACTTCACCACATCAGGATCATCAGAGATCGCCTCCACATCAATCACCGCTTGCTGATAATCGATCTCTTGTCTCGCCTCAATTAACCTAGCCGTCTGCGAATCTGGAGCTTTGCGAGTGAGAACAGACCAAAGCGATCGCGACAAATTTACTGTCCCATCCGTAATGTTTTCACCAACCTTAGACAAAGCCCCAGTCCCAATCGCGATCGCTACACCAACAAGAAGAGAAACTGGTTCCATATTTGCACCAATGATTTACCGATGTTTTAAGCTTATCTTAGCTGTCAGCAACCAAAGCGATCGCCTGATTAATAATAGCCTCGCGATCGACCATCGCACCCAACGCATCAGCCTCATATCTACCCTCAAAAGCCTCACCCGCAGCAGCATCTAGCGCGATCTCATAGGCTTCTTCTATAGTCTCACGCAATTCTGAAGGTTCACAATAATTTCCTTTAGCCTTACGCCGTTGGTTGGTACGCTGAATTTCTCGTACCGAGTTTTTAATTGACAGATCCCACGATCGCGTAGTGCGATTTTCAGCGCGTTGTTTGATCAGATGGAGTAGCAAGATTTTGGCAAAGCTATAAATCTTATTCAGCTTGTCATCCTTACTCATCTCCGTCATCTCCTCCACCAACAGCAAAGCCCCAGAGATATTGCCACTGAGCAAAAATCCCTTTAGTTCCAATAACTCTTCCATCGCCTAAGCCTCCTGAGTTAAATTACCTAAATCAATACCACACCCTCAATGTCACATACTTTCCTGAATATGCAAAAGCGAAAGCTGATAATAGTTTTCAGCATGGGCGATCGCCTTTTCTTGTTCTTCTTCCGATAGCTCGCGCAACACCTTAGCTGGCACACCCGCGACCACCACACCCGCAGGCACATCTTTTGTCACCACAGCCCCTGCACCAACAATACTGCCCGCACCAATTTTCACGCCTTCTAAAATAATCGCTCCCATACCGATCAAACAGCCGCGCCCAATTTCTGCCCCATGCACGATCGCCCGATGTCCAATCGTCACATATTCCCCAATGACTAGCGGCTGGTCAGGATCGCCATGTAAGATCGCGCCATCTTGAATGTTTGTACAATAGCCAATATCCATACGATTAACATCGGCTCTGATCACCGCCTTGTACCAAATGTTAACGCGATCGGCGAGATGAACATCACCAATTACTACTGCGTCACTGGCGATAAAAGCAGCACGATGGCGATCGGGAATTGGGAGTTGAGAATAAGGAAGGTGCATATTTCGTTTATATCATGAAACAGCTTAATGTTTTTTGCCTAAGCGATCGCTTGATTGCTTGTTGATATATATAAGCTAAAATCTAGGCTAGAACCTGTAACCAACGACCTGACGTGTTTGAAAAAATCCGATTCCAAGCAAACCAAATTTGGCGACATCAAGTAGTGGCGCTCCTTGCTAATCTCAAGGTCGCGATCGCTATTTTACTGCTCATCGCCCTATTTAGCATCCTCGGCACAGTGATCGAGCAAGGACAAACTCTTGATTTTTATCGTGAAAATTATCCCGAACATCCTGCCCTGTTTGGATTTTTGTCTTATCAAGTGATTTTGGCGATCGGATTGGAACATGTCTATGGTAGCTGGTGGTTTCTCACACTCTTGATTTTGTTCGGCACAAGTCTCACCGCCTGTACTTTCAATCGGCAATTACCAATTCTCAAAGCTTCCAAACGATGGTTTTATTACACCAAGCCGCAGAGTTTTGCCAAGCTTCCCCTCGCTACTGAAATTGTTGGCGGTAATCTCAATCAACTCGCCCAATCGCTGCAAAGCAAAAATTACAAGGTTTACCAAGCCGACGATCGCCTTTATGCTCGCAAAGGTTTAATTGGCAGAATTGGACCAATTGTTGTCCATGCCAGTATGTTGATTATTTTAATTGGTTCGATTTGGGGTTCACTGACAGGTTTTATCGCTCAGGAAATGGTTCCCAGTGGCGAGACATTTCAGGTTAAAAATATCACTGAAGCAGGGGCATGGTCGGCGGCGCAAGTTCCCAAAGACTGGTCGGTACGAGTCAATCGCTTTTGGATTGATTACACACCCAAGGGAAGTATCGATCAGTTCTATTCGGATTTATCCGTTCTCGACAAAGATGGGAAGGAGGTTGATCGCCAAACTATCCATGTGAATAAACCCCTTAAATATAAGGGTGTCACCTTCTATCAAGCCAATTGGGATATTCATGCGGTGCGCTTTACCCTCAACAATAGCCCCGTTCTGCAACTGCCTGTCAACAAATTGGAATCGCAAAATGGCGGTCGTCAGGTCTGGGGAACATGGATTCCCACTAAGCCCGATCTCAGTGCGGGTGTGACCTTAATTACTCCAGATTTACAAGGCACATTCTTGATCTATGACGAAAAAGGGAATTTGCTGACTACAGTTCGCACTAATGGTAAAGCAGAAATCAATGGCGTGACATTTACGTTAAAAGAAGCGATCGGTAGCACAGGCTTGCAAATTAAAGCAGATCCAGGAATTCCGATGGTTTATACGGGATTTGGGCTGTTGATGTTAGGGGTGATCATGAGCTATATCAGTCATTCACAGGTATGGGCTTTACAGGTTGGCGATCGCCTTTATATTGGCGGCAAAACCAATCGCGCACAGGTCAGTTTTGAGGCAGAATTAATTGATGTTACCAATGTGATTGATAATCAGGCGATCGCTGCGATCGCATAAACTTACATAACCATGTATAAAAACTCACAAGATTTTCTTTTTACTGCTAACCTAGAAGCGAATTGGCAGACAGTCCGCCGCGAACTCGAACAACTTAGCGATCGCAGTTTTGTGGAATGGCCAGAAAAGCATCTTTATAAGGATGGCTGGGACATATTTGGTTTATATGCTTTTGGCATGAAGCTGGATAAAAATTGTCAACTCTGTCCCGAAACTACCAAACTAGTCGAACAAATCCCACACCTCGTCACCGCAGGATTTTCTTCGCTGAAGGTCGGGACACATATCAAGCCCCACACTGGCTATCCAGATGGAGTTTTGCGCTGTCATTTGGGACTGATTGGCTGTGATGGTTGCGCTTTAAGAGTTGGCGATGAAACGCGAGGTTGGCAAGAGGGCAAGACGCTGGTTTTTGACGACACGACCGAACATGAGGCATGGAATCGCGGTACTCAAACCCGCATCGTTCTACTTCTAGATTTTAAATATCCAGTGGAGGACGAAAAGTCTAATAATTTAGAAGATAAGAGCATTCTGGAATTACTTAGGGGAGCATTGCCTTTCTTTAGGAAAAAGTCCTAATATCGCAGCCCCAAGCAAAATCTTGAAAACATGTTGCTGTATAACGCTCATAACCCATTACCGATCGCAAAGAAAGCCGACCAATAATAGGGATGATTGAACTGTTTTGATCGAATTAGCGAAACTTGTGCATTTCGCAATGCTTCCGCAATCGTAAGATCGCCTTTTCGCAATTCATTATAGAACCCATTTGGTATCTTAGGAAGCTCTAGCAAGGCGCTTAAGCATAAGCCTGATAAAGCAAAGCTGGAGTCTAGCATTAGCATGGTCAAGAGTTCTGTCGAAGTTTTTGACCATGCTTTTACATCTTTCGACCCAAGCATTACTTCTTTCAACTACCCAACGGACGGGAATAACAACAAAACCAGATTTTCCCGATGCTTCTTTTTCGGCTTTTGATGGCTTTGGTGCAAGCTTAAACTTGATTTTAGTCATAATCTGTGGATAAATCTTCTCCAGTTCTCGGGTGAGATATTGAGGGTTATAGCCGTGATCCACCATACTCTTGAACACCAATACTTTCGTAAAGTTCACGTTTTTTAGCTTGATCATGGGCTTGTGTACTCGCAGAAGTCATTTCAAAAATGACACTTGGGACTTGCCCCGTTTCCCAAATTTTGTAATTGTCGTAAGGCTGCTGCGGAATATCAAAAATTACCATCACATCAGGCGCAACCCGCAATCTTGAGAAGCCCTGCGCGTAATATAAAAATTGATCGGCAAGGACAACAGGCGAGCGCTCTGCAAACTTTTCGGCTAAATAATTGCGTAAAACAGCGACCGCCGCAATAATCGCATCATTCATAGCTCAAACAATGCGATCGCACTGACAGCAGGGGACTTTTAAGGATACTTTTAAATTATAGCGATCGCTGAAAATGTTAACGTATTAAGAGAAATTACAATTGACCTAGCCTTGTTTTTAATGGCTTATTCCTGATGGCTAAATGTGTAATTAATCGCCGAGCCGAATTTTCTGCTAGTCATCGCTATTGGCTACCCGAAATCCCAGACGAAGAAAACCTTGCTAAATTTGGAGCCTGTACCAACTTTCCGCCCCACGGTCATAACTACGTTTTGTATGTGGGGATGCAAGGCGAGATTGACCATACTGGCATGGTGCTAAATCTCTCCGATGTCAAGCACACGATCGCCCGTGAAGTCACCACCCAACTTAACTTCTCCTATCTCAATCAAGCGTGGGAAGAGTTTCAGCAAACCCTCCCAACTACGGAAAACATCGCCCGCGTAATTTGGCAGCGACTCGAATCGCACCTGCCATTGATCAATATCCGTTTATACGAACATCCTGAACTTTGGGCTGAATACAAAGGTAACGACATGCAAGCATATTTAACAATTAGCACTCACTTTTCCGCCGCCCATCGCCTCGCCCTCGACTCTCTCTCCCTCGAAGAGAATACTGAAATTTATGGTAAATGCGCCCGTGTTCATGGACATGGACATAACTACCATTTAGAAGTAGCGATCGCTGGTGATATTGATCCGCGCACAGGCATGATTGCCGATTTAAGCGAATTTCAAAAAGCACTTGATCAATATGTGCTTGATCCCATGGATCACACCTTCTTAAATAAAGACATTCCTTATTTTGCTGAAGTTGTGCCAACTGCTGAAAATATTGCGGTCTATGTGCAGAAGGTGCTTACCCAACCAATCCGCGAGATTGGCGCAAAGTTGCACAGCATCAAATTGATCGAAAGCCCCAATAACTCGTGTGAAGTTTACGGAGAATATCAACTTTCAGATATAGCCCATTCATTGGAAGAAGCTCTCGCCAAATCAGCTTAAAATGTTTACAAACAAGTGGCTTAAGCCACTTGTTTGTAGATCACACCCCATAAATACCAGCATTCATGCTGTATACAAATGACTGCAATGATCGCTATACATGATTAATGTTCACTGAAGTAATATTCAATGGGATTAACAGATGTCTATGTACCAAGTTTTGCAAAACACCGATCGCAGTCAAGCTATCAAAACAAACGTTGAGCAGGAAAAAAAACTTACAGCGAGTCTCAATACCTACTTAAAATTTGCGATCGATCCACATACAATTGGCTTGCTTGAAAGCGAATTTACCCAAGAGGTGATAACAGTTAAGTCTAGTGACGTTAACCCAGTCCCCAACAAGCCATCCTGTATCTTAGGAATTCTCAGCCGTCGTCGTCATGTATATTGGGCGATCGATTTAGCAATGTTATTGGGATTACAACGATTAGATCAACATATTGGACTTTACGAAGTTATTATTGTGAGGGTACAAGAAAGAGCGCTTGCTTTGGTTGTACCAAGTATCTTAGGGGTCGTAAATATCCCAAGCGATCGCCATAAAAGCGATTCTACATTGATCCCAGCTACCCTAAAGCCGTATCTGTCAGGATATGTTAATGAAGGCGGGGAAATTAGTTACTTATTTTGCGCCGATAGTATTTTGCGATCGGCAATCCTACATTCATAGATCTTGAATTCATAGATCTTGCATACATAGAACATACATAGAAACTGTACATACATATTCATTAAAACCTATGGAATCCAGCCGAAATGTTCTGCTTGAATTTGTTTATAGGGAAGCAAACACTCAAATCCAAGGCTTAGGTGCTGGGATTAGGGGCAACTATAATATCAATGAGGTAGTAGCCTATACCTTGAATCGATTACCAGCCAAGTTTGCCTCCACGGACGAAGATTTGGTCTTAAAAAAACAGGAATGTATGGAAATACATTCCGATATTACCAAAAATATCCGCCAAGCCCTTGTCGCTGTTCGCCGCGATCCTTTACGTGAGCATCAACCCCTTGAAGAGGTTGATTTAGCAAATGCTCCCTATTCTTTGCTTAAAGTCCAGAATCTATTGGGATGGGATTGTTTGATGTGGGCGGATTTGCCCAAGGCTTTAGAAGACGCGCTAGAAGATGCGATCGCTAAATATAATTCTGGGAATGGATCGCCCGTTACGAGTAAATATGGCGCTCTAGGTCGCAGTCGTATGCAATCGCAAATGTATCTGACTAAACCTGCGCCGAAACGGAGTACGGCGAATGAATTGAGGCAGGCAGAACATGATATTTATATGCTCGAATCCAATCAGCTAGTACATTCCTTAGAGAGACTAGTAGTGAAGATGGCGCAAAATCGGGCGCAAAACTTTCAGCCTGCCGATCTAAAATTTATTCGTTTAGAAGATGTATTAGCAAAATCATTAAATCGTCTGCCGCCTTTATATGCCACATCTGCAAAAGGGTTGGGGCATTTACGTCATTACGCCCAAATGAATATTGGTTCTGAAGTTAGTATTATTGTCTATGAGTCGATGCTAGAAACTCGCAATGAAAATTTCAAAAAAATG
>JBAXTW010000152.1:0-10609 GCA_037129985.1 Pseudanabaena sp. ELA645 | reverse complement strand
TTACATTGTGAAATCATCGACTAAACCCGCCCCTACTTTTGTATGTTTTTTAATTACGCTCAAGTCCACTTTTTTTAACTAGCTGCTCAGGTGTGAGCTTAGATAAAAACTCACGAAATTCACGTCTTTCGGCTTCATCCGCATCTTGATCAACGGGGATCGATGCTTCCAAAATCACCTCCTCCATTACCCAGATGGGACACTTAGCTCGGACAGCGATCGCGATCGCATCACTCGGACGCGCATCAATCTCCTTTTTGATATCTCCTTGCGAAACCGTAATTACGGCGTAAAAAGTACTGTTTTTGAGTCCATGTACAACGATGCGCTCAACGGTTATGCCCCATGTATCCAAAAAATTCAGCATGAGGTCATGGGTCATCGGTCGCTCTAGCGGTCTACCATCTAAAGCACTAATGATTGCCTTCGCCTCGGTTTCACCAATCCAAATTGGCAATGCTCTGCGTTCTAAGGTGTCTCGTAATAGGACGATGGGATTGCGGCTAACCGCATCTATAGCAATCCCCGCCACTTTCATTTCGATCATTTTGCCAGCCTTCCTCAAGAAATGAGCGAAAGTACCCCTCATCAATCAAAAATCTTGATGTGATATTGACAATTAAAGATCATCAATGTCCAACTAGCAAGGTTTTAGAACTTGAGAGGCTTGTGCAGGTTATTATATCACCGCTAAAAAACAACTACTCACAACATGAAATCTGACTTAAAAAGTATAAATAAAAGTGTAAATAAAAATGTAACGATAATTGGTGCGGGTGCTTGGGGATCAGCACTAGCTGGCTTAGTTCAAACTAATCAACATAATGTGCAAATTTGGTCGCGCCAAAGTCCGATACCATTAGCCGAAGTAGTACGCGACAGTGATGCGATTATTTCGGCGGTTTCAATGCGCGGCGTGAGAACGATCGCTGAACAATTACAAAAGATAAATTTACAACCCCATGCGGTTTTGGTTAGCGCGACAAAGGGACTCGAACCGATTACAGGACAAACCCCATCACAAATTTGGCGATCGCTTATTCCCGATCATCCGCTTGTGGTTTTATCGGGACCAAATCTCTCTAAAGAAATTGTGGATGGTAAACCTGCGGCTACGGTGGTCGCCAGTACTGATGATCTCGCCGCGCAATTTATTCAAACTATTTTTGCCTCCAGAAATTTCAGGGTTTATACAAATTCCGATCCCATTGGCGTGGAGTTGGGCGGGACATTAAAAAATGTTATAGCGATCGCTGTTGGTGCTTGTGATGGGTTAAATCTTGGCACAAATGCTAAATCAGCGTTAATTGCCCGATCGCTAATTGAGATTATTCGAGTCGGTGTTTATTTTGGGGCGCAACCTGAAACTTTTTGGGGATTATCTGGACTGGGTGATTTACTTGCCACTTGCAATAGCAATCTCAGCCGTAATTATCAAATTGGCTATGCGATCGCTCAGGGGCAGAGTTTAGAAGCGGCGATCGCCAATGTCCAAGGCACTGCCGAAGGTGTAAACACGGCGAATGTATTAATTGAGATTAGCGATCGGGAAAAAATCAGTGTCCCCGTGTCCCGTTATGTTTATCGACTGCTCAAGGATGAAATTACCTTACAGCAAGCCGTTGAGGGGCTGATGGAACGCGACCTCAAACCAGAAAATTAATATGACTCAAGATGTCGCGATAATTTACTGATCCGCCCACACTGTTACAGAACGTTAAGGAGTAATAAGTACCTACGACAGTAGTAGCGATCGCCTGATAAGCTCATTGAATAAGATAATAATTTCTATTCCAGTTCCTTATAAGAAACGCATTTACGATATGAATATTGCAGTTGTTGGCTTGAGTCATAAAACCGCGACTGTGGAAGTAAGGGAAAAGTTGAGTATTCCCGAAGATCGCATGGAAGCGGCGATCGCTCAACTGATGAGCTATCCGAGTATCGAAGAAGCTGCCATCTTAAGCACCTGTAACCGCTTAGAGTTATATGTGGTAACTAGCGAAACCGAAAGTGGCATTCGCGAAATCATGCAGTTTCTGTCGGAATTTAGCCAACTACCTCTACAGTTCCTTCGCCGTTATTTATTTATTTTGCTGCGCCAAGATGCTGTCACGCACCTAATGCGAGTTGCGTCTGGCTTGGATAGTCTGGTATTGGGTGAAGGACAAATTCTTGCCCAAGTCAAAAATACGCATCGTCTCGCGCAGCAACATAATGGCGCGGGTCGGATTCTTAATCAACTTTTTAAACAATCATTATCCGCAGGTAAGCGCGTTCGCACTGAAACTGAAATTGGTACGGGCGCTGTGTCCATCAGTTCGGCGGCGGTGGAGCTTGCTCAAATGAAGTTGCAAAATTTGTCGGATAAGCACACAACAATCATTGGTGCTGGCAAAATGTCGCGATTGCTAGTCAAGCATTTGATCTCCAAAGGAGCGAAGAAAATCGCGATTGTGAACCGATCACGCGATCGCGCTGCTGCCATGCTGAAAGAATTTGAAGCTAGCGGTGCTGAGTTTGATATTCGTCCCCTTGATCAAATGTTCGATTGTATTGCGATTTCCGATCTCGTGTTTACCAGCACGGCTTCGACCGAAGTAATTCTCAGTCGCAAAAATCTTGAAGCGATCGCTACTAACCACAGTGGTTTGACCCTTGTTGATATTTCCGTACCGCGCAACATCAGTTCTGATGCTAAAGAGTTGCCAAATACTCAGGCTTACAATGTGGATGATCTACAGGCGGTGGTTGCAGGAAATCAAGAAAGTCGTCGGCAAATGGCGATGCAGGCTGAGATTTTATTGGAAGGTTGTGTAGCAGAGTTTGATAGCTGGTGGCGATCGCTGGAGACTGTCCCCACAATCAGCAAGTTGCGTCAAAAAATGGAGATCATCCGCGAACAGGAAATGGAGAAAGCCCTTTCTCGTCTCGGCAATGATTTTGCAGACAAACATCAAGACGTAATCGAGAGCATGACTCGCGGCATCATTAATAAGATCTTGCATGATCCGATGGTGCAGTTACGCGCCCAACAGGACATCGAGACACGCCGCCGTGCGATGCAAATGTTGCAAGTACTGTTTGATCTGGATGCGCCATCTGGACAACTCAAAGAAGGTTAAATTTAAGGAGCCGCCTACGGGCGGCTTTTCTATTTTTGAAATTTAAGTGCGGGACAAAAATTATGTTTGATCTCGTTGTTTAATTTCGAGAAGTTATCGGCGATCGACCGCAAAGTACAAATAATTGTTAAGTGATCGGGGCATAATAGAGCATTAAAATTGACAAAAGCGTGATACTTTGGCTGAGAAATAAAATTTTTTGGTATTCATTTCAACTGTTCGCTGACTTATACTTAGGCTATTACTATTACTTAGGCAATGATTTCTAGCAAGCATCATCCTTGTCCAATATGCTCCAAGCCAGTCCCTCATTGGGATCGTTATCCTCGCGCAGTTTGTGAAGTCTGCTTTAATAAAGCTTGTGATGCTTATGGACAAAAACTGAATTTCTATAATGTCTCGATAAGTGGTGGCTTCAAGGCGGTTTTCACTGAGACTCAAGAGGAATATCAAAGCGATATATGCTATATCGATGGTGTAGAATGTCGGGCTGATGAAGCTAGGTTTGGTGGTATTGTGATCGAAGCTCTGAGTGAACCTATCAAGTTTTATCACCTCAACAAGCCTTATGGCTTTTTCTCGAACTTCGCTCTATATCCAATTTTTCTGAAAGACAAAATATGGGCTACTTCAGAACATTATTTTCAGGCGCAAAAGTTTGATAATACTCCTCATGAAGAAGATATTCGACAAGCAATAACGGCACGAGAAGCGGCTGAGATGGGGCGAGATCGTCGTAGACCGCTACGTCGAGATTGGGAGGTTGTGAAAGATGATGTGATGAGAGAGGCTCTATATGCCAAATTTACACAGCATCCTGAGTTGACTGAGAAGTTACTTTCAACGGGAGCTCTCAAACTGATTGAGCATACGACAAATGATAGGTATTGGGGAGATGGTGGGGATGGAACTGGATTAAATATGCTGGGTCAACTATTAATGGAAACCCGTGAACGGATACGCCATAACTTTCTCACCAAGAAGTAACGCGATCTCCGATGTTGTGGTGAGATCCAACCTTTATGTTTAATACTAAAACAATGAAAAATTCAGTAATATTATAAAAACAATTACAGAAGGAGAGCGCCGAATAAATGACTCAAACAATTACCGAAAAATCTCTATATGAGTCAGATTTTTTGCTCTGGACTCAGGAAACTGTAGCTAAAATAAAAGCGAAAGACTTTGACCATGTAGACTTTGAGAACTTGATAGAGGAGATAGAGTCGTTGGGACGTTCTGAAAAGCAAGAGTTAGAGAATAGATTAGAGACTTTGCTAGCTTACTTACTCAAACGGCTCTATGTGGACATGCCCGATTGCTTTAACGGTTGGGAAAATACAATTAAAGAGCAGCGCCGTCGCATCAGCCTAAGGCTCAAAAATACGCCGAGTTTAAAAGCTTGTTGGGATGATTCTTTAAGTGATGCGTGGTTTTTGGCTTTAGGTACTGTCAAAGATGAGTATTCAAAAAAGGGATATGAATTTCCTGATACATGGCAGTTTGGAGACGATATCGAAACGATGTTAAGTGTCGATTTTTGGGTTTGATTTTTGATTTTGGGGAATAAAGCGATCGCTGATCCTATAGAGTACGTTACATTGGTTTAATTTCGAGAAGTTATCGGCGATCGCACCATCACTGAATATAAAACTCGACATGGTCTCGACGGGCAAAGCCCGCCGAATCAGTTTTGGAGATTATTTAGCTTTTTACAGTCAAGGTCAAGCGAATTGTTCCTTTAGCTGAGGGCGGTAGGATGACATTTTGGAGCGATCGCTTCAGCATTTCGACGAGATTTTTATCTTTCAAAGTGGAAGCCACATCATCGAATCGGATATTGATCAAGCGACCATTCTGAATGGGAATTTCAAAGATGACAGTACCATTCAAGCCAGCAGGAACTTGCAGTGAGCTTAGTTGCTGCGCGATCGCTTGTTGAGCCGCGACGAGATCAACACCTGTTAAGCCAGTAATACTCACTACTTGAATTGGGGAATTAGGAACTTGGGAATTAGGAACTTGGGAATTAGGAATTTGTGCACTAGGAACTTGAGGATTTTCCTTCTTATCACTCAAAGTGCCTAAATCAAGACGACCACTGACTTTCGCTTCAGAACGAACTGATGAATCAACATCTTTGGAAGCTTCGGCAGGGGCAGCATTACCTATCATGTTGCGCGATCGCATTGGCGCGTTATTAGATGCATTATAGGGAGGTGCGAGTGGACTAGCCACAGTTGGACTAGGAGCGTTACTCAGTCCAGATATTGCTGATTGTTCCTGAACTCCATCAGTAATAGCGCCAAAGTTGACACCTTCAGGTAATAATACAGGGACTTGGACTGTCACCTTGCCGCCATCGGGATTGACTCGCACTTCCTCACTGACAGCGACAAAGGCGGTGTATTGCGATAGCAAGCGATAGTTGAGCGCCGTTTGTGTAACTGCATCAACGAGAGATTTGACTTCGCCGCCAAACATTCGATTCATTAAATCCTTAATGCGAGCGCGTCCCCAGAGTTGGGCAATGCCAAGATTGCTATTTCTGCTATCAGAATTTGCATCAAAGTTCACATCAAGGGTCTGTTCAAAACGTTCACCACCTGCGGCGATACCTGTAATTTTGAGCTTACCGTTAGCGCGATCGCCTTTTTTACCAAACAGAACTAGAGGCTGCTCGGCAAATAGATCGGGAGCATTGCTCGGATAGATTTCGGAAGCGGCTCCATCACCTTCCCATTTAACTTGAATATTGGTGAGAACGGGATTATTAATCTGACGGAAGAATTTTTCGGCAACGGCTTGAGTTGGTTCATCCTGACGCACGACTCGCGATGTGCCGCGCCCAATTTCCGCAATCCGATCTAATAAATAGCGATTAACGGAACTGCCAACCCCAAAACTATAGAGACGATTGCCTGGCTTGAGATTTTTCTGCACAGCCGCAATTACTTGATTATCATTGCCGATATAGCCATCGGTAATTAAGACCACGCTGCGAATACGTCCATCACTCGCGGCTGGGAAATTAGTAGCAACATTAATTCCATTCATCAATTCAGTGCCGCCATTAGCATCCACTTGATCGATGTAACTCATCGCTTTTTGGCGATTGGCGAGATTATTTTGTAAAGGATAGCTAGAAAGCTGACGGGTAGTGCTGGAAAAATCAATGATTGTAAATGTGTCGTTAGGATTTAATCCATTGATAAAGCGACGCATGAGTTCCCTTGATTTGAGGATCGGATCGCCTGATTGGGACCCCGATGTATCCATCAAAAACACGACATCTTTAGGCACAATTTGATCGGCGCGATAGGCGATCGCGGGGATGAGATAGGTGGCAAAATGTGCGCCTTGGTCGGTGGTGGTCGTGAGAACAGTCGGTGCGGTGCGATCGCCACTAACTTTGTAACGCACAATCAAATCTTTATTGGGAATATTGTCGCCATTGGCAAGTTTTAACGCTACGGTTTCGCCGTTATTTTGTATATCAAGGCGATGGGAAGTGGAATAGAGATTGCGAATTGGAACACCTGCATCAATTTGCAGACTCACGTTGATATCATTCCCCGATCGCGTTTCAGGCTTGAGGACAGGGGGATTAATTCTCGATGCATCAGGAACTTGAGTTGTATTACCTTGTGGATCGATCGCTTGCCCAGGGATGTAGCGCGGACCAACCACCATAGGAAAGACAAATTCGTAATCACCCTGTTCAAATTTCAAGCTTTCGGTGTAACGAATCGTCACTTTGATTTGTTCATTGGGTTTGATATTTGCCAAGGACTGCGTAAAAATATTGTCGCGTTCTTGCTCTAGCAAACCTGCGGTGCGCCCTTCCTGTCTAGCACGTTCGTAGATTGCCTTCGCTTCTTCCCGCTTTTTGATATTCCCTTTAATCACGCGATCGCCAATTCTAATTTCCATGTCATCGACGGCTGCTTGATCTGGCAATGGAAATACATAAATCGCTTCGAGGGGTTTGTCATAGGGATTCTGAAAAGTTTGTGTGACTTCTACCCGTGAAATGTTACCTGAGATTTTGCCCTTGACATCGGTATTGGTGAGAGTGAAAGCTTGCCGACCGCGATCAGTTGTTTGCACATACATTCCACCCACAGGGCGCTCTTTCACTTTGGGGCTAGGCTCACTGGAACGGCGATCGCTAACTGGCTCCATAATTCCTGATGTGATTCCTGATTTAATCATCGAGTTAGGAGTTGGTAATGGTTTATTGTTGGGATTTGATTGGGCGAGTGAACGGTGAGCGATCATTCCGACTAGGGCGATCGCGATCGGAATTGCTATATATTTACCAATCTGTTGGGGTTTGATAGATTTCATGTTAACTTCACTCCTTAAGGCTTGGCTCTGCTCAAACTGCTAATATTTCCTGAGATTGAGTTTGTCACCATTGCCAATGGTTAGTTTGTCAGTTGCATTTTTGGTAACAGGAAATTTGAAACTCAAAATAGTTTCGGCGGGCTTGGGTCTACCGAAACTATTTATTTGTGAAGCTCAAATAGCAAAAAGCGCTTGATGCTATGCACCAAGCGCTTTTTACTTTTACGGAGAGGGGGAGATTCGAACTCCCGTTAGGTGTGACCCTAAATCTGATTTCGAGTCAGACGCATTCAACCACTCTGCCACCTCTCCAAATATGTTTTGCAGCATCTCTGGTTAGCAAAGCAGTTGTAATACTAGCACAATTTATGTACTTTTGCCGAGCTTTATTTTTTGGAAAGTAGCTGATTGGAGTTAAATATAAAATGTGGTACGGGCATCTTGCCCGTCAACAGGCTAGAAGCCTGTTTCACTATCGAAAACCTTTGCCCTGTGATGATTCTGTCCAGAGCATTAGCTCACCATCTGCATTAGCCGCCGCTAATTTTTTGCCTGATGGTTGCCATTGCAGCGCCGTGATTTCGCCCATTGGCGTTTCTAGGGCTTGCACCCAATCTTTAGCATTTTGCCAAATTGTAATCCTGCCATTTTCATCGGCAGAAGCAAGTACTTCTGATTTGGGCTTAAAGGCAACAAAGCCCACAATACTGTTGTGACCTTTAATTAATTCGCCTTCCCAGCCAATGTTCAAATCAGGGTGTTTTTGCCAAACCACCACATCGGAACCACTGGAAGAAGCTAATAGAGGTGATTTTTTACTGGCTGACCAATCAAAGGAGCGAATTTTGCCTGGAAAGCCTTGCATCCGCCAAGGAGACGCATCAAACTCAGTTCCTAGCCATTGCATGACCACCACTAAATTATCGAGGGTAATGGCAACAAGATATTCACCCCGATATTCGCTCAGCGGACTCCAAAGGATATTAACGATCGCTGTAGGGAGTTCGACCACAACTGGATCTTCATACCAATCTTTCGCTGCCCAAACTCTAAGTCCGCCATCGCCGCCAACTGCAAGATATTCGCCATTGGGATGCCATGCGATCGCCAGTACCGTCGATTGCTCAAAATGTAAGGTCGTAACAATATCGAGAGTTTCCGCACTCCAGATCTGCACATATTTACCAAAGCTAAAGGCAAATTCAGCACGGGTGGGATGCCAGACTAAATGCTCGATCCATTTATTGCCAAGTTCCAGAGTTGCCGCGATCGCAGGTTGACCACTAGCTAAATTCCATACGCGCACTTTACCATCCTGTCCCCCAGCCGCCAGCCAACGTCCATCCGCCGAAAAGCCCAAACAATCGATGGAAATTTCATCGAGAGCTAATAATTCTGTCTGCCTTTGAGCGAGATTGGGTTTAGCGATCGCCTCATCAAACAAGACTACTTCCCCTGAAGCAGTGGCGGCGGCGAGGTATTTACTATCAGATGACCATGCGATAGCGGTGATATATTCGCTGAGGATAATTTTTGATTGCGGTTGGGGATTGAGAATGAGCGTAGTCTTAGGTTTTGGCATAGTCTATTTATTTTGAATTCTCGGTTTTGGCTAAAAGATCTTCAATTACCTTAGCTAAATATTTTAGCTGAAATGGCTTGCTTAGATACTCATTTGCCCCTGCTTCTAGACATCTTTCGCGATCGCCTGACATCGCAAGAGCCGTTAATGCAATGATCGGAATGTCGGCAATAATGGGTTCATTGCGAATTTGTTTTGTGGCAGTTATTCCATCCATTTCTGGCATTTGGACATCCATCAAAATCAATTGCGGATGATGGATTTTGGCAAGATCGATCGCTTCTTGACCATTTTGAGCAATGACACAGTGATAGCCTTTCGCTTCGAGATAACTGGTAACGGATATGGTATTTGCTTCGTTATCCTCAGCGATGAGAATCGTAGATAAGTTAGTGGTTCGCGGTGGTATGACGTTCTCGGTATTTGATTCGGTATTTGATTCGGTATTTGATTGCTCGACAGAGAGATCTGGAATTTGACTGTATTCATCTTCTAATGATTGAGATTGAGTCGCATGGAAATCTGGAACTATACACACATAGGGTAATCGCACGGTAAAACAGCTACCTTCACCAACTTGACTACGAAGGTTAACATCGCCTCCATGCATTTCCACTATTTGTTTCACCAGAGCTAATCCTAAACCAGTACCTTCGTATTTACGGTTGAAACTACTATCAATTTGGACAAAGGGTTTAAATAGTTTTACTTGATCGAGAGGATCTATACCAATGCCCGTATCGGTTACGGAAATGCAGAGATAAAATCGATCTTCGAGGGGGCAGGACTCTAGCACAGAATTTGGTCTGGGTTGGAGTGGGATGCGAGTTAAGGATATATGTTCTGCTAAATTGACTTCTATCGATTCATAATGAACATCGAGGGTGATGCGTCCGCCAATGGGAGTGAATTTAACGGCATTAGATAGTAGATTGATTAACACCTGACGGATGCGGCGTTCATCTAGCGCCATTTCGCCGATATCTTGAGAAAGGTTTGCTCGGAGTTGAATCTGTCTTTTAAACGCTTGGTGCTTGACAAAATTGAGGCTAGATTGACAAAGTTGCAAGATATTTACCCTCGCAATTTCTAGGTCTAGCTTACCTGCTTCTATTTTGGATAGATCGAGAATGTCGTTGATGAGTTCTAACAAGTGGCGACCGCTCTTTTCGATAGTGGCGATCGCCTGAGTTTGACGTTGATTCATCGATCCCAAAATGCCTTCTAGCAGCCCTTCTGACATTCCTAAAATGGCATTGAGGGGTGTGCGGAGTTCATGGCTCATATTTGCCAAAAATTCATCTTTTAGGCGCGTGGCTCGGATTAATTCTGCATTTGTGAGTTCTAGTTTGTTTTCATATTCTTTGCGATCGCTAATATCTCGTGCAGAAGCAATTACCAAAGTTTTGCCTTGAGAATCCTCAAGTTCCACTAAATTAAGCTCTACGGGGAAGATTTTGCCATCCTTAGTTTGATGTAAAGCCTCTTGAGTCGCATATTTTTGGCTCTTCTGGGTTTGAGGGGATAAGCAAAACTAATGGGAAAGGCAGGC
>JBAXTW010000151.1:0-10806 GCA_037129985.1 Pseudanabaena sp. ELA645 | reverse complement strand
GGCTTGTTGTTCTCATAATCTTCACGTTTTGTTACTTTAGCCAGCGTGTACTAGAAGCGATCGCTGAACTGGACTAAATTTTTAGTTGTGTTAATGGGGCGATCGCAAGTGTTCGATGCAATTAGTCCCGCGTTTCTATAAAAACAATTTAGGATCAATATTAAAAAATTTTCCAAGTGTCTGTGCTTGATTTTTACTGATTTGCCTTTTACCGTTGACTACCTCCGAAACAACACCACTTGAGCCAATCACATTAACCAGATCGGCTTGCTTTAAATTATTAGACTCCATTAAATGCAAGAGAATATCCAAGGGTGAAGCATCATTCATTGGATAATGCTCATTTTCATATTTCTCAACCAAAGTAAGAAGCAATTGCAAAATTCTTTCTTCTTCGGCTGTAGGTTGGGGAATTGCCAGTAGCCTTTCGATATTTCGTAGAGCAATTTCATTCTCAACATCATTTGTAATTACTTGAGGCTGAATTTCTACTAGTAAATCCCCATAAGCTTTTCGATTAATAGTAAGGGTCATTTTTCCTCCTGCCTGAGTCATACTCAGAGTGAGTTAGGACATATTTGATATAGATAACTTGTCTTTCATAATCAATGCTGACGATTAGGCGATATTTGTTGCCTTTGATATTGAAAATAGTAAAACGTCCCGCCGCATCAGCAGATGAGTAAGATTTTTTGACATCTTGGATGTTTTTCCATGATGCAGATTTTGCGACTTGATGCCAGCTATTTAAGGCAGTAACTACATCAGCATGAGTTTTGGAAAACTCATCAAGGGTTTTCTTAGAATAAATTCGCATAAAATGTTCCTGCCAATATTATTTGTCATATACATATACGTCCTAAATTTGATTATTTGTCGTTGCTTCTGGCATCCTCTCATTTCGAGAGGATTTTGTCAATACAAAATTTAAATCGAGAGTATCAGCCCATGTCATTTTTGCCTCGCTCTCTTCAAGATCACCCAAAAAAGTTACATTTAGATAATCACCTCGCCATCACACAAAGAAATAATTCGATTTACAAAAGCCTTTAGCTCTGGACAGGATTGAATCGCAATCATCAGATCTTGATTTTTGAGAATAGCTTTGCCATCAATAATCTTGCTATAGTCCCTTTTGCAGTCTCCTAATTTAAAAATCTCCTTGATCCAATAAGAAGGAGGCTTATTGTGATTTATAGTTTCGGGCGCACCTTTAGGAACAGCACGATTGTGTTTAGCGATCTTTTGGATTGTCTGCCAATAGGGAAGTAACCATGCCTCAAAATCGTGACAAGCAGTATGTGGATAGAACTTTGGATTGTTGCCAACCCATGCAGTCATTTTTGCTTTAGCATCCGCCGCATCTACAAAATCTCTTGACCCTGTATATACATCCGTCAGAGCAATCACAGCATCATAGGCATCCTTTCCACTCAATAAATTTTCCACAATCCGCTTTAACTTATCTTCCTTTGGAATTCTCCCATCCTGTGGGATAAATTTTAATCTCGGCATATTTTGCGCTAAATATTTTTGCAAAAACTCACGGAGTTTCTCTCTAAAAGCTGATTCAGTAGCACCCTCAACCAAAATTGCAATTTTCATGGACGACCACCCATAACATTCATTGACCAAAGTTGATCAAGGCTATAGTCTTCCAGCCATTTCTCCAAATCGAGAGTATCAGCCCATGTCATTTTTGCTTCACCATCTTGAAGATCGCAAATCAGAACTTCATGAGGGTCAAGAAATCGAATAAGTCGATCTGAGTGAGTTGCGACGATTAACTGCGTATGTTTGGCAGCCTCGCGCATCAAGTAAACTAAATGCCTTAAAAGTTCTGGATGTAAACTAACTTCAGGTTCATCTAATAGTGTAATTGTTGACAAATTTTGACTCTGTAATAGTGCTACTAACCAAAGGAATCGTAGCGTTCCCTCTGATAGTTCATGCACATATATGGGCTGTGAAAAATTTCTGTCTTTCCAACTCATAGAAATAGTTCCAGCAGCAACTGGCGGAAAGTTTAAACGCTCAAAATCTGGAAATGCAGCAGAAATAATACTCTCAACCATTTCAAAGCGATCGCGATCGCTTTCACGCAAATCATAAAGACAAGAAACTAAATCCTCGCCTTTTACTCCTGGTAATTTCGCTGGTCGCATGGCTTGAGGTAGGCGGATTGGGCTTGTCCCTGAGACATCAAGCGCTCCATAATAAGTACAAGAAGCAAGACTTTTTCGTAAGTTTTCAGGTTCTTGATACATTTTAGGAACTTGAGAAAGAGAAGTCTCAAGATAACTATGTTCCCAATTTGGTTTTAAAAAACCACTACCTTCCTGAAAATATTTAATATCCAAACTATGAGAATCAATATATTTAGGAGAAATTAAGTTGGCAGTAATCGGAGAAAGGTTGCTTAATATTTCTGTTTCGCGTTTTCTTTGTCGCTCTAAAATTTCTTCCTTGATTGTATAAGATAAACCTTTGGGAGATATTACTAAACTATATTTCAAAGGTTCTTTATCAGTAGTCCTTATAGAAAGTTCTATTTCTAATTCCTGCGATCGCCCCCTAGTCAAAATTTCATTTAACCCGCCTTTACTTTGTAATGTATCTTGTAGCTTTCCACTCGCTGATGCGGATAAAGTTGACATTGCATCTAAAAAGGATGTCTTTCCTGAGCCATTTGCGCCAATCATCACTACAAGATCTCGCATCTCCAGATCGACGTTTTGAAGACGGCGAAAACCTTTAATGGATATTCTTTCAAATTTACTCATAATAAGTAGTTAGCGAGATTTTTCTGGTGAGATGCTTTTTGTAGAGTTAATTATATCGCGCTTAGCTTTATTTACGAATTTAGCAAATCAGTCATCTCACCCTCTTTAAATTTATCGATGAACTTGGCGATCGCCTATCGTTTAGCAAACAATTCACAGAAATCTACCACCGATTCTCATTTGTATTGGATTTAGAGTCGCTTACAATCCTCTAAAATTTACTTGTCTTTACAATCATTTATGGACAACCGATCGCAATCTCATTATTTCTGGGATACTCACTTAACACTTTTTTAAATCGGTCAGCATCAAAACTACGTGGATCGATCCGAGAACCAGAGCGATCGACATTTTTATGGGTAGTAATGCGTTCTAAAGGCACATCAGTTTTGGCAACTAACCATCCCAATGATTGATATTGAGCCTCTGTATACCCACTATGACTATCGCCATTATGCATTCCGTCCTCAGGAGTCTCAAGGGAAATGTGATAGGCAAAATTATTTACAGAGCTAGGATAAAGAGGATTGGTTTGGATGGTCTCTTGTCCGAGGGAACTCACAAACACAGAATTACCAGCTCCAAAGGCTCGTTTATCTGGTGGCACAAAGTAAACAATTGTTCCATCAAGAGATATTAAGGTGTGATAACTAGCTTGGCTATCTTCATCATCATGAAACTCTTGAAAGAAATGAATTACACTATTAGTAGAACCAACTGTTTCATGGAGAACGATAATTGGCGCATTATTAAGAGACATACCTGATAGATCTTTGAGATATCTTTCGCCATAATTAGAATTCGCCGCCAAATCAATTTCTTCTCTAGGGTTATAGCTAATTTCTTTATGAGAGGGATTGGATATTGAAGTAGAAATGGACGAAGGTTTCCGAAATCTCTCTAAGGTGATAGGAGTAGTGGTAAGTACAACAGGTAATGATAATTCAAGCGGATTTGCTGGTGGTTGGATACTGCAACCTTTTACAGGCGCAAACTGATTAATTTCTGATGAAGAGCTAACTTTTTGAGCAATTATTGAAATAGGATTTTGAGTGCTTTTGGGGCTAGTTTCCCAAAAATTAACATCAGCAATTACCTTGGTCTTAGCTGGTTCTGCGAAAAGAATAAAACTAACCAATGTCATGGAAAAGATGGCGATCGCCAATAATCGTTTAACTCGCATTTTGGGTTAATAGCTTTGAGACAGGGATATAGGGAATATATTCTACAAGACAAGATTTGATGGGATCGTATCCTATATTCCATTACTTGCATGGCGTTTTTTAGTTGGGTGTGAGATAAAAGAACTAGGAGATCGCGTTTTTCTGTATCCAGTAGCACCACAAATATATCTGATCCTGATTCCACGACAATATTCGTTTTAGTATAGCTTAGGCAAACCAAGCTATAAATTATAGAGATTAGAGCGCATGTTAGAGATTAATAACCTTAATGTTAACTATGGTGGGATTCAAGCATTGCAAAATGTGAGCTTGATAGTGAATGAGGGCGAAATTGTCACCTTAATCGGAGCCAATGGTGCGGGTAAAACCACAACCTTACGCAGTATTTCTCGACTGGTATTGCCGAGATCGGGAGAAATTATTTATAATGGCAAAAATATTACGAGTTTAAGACCAGATCAAATTGTCCAAGTTGGTATCGCCCATAGTCCAGAAGGGCGGAGGGTGTTAGCAAGACAGACTGTCTTGGATAATCTAGAGCTAGGTGCTTTTGTGCGTAGCGATCGCTGGGGTATTAAAGCTGATATCGAAAAACAATTTCAGATTTTTCCACGACTCGGTGAACGCCGCGATCAGCTAGCAGGAACTCTGAGCGGTGGTGAACAGCAAATGTTAGCGATCGCCCGTGCAGTCATGAGTCGCCCTAAATTACTATTGCTGGATGAACCTAGTTTAGGATTAGCGCCCCAGATTGTGCGCGAAATTTTTAAAACTATTGATAGTCTTAATCAAGCGGGCGTGACCATTTTGTTAGTCGAGCAGAATGCCACTTTGGCTTTGCAACATGCTGATCGCGGGTATGTGATGGAGTCGGGGGAGATTGCGATCGCGGGTAAAGCCTCTGACTTGTTAATTGATGAAAGAGTACGTCAGGCTTATTTGGGATAAGTGGGCGCTTTGCGCCCACTTATAGTGATATTAAAACTTTTTCAGATTTTGTGTTTTAACGAACACTTTTAACGCACAATTTTAAATGAAGCCCTAGTTTCTTGTATTTGTTCTGTATGATTGAAACCCTCAATAAGCTGCCTCGTTGGTTTTCACTCGGCTTAACTTTCCCGTTAATTTTTCTTAACGGGTGGTTACTGCTATTGCTTGGTCGAGAGCTACAACCATTAGTCAGTATCCTTATTACAGCAACAGTTATTTCGTTTTTGCTAGATTATCCGATCCGCTTTTTGACTAAATTAAAGGTTGATCGGGGACTTGCCGCAGGAATAGTCATTCTTATCTTTTTCATGTTGCTAGGAACTTTAGCAATTTTTCTTGTGCCTTTGATTTTGGCACAAGCAAATGAACTAATTGTGCGCCTGCCCGAATGGATTAAATCAGGACAGCAGCAATTACAAACCCTCGAAACTTGGGCGCTTGCCCAACAATTGCCAATTGATTTTAGTGGAACTTTTAATCAACTGATTGAAAAATTAACGGGTGTTCTGCGATCGATCACCAGTCAACTTTTTAGTATTGTCTTTGGAGCGATCGGAAGTTTAGTTAATATATTTTTAACACTCATTTTTTCGATCTTTTTAGTTCTGCGTGGTAGCTATCTTTGGAATGGGTTATTAAGTTGGCTACCTCAAAAATGGAACGACCAAGTTCGCAACCTATTACCCCGCAATTTTGAGCGTTTTATTGTCGGACAGGTTACTTTAGCCACGATTCTCGGAGTATCTCAAACCACAGCCATGCTAATTTTAGGTGTTCCCCTCGCCCAACTGTTTGGATTTGGGATCGGGATCGCGAGCTTAATTCCCCTTGGTGGCTCCAGTACGATTATCACCGTAAGCCTGTTAATCGCTTTGCAAAACTTTTGGTTAGGCGTGAAGGTGCTGTTGGTAGCGGTTGCCATTATTCAAATTGTGGAAAATGTGCTGGGTCCTCGTATTGTCGGTCAACTGACTGGCTTAAATCCTGTCTGGATGCTAATTTCACTAGATATCGGATTCAAATTAAATGGTGTATTAGGGCTATTGGTGGCTGTACCGATCGCTGGTTTTATTAAGGGAACTTTCGACACAATTCGCGGTGTAAACGGCGGATCGATAAAACAACCTGAAGCGATCGCCGAAGCTAAAACTGAATAATATCAAAGCATAATCGCCCGCATAGCGGGCGATTATGCTTCTAGGTTACAGCCAATTACCGACCAAAATAAACGATGACCAATAGAATGGATGACTGAGATCGATCTCATTACCACCAGTAGGTAATTTAATATTGGGAAGTCCTAGAATTCCAGTAATTTCACCATCCTTAATATTTACCTTGCCACTTAAGAGACTGACTTGAGCTTGCTGCATCGCCTGAGCTTTATTGACAGCATTAGGAAAAGATTTGTAAAAGCTAATCATCAAAGGTGCAGTACCAGCATCTGAGACTTCCCAAAGTGATGCTAAAACACTTCTTGCGCCTGATTCTACCGCTAAACCACTAATCCCTAAGTTATTGCCAACGGCGGTCTGACAAGCACTCAAAGTGAGCATATCGATCACTGGCTTATCAAAGCGCAACTTGGGAATTTGACTCAGGCTGAGACGACTATCCCAAAATTGAATGAATGACTCTTGGCTATTATCACTGACAAATTTGCCATGAGTTCCCAAATGCAAAATACTATATTTACCAAGCTGACGCTGCGATTGAAGATTGTTAACTGTAAAGTCTTTATTCAAAAATGATGTGCCTTCTAAAACATTGGAGGCGATCGTTTTGATTTCCACATCCACCGAAGGTAAGGCGCTAAAACCTGATACGGAATCCGTCAATCCCATTGCCAAGATACGAGTTGATTGGCGATCGCGCTCTTCAATTCTCGTCACGCGCATACTGGCGACACTGGCGATGCCATAGCGTTCTACTACAAACTGTTTACCGTCATGCATCGCCGCAGGAGGCACAACCCGCAAACCTGCGTCCATCACAAAGACTAAGGTATTGATTTTCATCGCCTTTAGTTGTGAGTCAATCGGACGCATAATCCAATCATAGAGTTTTTGAGATTGCTCAAGATAGTCGTTGGAGCCAACATCTCTGATGTTATTACGATAGTCAGTCAAGACCCCCTCTACGGCTTCTTGACTAGGCACAACGGTAAACTGACGGAAAGGTTTGCCTTTATCTTTGGGCGGAACCACCATAATTTCAATGCGATTATCTAGCAATACTGGATAGATAAGAGCCGCGACATCTCCAGTTTGCTGAGCAACTTTGCCAAGGATATCTTGACTTTCCTCGATTGTAGTGGATGATAAATTAAGAGTCCGTCCAGCAAATATTTGTAATTCAGAAGCATAGGAGCGCTCTAGCGCATCAAAGGCTTTTGGAAGATTGCCTTGCTGTAAATAGTTAGCAGCTTCTCTTTTCAAAATATCAGGAGGGACAGGGATAGGGGATTGGTTGCCATCATTAGCAACAACTGTTGGAGCTTTGTCTGAAGGTTCAGGGTTTATAAATGGTTGTTTTGAGTCAGTTGGAGTTGGAGTTATAATTCCGCCAGGAGTAACTTTAATGCCGCCTTGGACAAAAGAGCTATCAATCACAACAGGAATACTAGTCCCTAAACTGACGGTCGTTATCCCTGTGGTTAAAACTCCTTTTGAGCCATTCAAGGTTGCATCGTCAACTAAAAATGGATTCAACCCGCCAGTTTGTAGGGAAATATTGCCGCCAGTTCCGCCTGATGTGCAAATGCTGGCTCCTACACAGGAAGAAGTTGTACTGCTCAAGAGTGTATCGGTAATCCTTAAATTGCCACCTGTGCTAATAAGGGTAACGTTTCCTCCTTGGGTGCGACTAGATGCATCGATCGCTCTGACAACCACATTACCGACGGGATCGAGGGTTACATCGCCTGCTCTAGTGGAACCACTGGAATTGAGAATCCCTGCATTAATTGCTTGTGATGCGTCAATGAATATCCGACCGCCAATTTGTCCCGTGGTGGTTATGTTACCTGTGGATATTTCTCCAGTTCGACTGGTGATGTTTACATTGCCGCCACTACTCCTAGATTCTGATCCAGTAATGGAGCTAGCAGTATTAATATTGGAGGCTGTGACATTACCATTGGCTGTCAAAGTAATATTACCGCCTTGACCACTAGTATTTGCGGTAGTGATAGCGGATGTGGTAATTGAACCTGCACTACTGTTCAAAATCACATTTTCACCAAGATTGCTAATTTCTCCCAGTGCAATATTGCCTGTAGTCGAGATTTGAATTGGATTAAAAGTAATAGCAGTAGTCGCCAAGGTTGAACGAGAACTAAGTGTTGTATTAGATGCGATCGCCAAACTATCTAGAGGTGTTGTTCCCCCGATCACTGCATTGATAATGGCAAAGTTGCCGTTTGTATCAAGATTTAGGGCAAATTTTCCATCGACAGATCCATTAAAGGTAATATTGCCATTACTGGTAATATTGCTAAAGTTTCCAGTCGAACCTGCACTAAATGCGCCACTGACAGAATTATCGAAGGTGATATTACCACTACTGATAATATTGGTGTTGCCAATTAAAGAAACTGGTTGAGCAAAGTCAATACTACTGGAACGAGTAATATTACCGCCGATCGCAGTAGTGCCTGCTCCTGACAGTAACAAACTACCTTTTAAATCTAGGTTGGCATTTGGGTTGAGTCTAAAAGCACCAGAATTGGCGATCGTTAAGTCACCCGCAGTAGTCGTAAGGTTGTTATTAATTGTGATATTACCTCCACCGAGACTAGCGGAGGTTGCCGTGATATTCCCGACTATACTTACGTCTTTTGCGGATAGCGTGAGGCTACCTGTGAGCGGTATTGATGGTAAAGCGATCGTGCCGTTATCTAGAATCAGTTTCAGATTATTGACTTGTTGTGGCGCGACATTAAATTGTGCGCCGACATTCACGATTCTAAATTCAAGATCGTTAAAACTTGTAGTAGTCAAATTGATAAAAGATAGACTAATTGCACTACCAAAGCTATTGGCAAAATCAGCGAGTAAAAGATTTGTTAATGGATTAGTATCAACGATGAAGTTGGTTTGACCAGCTACAGCAATAAGTCCCGTTTGCGATACTTGGTTGCTCAGTTGAATTGTCAGATTGTTTGCTGTGGTATTGCCAAAAACGATGTTACTACCTTTTATCGTGAGATCGCCGCCTACTGTGACATTGCCTAAAGCGATCGCTGTTCCAGTTGCAGATAAGTTTTTATTAATCGAAAGATTAGAACCAGTCGCGGATGTAATGTTGTTAGCAGGGGAAGCAGTTGTCCCAATTTCGAGGCTGGTTCCTGTGTTAAAGGCTTGGGTACTACCGATATTCACATTGCCATTATTCGCGGCAATCGATACTAAGTCTGTTGCATTTAAGAAACTAATAGCTGTATCTTCTAATCGAAATGTTCCTGTAGCGGCGGAACCGATCGCGATCGTTGGGGCATTAGTAGAGGGTATGAGAGAGATATTTTTCGCAATTATACTACCTCTAATGTCAAGACTGGCGGCTCTAACCGAAACAGATCCCCCTAATCCGCGATCGGTGATAGTACCGCGATTAAAAAATGTACCTATGCCATCACTATTACTATCAGCATTGATATTGATGCTCCCTGGGGAAAATCCTTCGGAATTTGTGCCAGTAACTTCTAATCGGCTAGAAGAGTTGGATCTAAAGCCGTTGAGCGCGGTAACTCTCACATTGCTTGCGATTAAAGTTGCTCCTTCATCAACAGAAACGTTATCCGTTGTAACAGTGACGGAGCTTGTGAAGTTGTCATTTCCACCGAAGTTAGTTCGACCAGTCCCTGCTAATTGGGTAAAAGAGTTAGCAAATATAGACTCACCAACACCTCCTCCTGTACTAAAGTTTCCAGCATTAGTAACGATGATATTGCCAATACTACCAACGCCTTTATTGATTTCAATATTGCCAGTACCAGCATTGAGGGTGAGATTTCTGGGACTGACAGAACCATTGCTAGCAGCACCGTTACTGATCGCGCCATTAAAAGTAATGTTGCCATTACCTGAGGAACTATTAAGAACTAGATTTGAAGCAAGGAAAACTGCTCCATTATATTCTTGGTTTCCGTTAGTGGTAATGTTGCCAAGTAGATTTACTGTCCCGCCATTATTTATTTGCAGGCTAGTGGCTCTAACTGTATTCAAGCTCGTTGTACCGCTAGTGGCGATTGTGAGACTGCCAAGAGGAACAGTATTACCGACCAAAGAAGTGTTACCGATTTCCTCAAAGATGATGTCTCCTGCACCTGCATTGATGCTCAGGTTATTGGCATTGGCAGTCGTGCCATTGAGATTGCCCGAAAATGTGACATTGCCACTGTTTCCACCACCTGAAGTATTAATTACCAAACTTGGTGTGTTAAGGATTATGGAAGAACCGTTGATCCCTGTAGCAGATCCACTGGCACTCGAAACATTTATTTCTGAGCCAGTAAGGGTCGTATTGCCACTAATATTAAAGGCGATCGCCCCAGCATTTCCGACTGTACTAGAAGCATTGAGATTGCCAAAAATAGAACTTGTGCCTGCGTTGAGGCTAATATTGCCTGCATCGCCAGTAGTACCTGATGTGTTCAGCGTTCCTAATGAGGTGTTAATTAACCCAGCGTTACTAGTAATTGAAAGGGATGTATTTTGTCCCGAAGCAAAGATATCGCGAGTAAGAATGTTTTGCTGCGCGGTGAGCGTAATGCTGTTATTCGCACCAATACTGGCTAGTACACGCTGGCTAAAGTAACAAAACGTGAAGATTATGAGAACAACAAGCCA
>JBAXTW010000150.1:0-10812 GCA_037129985.1 Pseudanabaena sp. ELA645 | reverse complement strand
CATTACTTACTTAACAATAATTCAAAACATAATTTTCTATGTCTAAACTTACCTCTGCATTTATTTCTGAAGAACTTCCCAGTACTTTGTCCAAGACTTTACTCAGTGCGATCGCTATTTCTGCGATCGGGATTCTCCCTAGCGCTGTATCTAGTGTATCGGCTCAATCTATCCCTCCAACCAAAGATGTCATTGGACAGAACGTTACATCAGTTTCGCAACTGAGCGATGTAAGACCCACCGATTGGGCTTTTTCGGCTCTGCAATCCTTAGTGGAGCGCTATGGCTGTATCGCAGGATATCCCGATCGCACATTTCGTGGCAAGCAAGCCACCAGTCGTTATGAATTTGCGGCGGGGCTAAATGCTTGTTTGGACAAAATCAATGAAATTATTTCCGCAGGTTTAGCCGATAAAGTTGGGAAAGAAGATCTTGCCACATTACAAAAATTGCAAGAAGAGTTTGCCGCAGAATTAGCCACATTGCGCGGTCGTGTGGATTCCCTAGATGCAAAAACTGCCAAATTGGAAGCACAGCAGTTTTCTACTACTACAAAACTGGAAGGTCAAGCGATCGCGGCTGTTTCGGTGGGAACTTCAGGCAATAATTTTCTTTTGGACTCAACAGGAACACCAACTACCAATGCTGGCAAGGTCAATACAACTGTAATCAGCCGCGTGCGTCTGAACTTTAAGACGAGTTTCACAGGTGAAGATTTACTGCTCACACGCATCGAGCTTGGCAATGGTGGCACAGGACTCGGCAATTCTCTTGAGGCTCCTGAGAGCTTATTAGGGTTCACAGGATTTGGGAATAGTTCTAAATTTGATTACAGTGACGTTGGCAATACGGCAACACTCAATCGCTTACGTTACGATTTCCCAATTGGTAAAGATATTCAAGCTTCGATTGGCACAAATATGTCACTGAATGATCATCTGGATGCCAATAGTTTTGCCAATGATGAATCTGCTGACTTTTCCAGTGGGATGTTTATCAATAATCCCTTAATTTTGCCTGTGAATGATGGATCTGGAGCCGCGATCGCTTGGAATCTTGGTGGTAGTGCTTTTACTCTAAGAGCAGGTTATGTCGCTCAGAATGCGAGTCTTCCGACCTCTGACGGTACGATCAATCGTGGCTTATTTGGCGATCCCTATCAAGGTACGGTTGAGCTAGAATTTGCACCGAAAAACGCTGATGATGCAAGTCCCTTTGCGATCCGTCTGCAATATACTCGCGCCTCGGTAAATAATCTGGACTACAACACAGGTGGCGTAAATCTTGAGTGGGCTTTTAATAGAGCGATCGCCGTTTTTGGGCGTTATGGATTTGGAAATATCAGTAATCGCGGTACTGCCATTTCCAACCCACTTCCCACCTATACCACTACAGCCAATGACTCACTGAGTCCCCAAACTTGGTCTGCGGGTTTTGCTTTTCCTGATTTGTTTAAGGAAGGGGCGATGGCAGCGATCGCCGTTGGACAACCTTTCATTGAGAACCAAGTGGGTAATGCCACTCAAACCAATGTGGAACTGTTCTATCGCTTCCCGATCTCTAGCAATATCAGCATCACTCCAGACTTACAGTTTATCTTCAATCCCAATAACAACAGCAACAATAGCACCATCACTGTCGGCACATTGAGAACTGTATTTACTTTCTAGATTTCCTGCTGAAATTGACTTTCCTAACAAATCCCAAACAAATCTATGATCACCAACACACAAATTCCCGTTACCGTCCTCACAGGCTACCTCGGCGCAGGTAAAACCACATTACTTAATCGTATTCTCACCCATGAACATGGCAAAAAAGTTGCTGTCATCGTCAATGAATTTGGTGAAGTTGGCATCGATCACAAATTGGTGGTCAATGCCGATGAAGAAATCTTTGAGATGAATAATGGTTGTATTTGCTGCACTGTGCGCGGTGACTTGATTCGGATTATTACGAATCTGATGCGCCGCCGTGACAAATTCGATCATTTAGTGATTGAAACTACGGGACTCGCCGATCCTGCACCCGTAATTCAAACCTTCTTTGTCGATGAAGATGTCAGTGCCAAAACTAAGCTAGATGCAGTTGTTACGGTCGTTGATGCGAAACATATCTCTCAACATTGGGATGCCGAAGAAGCACAGGAGCAAATCGCTTTTGCCGATATCATTTTATTGAACAAAACTGATCTGGTCAGTGAAGCAGAACTTGCGGAACTAGAGCAACGCATTCGGGCGATGAACTTGATTACAAAAATTTATCGTACTCAAAACTCTGAAATTGAGATTGATGCTGTCTTGGGTGTTGGTGCTTTTGAATTAGAACGTGCTTTGCAAATCGATCCTGAGTTTCTCGGTGAAGATGCCCACGAACATGATGACACGGTAAAATCTGTGGCAATCGTGGAAGAGGGTGAACTCTATTTGCCTAAAGTTAATGCTTGGATTAGCGATCTATTAAGAGAGCAAGGCGTTGATATTTTCAGAATGAAGGGAATTTTGAATATCAAAGGAGTTGAGGAAAGACTGGTGTTTCAGGGTGTGCATATGTTATTTGACGCTACCCGCGATCGCCTATGGCATCCTAACGAACATCGTCAAAGTGAATTAGTTTTCATCGGTCGTAACCTTGACGCAGAAAAGCTAAAATCTGATTTTCTTGCTTGTATGTATTGAGGAGAATCAAGAGGATTAATCATCATGGCGATCGCGTAAGATCACCATGATGGCAAGGTTTTGATGATGGCATGAGACTTTTCAAACAGTTGCGCTGTTATTTAGAAAAAAGGGATAAAACTGATTGGCGGCATCCCATACAGTCACAACCTCGTTGGCTAATGGCAAGATCGCCAATGCGATCGCTGGTCAGAACATTAGTGCGATCGTCTTCAGATTGGCTGTTTAAATCGAGAGTTGGATTGTCTCTTGTAATTACAACCGTTGACACATAAGGATCGCCATCTTGGTTATTTTTCTTACTTTCGTTAGTGTTTGCATATGTGGGAGAAACTGACAACAAATAAGCTGCTAGTAATGCGGGGCTACTCAGAAAGGCTAATGATGATTTTTTCATAGGACACAAGAATGTCGGATCACATTCATTAATTGAAGAAAATATTAGCATTTCTCGATCTGGACATGACATCATTTCTGCACTAACCCAATCCGAATTGTTTGTAAAATCGTTAATTCTCTAATAAAGACTTTAGACTTTAGAGTGAAAATATGACATAACTATCTAAACCTAACCTTACTGCACTACCATCCCGATGTCTTCCGATAGTTATCGTTACTCATCTCCATCGTTCCACATGGCAGTACTCAGATAACGCTCACCTGCACTTTCAACAGGCGATCGCCCAAGCAAAATCAGTTTTATATTTAGCGGATAATGCAGGAGAAATAGCTTTTGACCGACTTCTTGTGGAACAAATAATCAAACAAGTTCCACCAGAACGAGTGACGCTGGTTGTCCGAGGTGCGCCTGTTCTCAATGATGCAACTCTTATTGATGTGCATACCGTGGGAATCGATCAAATTGTGGAGGCGATCGCGAATGGTTCCGATGCCCCAGGGACAATCTTAAATGATTGCAGTGAAGAATTTCGGCGGCGCTTTGCTGAGGCTGATTTGATCGTTGCTAAAGGTCAGGGAAATTTTGAGACTCTTAGTAATAATCCCAGCAATATCTTTTGCTTATTTAAGGTCAAATGTGGGGTAATTGCTAATCTTGTTAATCAACCAATTGGTATGCAGATGCTTATACATTCCCAACTTGGTTTAGGGCAGAAATGTTGAAAGTAAAGTATCGAAAATAAAACTAAAATGTAGTACCGTATAAACAAAAACAATGACAAATGTTAGCCCCGTTTCGTTAGCATTTTGGGAAACTCTATGATAATTCGAGAGGCTACGGCATTTGATTCTGAACTGATTAGGAATCTACATCTTGATGCTTTTGGCAAAGAGGATGGCTCTGCGGTATCAAAGTTGGCGATTGATTTGCTGGTAGATGAAACCGCAAAGCCTTTGCTTGCCTTGATTTCCGAAAACGAGACAGATATTGTTGGGAGCATTATATTTAGCACCGTAAAGGTGAAGGGCAGTGAGGAAATAGTCGCCTACATTCTCGCACCACTGGCGGTGGCAAGCGCTTTTCAGCGAAAGGGTGTCGGGCGGGCGCTTATCGAGCGCGGACTACAAATGCTGAAAGATAGAAGCACCGATCTAGTGTTTGTTCTAGGCGATCCGAAGTATTACAGTCGATATGGGTTTTCCCACAATCACCATTTTTCTCCACCCTATGAACTACCGTATCGCGAGGCATGGATGGCGATCGCGCTGAAGGATCGTGCCTTTGAGTCGGCAAATGGTCAGATCTTGTGCGCTCGATCGCTTAATTCTCCAGAGCATTGGTGAAAATTGCTAATGCTCCGATCGTTGTGCAGATGCTGGTGAACTCCCAACTTAGTTAGGACTATAGTAATGTATTTTCAATTATATTGCTATATAATAATATACTTAAGCTAAGATTGCTTTAACTAGGGTATGTTCGCCTGTAGATCTCCTTAGCTCTTAGTGAGTCTCTAGGTTAGTTATTAATACCAGATATTAATTTTTTGCGATCGCTGTCCTATGAAATTAATTACCCCAGCACCCGTTGAAGGGTTTACCCGTAATATTTATCGATGGTTTCGCGATACGCATCTGCGATCGCTAGATCGAGCTTTAAATGCGGCGATCGCAATTCAAGATCTGGAAACAGAATATTTTGATGGCAACAAGATTGATGCTAAAGCGACCCATCAGCTAGAGGGGAATACAACAACGACAGCCTATTTGCAAACAAAGCTGCATCAGTTGTTACGCAAAATGCAATGGAGTTTAGCTGAGTTTCGGATGGCTAGTGCGATCGCGCCCAATCCTGAAGACCAAACCAGTCAAAAAGCAAAACAAATTCTCAATAAATTGGCGGTTGTAGATCGAGTTTTAGCTCGCTACAAAGACTCAGACATATCACTCTTAGATTCTATTTTAGATTCCCATCATCTTGAAGAATCCCTAGTTGTCAGCAAATCCCTAGATCTAGATCGAGACGAAAAACTTGCAGCTAGTACAATACCAGAACCAGAGATTTTAGCGAATAAACCAGTTCCCTTGCTAAGATCGATTTTTCCTAGTTTTACAAAATACAATCGTGAACGCAGATCGAATACAGAAGCCGATGTGATCAAAGAATTTCAACTCTCACGATACCGCACCAAAAGAGCTTTAAAGTTTCTGGCGATTTTAATTATCATTCCCCTCATAACACAGCAGGTTGCCAAGAATTTTATTTTTTCGCCAATTTTTTCGCACTTCCAAGCCGTCAATCTGTTAGAGATTTCTCTCAATTCACAGTTAGAAAGAGAAGCGATTGAAGAGGTTGAGGCTTTTGAGAAAAAGATTAAGTTTGAGATAAATATCGGTAAAACCCCCAATCTTTCTACAGAAGATGTGGAAAAGATGGTTCATCAAAAAAGTATTGAAGTTGCCAGAAAGAGCGAACATGAAGGCTCTAATGCCTTGCAAAATATCTTTGCCGATATCCTTTCCGCGATCGCATTTGCATGGATTCTGATCGCTGGTAAAAGAAGTGTAGAAATCCTCAAAGATTTTTTAGATGAAAAAATTTACGGTTTGAACGAAAGTGCGAAAGCCTTCTTGATTATTTTATTTACCGATGTGTTTGTGGGATTCCACTCTTCGCACGGATGGGAAGTAGTTATGGAAGGGCTTTTGAGGCATTTGGGTATACCTGAAAATAGGGATTTTATCTACCTATTCATTGCGACTTTTCCAGTGGTTTTAGATTCGATCTTCAAATATTGGATCTTCTGCTATCTCAGCCGCGTATCGCCATCTGCGGTTGCCACTTACAGAAATATGAACGAGTAGCTAAATTTACAGTTGGAAAATAAAAACCATCACTCCGAAAAAATTTATTTATTATCTAGATAAAAGTAGTATACTATTGAGAATAATAGTCAATATAACTACTCCATGTGAGCATCTCAATGTCCAATACTCACCTTGCTGATCTTAAGGCAGGTCAATCTGCAACCATCCTTGCCATGCATATTGATACTGGATTACAGCACCGATTTAATGCACTTGGGTTTCGTTGTGGGCAAGAAATCCATGTGCTACGGAAAGGCGGTTGGATGAAAGGACCTTTGCATGTGCAGATTGGTATGACCGAGGTCATGTTGCGGCGTTGTGATGCCCGTCATATATTGGTTACAGCCGTTGGTGTGGCTGCATGAAAAAAATAGCTGTTTTGGGAATGCCAAACACAGGTAAATCGACTTTTTTTAACCGATTTACTGGCTCCCATGCCCACATTGGTAACTGGCCAGGGATTACTGTCGATCTAATGATGGCAGAAGTTAAATTAGGCGACGAGTTCGCAGAAGTTATTGATTTACCAGGGATTTATGACCTACGAGGATTTTCGGAAGACGAGGCTGTAGTGCGATGTTTTTTGGAAAAAACACCACTCAATTTAATCCTAATAATTCTCAATACTACTCAGATTGATCGCCAAATGATTCTACCTTTGCAAGTCAAGCAATTAGGGCTGCCCGCCGTGCTGTTGCTAAATATGGCTGATGAGGCGAATCGGTTTGGCGTAAAAGTACAGTCTGAGTTGTTGGCACAGCGTCTGGGAATTCCTGTGCTGCCAATTAGCGCTAAGTATGGCATGGGTTATCAGAAAGCGATCGCTACCATTACCGAATCCCTTCAGCAGCACCAAGACTTAGTACAAGTTGAAGGACTAGAAAAAAATCTGCTAAACGATCGGCAACTCGCGAATGACCTCAAGGAAATTCTCGATGGCGCTGTACAAATGCCCCTGAGACTCGCAGATCAATGGACTAGGCGGCTAGATCGGATTCTATTACATCCATTGCTGGGCTTGCCAATTTTTTTTGGTGCAATGTATTTAATATTTCAAGCTATCTATGCGATCGGAACACCATTGCAAAAATTGCTTGGTAATGGTCTGGACTGGTTTAAGGGAATTGCCTTGGAACCTTTACTCTCACCGTTACCTGCTTTTATAAAAGGATTTTTAATTGATGGGCTATATGTTGGTATTGGCACTGTAGCGGCTTTTCTGCCTGTGATTTTTCTGTTTTTTCTTTGCATGGCGATCGTTGAGGATAGTGGATATCTATCTAGAGCCGCTTTTTTGATGGACGCTCTAATGGAACGATTGGGATTAGATGGGCGATCTTTTGTGATGTCGTTGATGGGTTTTGGCTGCAATGTACCCGCGATCTTGGGAACGAGAGTGATGCGATCGCCTAGTTTGCGAATGTTGTCGATGTTAGTAATTCCTTTTTCCTTATGCTCGGCAAGGTTAAACGTATTTCTATTTATGTCTACAGCCCTGTTTGCCCCCGATCAGTCCTCTAAAGTTATCTTCAGTTTATATCTATTTAGTTTTGCAGCAGCACTTCTCACTGCGGCTCTATTTAAAGGTCAATTCCCCAGCCAAGAACCATTAGTGCTGGAGCTTCCGCCCTATCGTTTTCCAACTATGAAGCAGATTCTCATCCGCGCTTGGTGTGAGGTAAAACACTTTTGGATTTGGTCACGAAAATTCATCATTTTTGGGGTGATTGCCATCTGGCTATTGAATAATCTTCCCACCGATGTACCGACAGCAAGCCCTCAAACTCTTTCTGGCATGATTGGGCAAGCATTACAGCCTTTGTTCGCGCCCCTCGGTATCAATCCACAGATGACGATCGCCTTGTTTTTTGGCTTTATTGCTAAAGAGATTGTGTTAGGGGGATTATCTGTGATCTATGGTCAGGCTGACGGTGGTAATTTGGCAGGTGCGATCGCTCAGCAAATTGATTGGGTGCAGGGCTATAGTTTTATGCTATTCACATTGCTATATGTGCCTTGTTTATCGACGATTGCCGTTATCAAGAGCGAATCAAAAAGCCTCAAATTTGCGATGCTATCAGTAGGATGGTCATTGGGACTAGCTTGGATTGCAAGTTTTGTCTTTTACCAAGGTGCAAGAGCGCTTGGTTTTTAAGTGAAAGTCCATCAGCAATATGCTCCTGCGGAAATGAATCAATTAGCTGTTGTCATGCTAGAGCAGATGGGCTTAGGCGAACATCAACATAAATATCCCGAACATTTATCAGGTGGACAGAAGCAAAGGGTGGCGATCGCGATCGCCTTTAGAAGATAGATTGTTGATGCGATCTTAGGTGGAGAGTTTCTGTATATAATCTTCTATAAGACATATAGGCAAATTATTATTATGACTCTTTGTATTTCACATAAGTTCAAATCTCCTAATGACGATATTCCAAGAGCAGTCTGTTATGCGGATTCTCGTATCACTGTTATTGGAAGTACTGAGCAAACATCTGTAGGAAGCTTTCTACCCTCAAGCCAAGAAATCAAGCATCAAACAGATAGTGGTATTAAGATTCAGATAGTATCAGCTACAGTAGTAATAGATGGCAATGAGAGTTATCGTGATTTTGCATTTTCAATTGCTGGAGCTGTTTCTCTGGGACTACAAAGTTTAATTCACTTAGATTCAGTTTTCAAAACGTTCTACGAAAATTATAATTTTGAAGAATACATCGATAGGATAAAAGTTACGCTTCATGAATTCTGGAAAGATGCATGGGATCAAGAAATTGAGTACTTGATGACAGCTACGGATGATAGTGGAGAGATAAGAATAATTCACATCAGGGGAACAGAAACAAATTTGGTTTTTGAGGAAGTTCCAGAAGAAGATGAATTACTGTTTGCCGTGATTGGTGATCACGCTGACGAATCTCGTCAAAAGATTCGTCAAGAGACAAATTCTCTTATGTGTGCAGGGATGGAGATGAACTCAGCATTAGCGTTAGCTTGTGTGCGTATGATGAGACGTGCTATTGAAGATCAAACTCAAATATTTATTGGTGGAAATATACAAGCTTGTCAGTTAATAGATAAGAGCTTTACATATCTAACTCTGGACGACGGATGTAATTTGCTATTTCGAGGTGTTAAGTACTCAAGAGAATGGCGCGATTATCCGAGAAAGTTGAATACATTAGTAGATCGTCCTCCATTTTTAGTTCTCAATATTAACCAAGATAAGTATAATCCTCAAAGAAGCATTCAAGAGATTATGGAGCAAATTAAAGTATATCAATCATAGGATTAAAAATATAGAAATCATGATTTATAGTAATAGCGATCGCCTTTAGCCGATGGTTTTTGTGGCGATCGCCTTCTTAATCTCCACAAAAAATGATCGCCCATTCAGGAAAACTGGCTAACTCACACAAGTGATCGCACTTGACAATTAGTCAAAAATATAGTTACGATGGTCGGACGAAATTAGTGATCGCACTGGAGGCAAAATTCAATGAATATTTGGAGTGCCATGGCAAACTTAAAATCCTTAAAATCAAATAATAACGGACATCCTGATGAGAAAACAGAAACTCCTATTTCTCAGGCTAGTCTTGATGAAGAAAGATTAGAACGTTTAGGTAAAGAGATTATCAATTTAGTTGATATGGTTAATGTGAGTGGAACTAATATAGATGAAATTGTGTTTTCTAAAAATCAAGATGAATTAATTTCAAACTACTTTTTTTGGTTTAATACATTATTTTCATTTTCAAAACAACATCATCGTTTTGCCGAACATGAAATCACTACATTGAAAAAGTTAGCTTTGCTTTTAATGGTTGATAACGAAAACAACCTTTATTTATGGTTGAGTCAACGTCAAATATTTAGATTTCTAAAAACATGGATAGAACCTAGCGTTAAACTTCCATATGCTCCTTCAGGGTTTGGTTGCTCATTAGGAGATACTCGTACTCATGTCTTTGGTATTATAGATCCTTGTCTAAATGGAATAGATCAAAGAAAAGCAAGAGCTAAGAAAGTACATCAGTTTATTCGCTCGGCAGGTCGTGACAGTTTCGCTCAAAATTCTGGTAGAAGTGGAAGAACAGTTCTTGTTTTTGATTTAGTTGAAGAGAGTTTTGAATTATTTGAGGGAATGGGTAAGATATGGGTAGAACACTTAAAGAGTTCGATTGAAATGAGTAAGGAATATTATAATGATATTTATCATGATATATGCATGCGTCCAGAATTCTGGTAAAGGATTAATTATTTTCAAAAGTCCTTTGCCTACATATTATATCACGGAATAAGAATGGTATTACTAAGTTGTCTTTTAGCAATATCTTCTTTTTTGTGAAATTTAAAATCTGGCGGAAACCTTTGTAGTGTGATCGCTGATCTTGTAGGTTAGTGCGATTCGATTAGCGCGAAATACAGTAAACAGTGCGATCGCCTAGACATCATGACTCACAGTAATAGCGATCGCCTTCAGGAGATAGATTGTAGAGGCGATCGGCTAGAAATTACGACTCATGGTAATGGAGATCGGCTTTAGTAGATAGATTGTTGGGGCGATCACCTAGAAATTATGACTCATGGTAATAGCGATCGCCTTTAGAAGATAGATTGTTGGTGCGATCGCCTCACAAACATTTATAAAGCCATAGGCGCAAGATTGAAGGATAATTTATCTGAACTAAAAAATATCGTTAAGTCATACCTATGGAATTGACCCCGATTGTCGGTTACAGCGAACTACTAGAAAGGATTTCTCAAACTTACACAGAGGGACGTATCCAAGCAGTTCAGGCTGTCAACATTCATCTCGTTGAAACATACTGGCAGGTAGGGCGGCACATTGTCGAGTTTGAGCAAA
>JBAXTW010000015.1:0-55664 GCA_037129985.1 Pseudanabaena sp. ELA645 | reverse complement strand
TCAAACCCAACAACCTCAAACCCAACAACAGGGAAATCAACAGGTTCAAACCCAACAACCTCAAACCCAACAACAGGGAAATCAACAGGTTCAAACCCAATACCAACAACAGGGAAATCAACAGGTTCAAACACTACAACGTCAGAATCAACAACAGGGAAATCAACAGGTTCAAACCCAACAACGTCAGAATCAACAACAAGGAAATCAACAGGTTCAAACCCAATACCAACAACAGGGAAAACGTAGACCTCTCTGGTAGCGATCTGAGGAAAAAATAAGGAGATCAAGCTTGCTTTCCAGCCTATTTTGAGTGGTACAAAAGCGGAGGAGACTACATGGGCGATCAATTTAAGACAAAGGACTTTCAAAAATTTGCCCTTTACCAAAGACTTCAGGACTTTTCCTTAGACGAGCCTGACGCTCAATTATCTTTTAGCCAGCGCTTAGCAAAAGACAATGGCTGGTCATTGAGTTATGCCCAAAGAGCGATCGCGGAATATAAAAAGTTTGCTTTTCTGGCGGTTGTGGCGGGTCATCCAGTAACTCCTTCTGACCAAATCGATCAAGTTTGGCATTTACATCTCAGCTATACGCGATCGTATTGGCAGGAGTTCTGCCCAAATATTTTACAGATGAACCTACATCACAACCCAACTCGTGGAGGTTTAGCCGAGGGCATAAAATTTGAGGAGTGGTATAGTAAAACCTTAGATAGCTATCAGCAATTTTTTGGAAGCCCACCCAGTGATATCTGGGCTAACCCAAAAGACCAATTTGGCAAAGATCTTCATTTTGTCCGTATCAGTATGCAGCAGAATTGGGTAGTACCGAAGTTGTCTCTGAGCCATTTCCCAAAATTGCAACCAAAACAAGCGATCGCCTTCTCTCTTTTATTCATTACCTCTATAAGTATCGCTGGTTGCCAAGCAGGTTCTAACAATCCATTGAACTACAATGGTTCGGATTTTTTGTCTTTCTATTTCCAATTATCAGCATGGGTAATTTTTCTAGCTTTATGTCTGCGGAATTATCTCCGATTGCCTAGTAATAGTCCTATACAACCACCTGAATCTCTCGATCCCTATGAAGTAGCCTATCTTGTTGATGGAAATAAACGGGTTTTCGATACGGCGATCGCTAGTTTTTTTCAGAGAGGATATATCACCATAGAACCCAAACTCCGTACTATACATTGGACAGATTCAATGGAAACATTATCTCATCCTATAGAAAAAGCAGTTGCGGAAGTGGTTCAATCCTATACCTATATTGATAGCATTCCTACATCAAAGTTATATGAAACCGAGGCAATTCGCGATCGCTTACAAAATTGGGATCTTCTCATCAAGCCTCAACAAGCCTTTATCGCCAAAATTTATCCAGCGCTTCTCATGTCTTGTTTGCTAGGATTGGGAATTGCCAAGATTTTGGTAGGACTCTCCCGTGGTAAGCCTGTTGGCTTCTTGATTATGATCTGTGCGATCGTCGCGATCGTTAGTCTATTTTTTAGCCTAAAAAAGATTCATCGTAGTCGTTATGGCGATCGCTTCCTTAGTAATCTGCGCGATCGCATACCCAAAAAAGTCTTTGGTATGGATGACTTACAACTCCCTCTCATCGTGGCACTTTTGAGTGTAGCAATTTTGCCGAATGAGGCATTTGCCGATTTAAAAGGAGTACTTACACCCGTATCTAGTGGTGGTGGCGATAGTAGTAGTGACAGCAGATCTAGCTCTAGTAGCAGTGATGGTGGCGGTGGTAGCAGTGATGGCGGCGGTGGTTGTGGCGGTTGTGGTGGTTGTGGCGGCGGCGATTAGCTGATCTGTGCAGGAGACACGCGATCGCCTACCTCAAAACTTGACACAGGCTCAGCGCGATACTTTGACGCTCAAAAGAACTCATTCATGTACATCACATTAAGCCAATAAGTGAAATCGGCGATTCCTATAAAGTGAATCCCATATCTGATTTAATACCTGTTTGTCCAAATTGTCATGCAGTTATTGATCTAAAGATACCGCCCTATCTCCCTTCTGAATTAATTGCCATGCTTCATAGAACTATTCACACAGAATAGCTGTTGTTAATTAATCATCTTAGTGTGTAATTTATTGAAATAAGGAAAGGGCGATCGCTTTGCAGACAAGTAAAATAGTTAACAAGCTTAAAATCTAAAGGTGTAAATTATGACCCAAGCATTACACACTGCCATTGAGTCGCTCACTGCTCTCAGCTTAGAAGAAAAACATCAACTCTGGCTAATTCTGGATGAAGCGATCGCGCAAGCAGAAGAAAATGACTGGCTAGAAGACGATAAGACAGCATCAGAAATTCAAAAGGTACGTGAAGAGTATAAAAGTGGTGAATACATCATATTTAGCGAGTATATTATTCAAAAGTAGCTATGACCTATGCAATTATCGTCACTAAGTCAATCCAAAAAGAATTGGATAACCTACCGAATGAAGTTAAGGAGAGAGTTTGCGCTAAAATCTCTCAACTCTCTGATAATCCCCGCCCTGATGGAGTAACAAAGTTAAAAGGCTATGAAAATGAATATCGTGTGAGAATTGGAGACTATCGCGTTCGCTACGAAATTCTTGACGAAAATAAAACTGTTTTACTACTGCAATGCAAACATAGAAGGGAGGTATATAAGAATCGTTGAGTGATGATCGAGATGCTAAATCGAAAACAGGCTTAGAAAAAATGTCTCAAACTGCTGTCACACAGGTTATTAAAACCTTGAATAATGTTCATCAAAAGCTCGGTCTACAGAAAGCCGCTGATAGCCAATTTTTTACAGAATGGTTTGATGGATTACCATCATTAACAACTTTAGAACAAGAAACTTTAGACATAATTCGACAGCGCTTTCGTTATCATCGTGAAGAAGGACAAGTTACTGAAGGCGCTGTTAATGCGATCGCCGTGTCGCGATTAATGGAATTAGCTGGTTTTTACGATCCGCCATTTCGTTTGCGATCGGAATTACCTGTCGAGATTGCAACCACAGTTGAAAATGAAACTTTACGGGGACGCATTGATTTTTTAGTCGTACAGGAACGTTTTTGGCGCGTGATTATTGAATCAAAGGAAACTGAATTTGATATTGAAGTCGGTATTCCCCAAACACTTTCCTATGCGATCGCCTCTTCATCAGACGTATCACCATTATTTGGCATGGTAACAAATGGGAATAATTTCATATTCATCAAGATTGATCGCCAGACTAAACTGTATGATTTTTCCGAAACCTATTCGATGCTGTCGCGCACTAATCATCTTTATGATGTACTGCAAATATTAAAAGCGATCGCCAATATTTTTTCGGTGAAGATTTAGATGGAACGCGAAAAAGATAAAATATATGGCAACTTTGGCAAGGGGCTTTCCTCGTAACAGGTTTCACAGCTTAAACAATTTTTACAGAATATGTTAGAAATGTAGTCGATTATTAAGCTTTGCAAAGTAAGATAGGAATCATTAAAAAAAATTTAACCGTAAAGGTATTAGAACAGTATGCGCGTGGCGATCGCTGGAGGAGGGTTAGCAGGATTATCCTGTGCTAAATATTTAATCGACCTAGGGCATCAGCCGATCTTACTAGAGCGTAGTGACGTTCTTGGCGGTCTAGTGGCTGCTTGGAAAGATGTTGATGGCGACTGGATTGAAACGGGGTTACATAATTTTTTCGGTGCTTATCCAAATATGTTGCAGCTTATGGGAGAGCTAGGCATCTTGGATCGCTTGCAATGGAAACGCCATGCTTTAATTTTTAATCAACCCGAAAAACCAGGGGTACTCTCTTGGTTCGATGTGCCTGATATTCCCGCCCCTTTTAACATCATCACCTCGATTCTTCGTAACAATGACATGCTCACTTGGAATCAAAAAATCCGATTTGCGATCGGCTTGATTCCCGCGATCGTCCGTGGTGACAAATATGTAGCATCTATGGACAAATACACTTTTAGCGAATGGCTAAAAATGCATGGTATTGGAGAAGATATTAGTACTGACATTTTTATCGCTGTTTGTAAATCCCTGAAATTTATTGACCCAGATGTGATTTCAGCCACGATCCCCCTCCGCGCCCTAAATAAATTTCTGCAACAAAAAGACGGCTCACGGATTGCCTATTTAGATGGCGCACCGCCTGAGCGTCTTTGTAAACCGATCGCCGATTATGTGATTGAGCGTGGCGGTGAGGTGCATACCAGCGCGGGACTAAAACAAATTGTGGTAGATGCCGATGGAAATGTCGAAAAATTAATAATTCGTGGTCTTGATGGCGTACAAGAAATTATTGCCGATGCTTATGTGTCAGCCATGTCAGTAGATGCGATGAAAGACTTTATGCCGATCGCTTGGCAATCGATGCCATTTTTTGAACAACTCAACCATTTAGAAGGCGTACCCGTAATTAGCGTACAGATCTGGTTTGATCGTAAACTTACAGATATTGACCACACCCTATTTTCGCGATCGCCACTCCTCAGCGTCTATTCTGATATGAGTAACTCATGTAAAGAATACGAAGATCCAGATAAATCAATGCTTGAATTGGTTTTTGCACCTGCTGCTGATTGGATTGATCGCTCGAATAATGAGATTATTGAGGCAACCTTGAATGAACTTGCCAAACTGTTCCCGCAACATTTACCAAGCCCCGCCAAAGTTTTGAAATCCCATGTCGTCAAAACCCCAAAATCTATATATACCGCCATTCCTGATCGCGAAAAATTCCGCCCAAGCCAAACAACTCCCATCGCTAATTTCTTTCTTTCAGGAAGCTATACAGCACAACCATTTTTTGGCAGTATGGAAGGGGCTGTACTTTCTGGTAAGCTAACAGCACAGGAAATCCATAAAGCCAATCAAACCGCAAGTCAATCTTCTGGAAATAAAGTCCTTGGTCGAACCTCTAACCAAAACCAGTCACATTCATCTGTCGTCAGTGCCTAAACCGATGGCAATTTGTCAGTCAGTAAATCTTGAGGAAGCCTACGAGATTTGTCGTTGCATCACAGCTAAGTATGCCAAGACATTTTATCTTGGCACAATGCTGATGTCACAAGCAAAACGGCGAGCGACTTGGGCGATCTATGCTTGGTGTCGGCGCACCGATGAACTTGTTGATGGGATGCAAGCTGACACTACAGATGCAGAAACTCTCTTCATCTGGGAAAAACAGTTGGAGGCGACATTTCGTGGTCATCCAGTTGATCCATCAGATATCGCTTTAGCTGATACGATCAAGCATTATCCAATGCCGATCCAGCCTTTCAAAGACATGATTTCGGGGATGCGAATGGATCTCAAATATGATCGCTATCAGACATTTGAGGATCTACATTTATATTGCTATCGCGTCGCAGGTACTGTTGGTTTAATGTCGGCAGCGATTATGGGGTTTGAAACGAAAGATCCATCAATAATTGCTACAGCAACAGAAGCAGCGATCGCTTTGGGCATTGCTATGCAGTTAACCAATATTTTGCGTGATATTGGTGAAGATGCTCAACGTGGTCGCATCTACCTACCTCTTGAAGATCTACATTATTTTGACTATACCGAAAAAGATTTATTAAGCGGCACTGTTGATGAACGTTGGGTTGAATTGATGCGCTTTCAAATCCAAAGAGCCAGAGAATTTTATCAGCATGCGGAGGATGGTGTTTCGTCGTTATGTCGGGATGCGCGATGGCCAGTATGGTCATCTCTAATTTTATATCGTAATATTTTAAAAGCGATCGAAAGCAATAAATATGAAGTATTTATGCGTCGAGCCTTTGTTCCTACTCCAAACAAAATGCTTGCGCTCCCTTGGGCTTGGCTAAAAGCGCAGACATCCTAAATAATGCCAAAACAAAAAATGGCTATGCCATTTTTATTTTAAAACCATATCCAATCCTATTGTTTGGTTTAGACCAATTTATTTGGCAAAGTTACAATATAAAACTTAGAGCGATTTCTCAAGCTGTCTACTTGCTCTAAAGAAACCGTTCCATTATATTTCTGTAAAATCTCTTGAACTTTGGCTAGCCCAATTTCCCTACTAGGTTGGGTTGGGTTTTCTATGTCGTTAATCAGGTTATAGACATCACTGACTATTGACAATATCTGTTTGTGTGAGAGCAAAGCGTTTACCTCACCAATAGTTACAGCTATTCGACCATTTATCAGTCTAGCGTGGCACACAGCAATCCTAGACGGATTTAAAAAGTTCGATATGCGTGTTAGTAAGTTAGTAAATACATAGATAATGTCTTCGCGATTACATTCAACAACCGACCGACTACACTCTACGATGTCAAAAATTAGTCTGCTATCTTTTTGTTCAAATAACGGCAATGTCCCCAGATTCACTTGATTCAGAATGTCCGCCATTAATACTTTTTCTATTTTTATTTCTGAATCATTAATTTGGCTATGACTCGATGTTTGAACATCCATGATGTTCTCGATCACCAGAGCAATTTGAGTACCTTCAGTGATCATGACTTCAAAGTTATTACTGATTTGCCTAACAGTTCTTTGAGACTCATCATCTTTAATATTTAATTTTGGGAAAATGGCTCCATCAAGTTTGCCTTTTGTTAACTTAAGGAATCCAAGCAGTGAGGTCATTGGTGTTCGCAGACTAGCAGAAATCTCATTACGAATATCTGTCATGTCGTGACTATTATTAATAGCTGAATTATATGAGTCATCGGATGAATAACCAGACAAAATCGGAGAAACTGATTGCCAGACAACAACAATCATACCTAGAAACTGCATTTTTCCAGTAGTGCCTTCACAGAAAATATTAGATACTCTTGCCTTATATACATCTTGATAAGGAATCGAAAACTCAGTTACAGCGATTTCTTGATGCTTCCATCTTGTTGAATCAATTAGATTGCATATCTCTTCAGGAAACACATTATTATACCTAGCCCTAGTTGCCTCAGGAATAGATATGGATAATATTTCGGCAAGATTTAAATTAATTTGCGAAACAAAGTTATTGCGATCTAAAAATGCAACCCCCTCATTAGTACTATCCATGAGATTTTGTAATATTTCGTCAGATTGATTAACTTGCTGAGAAAATACATACTGAGATTCAACAAACTGCTGATTTAGATACTTAAATCGGCTAAGCATATTATTAAATGCGATCGCTAATGCACCAATTTCATCTTGTTGTTTCACAGGAAATTTTGATTCAAGATTCCCTTCGGCGATCGCCAAAGCTACATCCGTCATCACTATCTATGCCAGAAAATTTGGCTGTATTTAATCCATCCACAGATAATAAAACCTTGTCAGAATTATCCAATACAAATATAGAATCAATTTTAGGATTTTTCTCAGCAAAATTTGTCAGCTTAAACTTTAGTTCGGCGATCGCTTTGGCAGACTCAACATTATCTGATTTAGTTTTAACCACACTCGCAATTTTTTGCCTAACATCCAACGCACTTGTGATTGCAAAAGATTCGTACTGACTTTCCAAAAGCCAATTCTGCAACTGGAATTTATTTGCAAATTTAATAGTATTTACCTGATTAAATACAGACTTTTTCAAGGAATCTACATAATTTAAGTTAGCCGAATATACTATATAAATAGCTGTAATTTCTGAAAGCACAAAAAAAGTCAAAACAATTTTATGCAATAAACTCTTATTTTGTTTCCCATCAAAAAATTTATTGAAAAAATCCATAAAGAGCCTCGATAACCTACTCTAATTCCTACAATACATTTAAAATCTGAAGTGGCTTATAATAAATAGTCCGAGAATATCTGATTTCGGGAAAATAAAATCTTGCTCCAATTGATATTTGGGATGTTTGAAGCCCTAACTACCTTGGCTTAATAAAAAACAGAACAGCAAGGATTTGATTTACCCACGAAGCAGCTTCTTTTGGGTTTACATTGGATTATACCTACCTGCTTATCATTATATAATATTAACCATTACATAATATTAACGAAAAAATCAACATCTTAGAAACCAAATTAAATCTTCGTGATTTATTTTTTGTATTTTTATAAGTTTGACAGGCTTATCAACCTTGTAAAAATATCTTTCAGGCTTTATTCTCGCAACCACTCACGGTACTACTTAGCACATGCGAAAATGATCACTCGCAATTATAGACTGTATATTCGAGTTTTTGAGATTTTTTATCGTAACTCATCTGATAAACATATAGTAAAGAAGCGAATACAATACTAGTCCAATCACATGAATTGTAAATCACAGAATTAGCGATCGCGAATAGCCATTTGACTCATGTTAGTAAAGACACAGATACCTTCATCGACATTTACAGTCTTTTACACGCAGAAAGTATACAAGAAAATTTTCCAGTTACCAATTTATAACGGTTTTAAAATTTTTTCGGGTTGGTTTCACTGCAAATCGCGGTAATATGCATAAGTAGCCGAGCATGGTTAAAAACCTGAGCCAAAAGCTGTAGTATGAAGGCATTGATCACTACAACTTTTGGGGTTTTATACTTAATTACGCCTAACTAACTCTCGGTCTGGCATGTTGAAGGAAATAAATAAGTTACCTATGCTCGGATCAATAATTTTTTACTTTTCTACCGTTTCTACGACCAAATAAACTATGAATAGATTAATCTTGGTTTACATAACACTTGCCGTCTACCCATTACTCGGCTACATTATGCGGTACATAATGCCTAAATATGTTGTGCATTACGCATATCAATTCATCGTTTGGATTGCCACCCCACTTCTTGTGATTAGTTCAGTTAGCATTAAAGGGTTGGTCAACGAATTATGGACAGTGCCCATAATTGCACTAATTGCTATTGTCATTGGGGCAGTTTTTTCATTAATCGCAATTGATCTGAACAGATTGAATGAACGTATACTTGTGCTATTAAGTGGCAGTATTAATAAGTTGAATGTTTCATCCAATTCTAAAAACAAGCCTGACCCACAATACATCACATGGATAAACAATCTAAATTCGAGCTTTCTGATTGGAGGAATGCTAGGTAACACTAGTTATATCGCTTTCCCTATAATTATCTTAAGTTTGGCTTCAGAGCAAATTCAATACTTTATTTGGGCTGTGATCTTTGATATATGCAGTAGTTTTTTGACGTTATGTTCTATTCCTGTGATTGCACATTTTATCCATAATCAGTCTCTAAAACCACAAACCTTCTTAAAGCCAATCAAAAATATTTTCTTAAATCCAATATTTTGGAGTCTTTTGATAGGCATTTTTCTCAGTAATTTTAATCTTCCTGATGAACTGAAAGATTTACCTAATCAAGTAAGAAATATAATTGTTCCCTTATGTTTAATAGCTATCGGTATGCAAATAAATTTGCCAAGGACAGGAGTTAATAGGAATAATCGGTTGTCATCTTATAATCTTCAAAGTATAGAGGCAAGAAATAGGCGCAATCAGGATAAAGAAAGTGTATACCCAATTTTCAATGAATATTACTTAAATTCCAGCTCTATAAGTCAATCTACTACATGTTTGCTTATCAAAATGTTAGCAGTCCCTCTGGTTATGGCTGCGGTTCTATTGTCCTTGCGTATTGATAATTCACCCATTTTGGTAATGATGCTTCAAATCGCCACGCCTCCATTACTTATAAGTAGTGATATCTCTAAAGAATATAACCTCTACCGAGATTTTAATATGGCAGTAAATTCAATTGGCTGTATAGTTCTAGTCGCGACCGTGCCAATTTTATTAAGTATATTTCGTTCAAATATGGGCTAAATTTAAACTATTTAAATTATTCAGGCAATTGTAAAGAGCTTAAAACCGACCAGCGCTTGTCAACAGAAATATCTGAATTTGAACTATCATTATCTGTTAACTCAAGAGCAGGAGCGTCAGGGGCGATTTTTGGATAGGGGATAGCCAAAATCAACTGCTCGTACAACCACGAAGTTGGATCGAAATGCCCATTAGGAGACAACGATTCAACTAAGTCACCCGTCTCTATTTCTCTTTCTTTCGGATATTCGCTCTCTGGCAAAGGTTCAGCCAAACAAATCATCTCTGAAGTGTCGATCGCTAGTCGATAGTTAAACTGCACTAATGTGCGATCGCAGGTCAAAGTCATAATCGTTGAAGCTCTTGCCGTAACCTCTAGAAACGAGCCAACATGATGAACACTAATAAATCCTTGAACAGGGGTTAAAGTTTCCAGCCCTTCGATAAATTCTTTAAACTCGAATTCTTCAGTCGCGTCTACGGCTTTGGAAATTTGAGGTATATATAGCTTTTCCATTAGATCTGCACCAATTTAACAATTAAGTGACGATTTGGCTCACGCCCCTGACTATAGGTTTCAATATCAGGAAACTCTTCTAAAAGTTGGTGGATATGACGGCGATCAGCGGATGACAATTGTTTAACTACAAACTCGCTTTGAGTCTCTCTAACTTTCTGAACGGCTTCGTCGGCGATCGCCTGTAAATCAGTTAGACGCTTGGAACGATAGCCGTTTAATTCAATTGTATAAAAGTTGTGATCCTGATTGTGATCGGCGCGATCGCTTAATTCTGAACGTTCATGGCGATTGAGAAGCACATTGGCAAAATATTGTAGTGAATCAATGACCGCACCATCTTGACCAATCAATCTTTGTATCTGCTGCTCCTGTAAATTAGCAGAATTTATTTCTAACCAATAATTTCTAGAACTAGGATTAGTTTCTTTTGGAGATGATTCAATAAGACGAGCATCAACTGCTGCTTGATAACCCATCAAACCTAAAAGCTCTTGCAGCCAATTTGCGCTTACTGAAGCATCTTCCATAAAACTGTACTTGCCTAATCAAATTTTTACTCAATACTAAACAAATTAAGCGACACTTTCGCATCGCCTAATCTGTCTAAGTTAGTTCTTTTTGTTTTTCTTTGAAGATTTGGGTTCAAAGGGCAAAGCCGATTTAGTTGGAGATTTGCCATCTTTGTCTTTATCGTCAACTACAGTTGTTGAATTATTCTTTGTTTCAGATTTACCAGATGTAATCGTCTTTGCGTCTGATTTAGAACTAGCGGTAGATGAATTACCTGCCGAAACTGTTACTAGCTTCTGAAGGTTTTCTGGTAACGGCTCTTTAGCAACGATGAAGGCTTGCAAGGTCTGAAAAATATTTGCAATCAACATGTAGAGCATTACGCCTGATGGCAAGGGGAAGAACAAAAACATACCAGAGAAAATAACTGGTGTCAGTTTGTTCATCGTCTCCTGCTGAGAAGACTCAGGTGAAGCATTGCTTGGCTTCGGCGTAGATCCGCTAGAAATATTTTGGTTAGCGTATAGACTAATTCCAAAACCCAGAACCATAACTATGATGTCCCAATTAATGCTGCCATCAGCATTAGTAACACCAGTTTTCCCAAGCGCCTTGATGAATAGAAAACCTTTGTTTGATGCTAAACCAGGTACGGTTGCTTGGACGGTAACATCACCAGCTTGTTTAGCAATCACAGTACCGTCGGATGAGACTTCGACTAAATCTTGTCCTTTAATGACTTTCCATACGGGAGTCATTTCTACGTCTGGATATTCAGCAGATAGAGTTGTGAAGTCTTGACCCTGCGATGTTTGTAAAACAATTTTGGACTGCTCACCGATCGCTAAATTCGTGCCATTTGTAGCGGTGGCGAGAACTGGAAAATGCACGCGATCAGCAAAGTAAACGTTTTGACTCGCAGTTGTAAAAGGCTGATGCGATTGCGCCTGAGCATCTGCTGCTGGAGCCGCGATTTGAAAATTAACCGAATAGTTAATGTCCGCGAAAGGCGATCCCCTTAGAGTTGCAAACAAAGCAAATAGAATTGGTAGTTGCACGATCGCAGGTAGGCAACCCGAAAGTGGATTACCGAATTCTTTGAAGTTAGCTGAGTTAACTTTACCGACCTCTTCTTGCTGCTTAGCAGGATCGTTTTTGTAGCGCTCTTGAACTTCTTTGATTCTTTGTTGCATCACGGGATTAGCGATTTTCATGCGCCGCATACTGCGAAGCTGATTAGCACTCACGGGAAATAATGCAAAACGTACAACCAACGTTAATGCAATAATTGCCAATCCATAGCTAGGTACAAGACCATAGAAAAAATCTAGGAAGGGCAACATTATGTTGTTGGAAAGAAAACCTACGCCGAAATCCATTTTCTACTTTACTATTGCTGGGTTTGCATCAGAATGATCGTTAATCACTCATCAAAATTGGGTGCGCTAAAGCTTTAAACAAAATCTAGAAGAAGACAAAATTTAAATTTGCTATGGCGACACCCCAATATTTTATTAGGCTTTGCTACCGATCGCACCACTTATGTCTTGCGCTTTGATACTTAGCTTAGCTTCAATATATTCGTATGTTTCACGAAACTTCGGTAAAGATTTAAGCTCAAGTCGAGAGCCATCTTTGAGCGTTAATACCATATCCCCCCAAGCACCGAAACCACGGGGAACAATGACGATTTTGGCAATCTCGGAGTACACAATGTCAGTACGATTTTGGCCTTGCCAGCCACCTGTGACTGTAATGCGACGATTGGTGATCCGATAACGTACCCATAGCGCTCTTGCGATCGCGCCAATTCCCAACGGGATTGTGATCACAAAAATACTCATCAGCAAACTAATAATCAGGTCGCCGATGTGAGGTGCGCCTTCGTAATAAACTTCCTCGTTAACCGCCATGCAAAACCTTCGCCTTTGCTAGTAACTTATGCAGATCGTTCCAAATTTCTTGGTAACTGGGAGTGCTTTGCACAGGATTAACCGTTACAACAATTTGCAATCCCTGTCTCAATTGTGACAGAAGTTGTCTAAAAATGGCGCGAAGTTGACGCTTAAATCGATTACGGCTTACCGCCAACTTGCTAAATTTTTTGCTCACAACAATCCCAATCTTTGTATTTGAAGGCTCGTTAAGATCAATCAAAACTCGCAAATTTAGATATTTGCCTCTATAGCGATCGCCATTGGCATATATTTTTGCGAAGTCTTCTCGCCGCCGCAGACGATTTTGGTTAGGAAGCACTAAAGCCTATACAGTTGTTAAGCGAACCCGACCCCGACTACGACGCGCTCTGATCACTCGGCGACCTGTAGGGGTTTGCATTCTGGCGCGAAATCCAGAGGTGCGTTTCTTTTTGCGGACACTACCGCGTAGAGTACGTTTCGTCATAACTGTTACTTACTTACTGAGTTTCAAAGGAGGTCATTTTTTCACAGGCTTCTGAGTATAACACTTATGTTTAGCCCATGCAAAGTTTTGATGAGAATCTGAGAATCTGTATTATTCGTTATTGGCATCGACAAATTCAGTCAGGTTGCTGTTTTCAGCATAAAAGGGGTGCATGATTGCTGCTGCCTCTCTTAGGCTAAGTTTTTCTGGTTTGTCTATGTCTTGTCGCAGTAGCTTTAAGGCAAATTCGATTACCTCTAGGCGATCGCTATTCGGCATTTGTTTGATTGCTTCTAAAATTTGAGTTTTAATCATAGTTTTATACCTGATTATCTAATGTATAAAAGGGTGCGACCATTATGATTTACTCTATTGAAAGCTGGGAATGATGCGATCAATATCTTCCATTATTTACATTGTTTCTTTAAGAGCAATGACAACTTTTTGATAATGGAAAATGTCATCAAATGCATCAAATGATAATTTACTTTTGCAGTATTGAAATTAATTTAGCAATAACTTCATTTGTCCTTTCTGGATTTAGAGAGCCTATTTTGTAAGCAATAATTTTCTCATTAGCCGTGAAGTGAAGACTCGATTTGACTTTACATAGCTTATTTTATTTAAACTACCATTCAAAAAATCATTGTCTTCAATTAAAGTCGCAGAGGAATCACTAGTAAATTGACTAGTGATTTGGCAGAGAATCACATCGTTTTTTGATAGTTCTGCAACTACCAAAGCAGGTCTTTTTTTAGCACTAGTTAAATCTGAAAATGGAAAATTGACTACTACCACATCACCTTTTACAAATGTTGCCATGCTTCATCCTCTTCTGTCGTTAACCAATCTTCTGCTAAAACTGGCTCACTCAACAGGCTAATTTCCAACTCCTCTGTTTGAATTCTTTTTGATTCAATAAACATTAAAAAATCTAAAACCTCTTGAAGTGTAGTCTCAGAAGCTTTTTCGATTTTTTCTAATAATCTCTCTTTAATATGTATAGCCATAATTACTCACTTTTTTATTTCCATTAAGAATATTTAACGATCGCTATTTGGCATTTGTTTGATTGTTTCTAAAATTTGAGTTTTAATCATCGTTTTTTGAATAAGCTGTATGCTTAGTGGTTCAGAAAACTTTTTGAGGTCTTATTTGAGACTTTATTGAGATAAGTTAGCATTCTAAAACCCCCTATTTGTAAGGCTTTGAGTAAAAGCTGCTAAAATGCGTTTTAGCTTAAGACTAGGACACAATGAGGGTTTTGAGACTTTTCTGTACCATTAAGGTTATTTGATAAATAACAGAATTTAACGCCATATGAAGTTTAAGACAGTTTTTTGTCTCATTGGAATTATCTATGGATTTTTCCTTCGCTATCAAGTCTATATTCCGATCTCAGTCGCAGACGAAATCCATGCAAAGTACGCTGATGATTTTTTGGGCGTAGGAATTCTCTCACTGCTTAGTTATCCTCTAACTCTTATTCTAAGCATCGTACATCATACTTATCAGAAACTCTGCCTTCAAACTTACAATAAGCATCCTTCTCATCATATTGCATTTACTGCCATCTAATTTTCATCTACGTGAATCAGCAAACATTGCAATTATTAAAGCCAATCAAGGTAAACCAATTGAGTTAACAAAAAGTGTAGTTCTGGGTGTAGCCGTAGAAAGGAATTTGGTGGAAAACTGTGCAGTATTTCGATGGGAAAAGTGTACACCTATGCTTGGATGTCAGTATTTAGAATACTCTAAGAAACCCAAGCAGGATGAGAGCTGTTATATCAAAGGTGCATTTCGTGAAAAAATCTATGATCAAGAGTGGACAAAATATTACTGGGACTAAATAAAAGTGGTAGCAGATTAGATTGAGTCACTTTGATCTTGCCTAGTGAAAATGACTCTAAGCCTTGCCGCACCCTGTCGGACAAAAGCTAAAATCCTTTCAGGGTAAGGCTTAAGTCATAACGTACTAAGTAGGTCAGCAAAAGAAACCTGTAAACGCCCAGATCCCCGACTTTTTCTAGGCAAGCAAAGACGATTTGCAAATTTACAAAAAAAGTCGTGGATCTTAACCTTTGCTTTTTAAGTTTTCTTATGCATAGCTACTTAGTAAAAAATTAGCGAATGTACTCTTTTAACACGCTATTACGGTTAGGGTGGCGTAACTTACGGAGAGCCTTAGCTTCGATTTGGCGGATGCGTTCGCGGGTGACGTTGAAGATTTGACCGATTTCTTCGAGAGTCTTCATGCGTCCATCATCAAGTCCGTAGCGTAAACGCAAGACATCGCGTTCTCTAGGGCTGAGAGTTCCTAATACACTTTCGAGATCTTCGCGCAACAGACTTTTAGCAACCTGATCGTCAGGGGTTTCACCTTCGGACTCAATGAAGTCACCGAGGCGAGAATCTTCTTCTTTACCAATAGGAGTTTCGAGGGAGATCGGCAACTGGGCAGATTTGGCAATAAACCGCAGCTTCTCGATTGTCATCTCCATGCGTGTGGCAATTTCTTCTTCGCTTGGCTTACGCCCCATTTCTTGGGAAAGTAACTTGGTAGTTTTCTTGATCCGTGAAATGGTTTCGTAAAGATGGACAGGTAAACGGATCGTGCGCGATTGATCAGCGATCGCTCTAGTTATAGCTTGACGAATCCACCAAGTTGCATAGGTGGAAAACTTGTAGCCCTTTTCATGGTCAAATTTTTCGGCAGCACGGATCAAACCTAAACTACCTTCTTGGATCAAGTCTTGGAAAGACAAGCCGCGATTCATGTACTTTTTGGCGATCGATACGACTAGACGCAGATTCGACTGCACCATTTTGTCTTTGGCGCGGCGACCAGAGTGGAGACGTTTACGAAACTCTCCAAGGGGCATCCCCATTTTGATCGCCCAATCCGATTCCCGTACATCATCAGGATGACAATCAACTTCGGTAGCAATTTCTTCACGCTTTAGCTCTAGCTCTAACAAGTCGGCGATTTTTCGGGCTAACTCAATTTCTTCATCGGCTCTGAGTAGGCGAATGCGACCAATTTCTTGGAGATAGAGACGAATCGAGTCTTCGGTAAAATGCTTTTTCTTGGTCTGGCTAGCCCTCTTTTTGGTTCCCTTAGCCTTGCCAGCTTTATCAGGATCATCATCACTCTCAGAGTCATCATCTGCGTCATCGATTAAATCGAGATCATCATCTAAATCTTCAAGATCTTCTTCAATTTCTTCAAGATTTGGGCTAAGTTTGCCAATTGGCAACTTAATTTCAATAGGTAGGTCGATGACTGCTTTGCTCATGCCAGATTCCTCAGATCCATACTCTTCTCTAAAACTTTATCTGCGGGGAATTACACCTAGACGATTGTAGCTTGACAAACTCAAAATTGGTGGTTTGCAATACTCTAGAATCACGAAATAGGGCATGAAATGGCTCTAGCACAAGCTAATTCATGATTTACCTCAATCCGAAACTTCGTATAAGTTGTGTAATTCCAAACTTATACATTTATAGCTTAACGATTTTAGGTTTAAGTTGTGAAAAAATTTGTGGAAAAATATTTGTGGGCAAATTTTTACTAGAACTTCTTGGGGCAAGTTTGAGAAATAGATGTATTTATTAAGTATTATTAAATATTATTAAATATTGATTATGTTTAAACTTAATAAAATATCTCTAGCTTCAGTTGGGTTGTACATAGGTGGAATTTTGTTTGTCCTTGGTTTTTGGGCTTATGCCAAGGGCAACTCGACGTTAAATTTAGTTGGATTTTTCTACGGGTTTCCCATACTATTGGGCGGCTTTGCGTTCAAATCTTCAGAGGTAACGCCAATCCCTATAATTATTCCTGAATCAGCGACTGTTCTGGCTGTACGCAAGGTAGTCGAAACTCCTACCCAAAAGCAATTACGCAAGGATGTCACTCGTTATCGGTATGGGATCAAAGCGCATCTAGATGAGATTTTGGAAAAATTAGGGATGAGTCCGACTGATGAAGAACGACCTTTATTAGTTGGTCTCTATGAGGAATTATCTCAAGATGAAGAGAATAAGGGTGCATATAGTTTAGTGTTACGTTTTCGCTCTCCCTTGATGAGTTTTGAATTTTGGCAAGAAAAACAGGACAAATTAACGCGATTTTTTGGTCCTGGGATCATTGCTGTGGTTACTGAATTGGAAAACAAGGAAGTCGATTTACGTTTAATTTCACAAACTGAAGTAGCATAAAGTAGAGAGGGCGCGAAGCGTCCTCTCTACTTTATGGGTTTTAGATTTAGTGGCTTTAGTTTCTCTCGCAGCTTTGGTTGCAGGTGCAAGATCGGGAAAATTAGTCAGCTTTCCCACTGATACCGTTCCTGCTTTAGCGGTGCGCCCCGATCGCAGTGGCGATATTTTTATGCTCAAGGAGCGATCGCATGATAAGCCATTGATCTTGATGGCGGCGAGTTGGCAGGAGTTTTTACCTTTTATAGATATAGAAAATCCTGCTTTGGTAACTTGGCAACAAACAGCTTCTAAATATTTTGCTGGTGCGGTAACTTTGGTTTTACCTGCTAGCGATCGCGGTTGTCAGTTAAATCAAGGTTTCACGACTCTGGGCTTGCGTATTCCTGACAGTAAAACAGCGATCGCGATTTTGCAGCAGACTGGGGCAATGCTCACCACGAGTGCCAACAAAAGCAATCAACCACCATTACGCAAAATGACTGAAATTAATGCATCCTTCCCCAATGTTTGGACGTTGGGTGATGAGATCGATATTAATGAATTATCAGGGAGTGGGCTTCCATCAACAGTTGTGGAATGGACAGCCGATAATTGGTTAGTCCGCCGCCAAGGTGCGGTAAGGTTTTAAAACAAAAAAAAGAGGCGCTTTGCGCCTCTTTTTTAGTTTATTAAGCTTGCCAATCTCTGGAGAATTGTTCGATTTGAGGAGTGGTTAATGCTTTTTCTAACCATTGCAAAGCGGTCAACTGGTCGGGGAAATCATAGTCAGCGTAGTCTTGAAATACATCGACTAAAGAAATGGCGATCGCATTTTGTTGAGAAGCCACTGTCCAACGTTGGAAAAACTGTTGCATGGTCTGGTCGGGAATAGCGGCTTGTAAATTTTCTAGCGCCGTTACTTGCTTGGGATATGTAGTGCGATCGAAAACCTTTACCGCTTCAGTCAGGCTAATCAACTGAAGAATATTGGTTGCTGTGGCAACGGGTTGTAGCTCTGGATTGAATGGTGTACCAACAACAAATGGTAATCCGCTACCTGCCGTGAGATTTACCCAATCTTGGCGAAACTTATCCAGAGCTTGGGGCAGAAGTTGGTTTTGTAGCCATCTTAGCGCCAGATTTTGATTTGACATTTGAGCAGCATTGTAACTACTAAATGCATCAGCCAAGGACGATGAAACTTGACCAGATGCAGTTTGCCAACGTTCAAAAAATTGTTGCAGCACATCTGCGGCGATCGCCGCTTGTAAGTTATTGATAGCAGTGGTTTGGTTAGATAACCTAGAACGGCTATAGCTATTGGCAGCATCGACAAGACTGATTGCACTTGCGGGAATTGAAGATGTGGTACTTGTGCTGCTAAAAGATGTGCTACTAGAATATGTGCTGCCTGAAGATGTGCTGCTGGAAGATGTAGTACTAGATGTCGTTGTACCAGTCGGTGTGGGAACAAAGATAGAAGAAGGTGTTGCCATTGGTGTAGGTGTTGTTGGTGTGATGGGGGTTACGGGAGTTGATATTGGTGGGCTACCAACAGCAATCGTCACTACTGGTATTGGGGTTACTGGGGTCTGAATCACTGATGGTTGGGGTGTAACATCAGCGATCGCAGGTGCTTGCAGTTTATTCCAAGTTTGTTCACCGACCTTGCCATCAACTGTCAAGCCATTAGCTCTTTGAAAAGAAGCGATCGCATCCCTTGTTCCTGCCCCAAAATCACCATCAAGGCGACCCTGATAATAGCCCTTTGCCTTGAGCAGTTGTTGAGCCTGAGTAACTGCCCCGCCTTTGGAGCCAGGAAGTAATGTTGGCAAAATATTAACTGATGTTGGATTTGTCGCAGGTTTGCTGGCTGCGCGTAGCGCCGCCCAGCTAGAATTTCCGACGATACCATCGGCTTGCAGCCCATTATCTTTTTGAAATTTTAGAACTGCGTTTAATGTCCCTTGACCAAAATCGCCGTCAATCTTGCCCGTATAAAATCCTTTATTTTGGAGGAGTTGCTGTAACTCAGTAACAGCATTACCCTTACTACCTTGTCTTAATATCGAGTCCATAGGTTCGCCCAATTGTCCAAATTTATTTCCAGTGAACAATCTTGGTTCGTGGCGAAGCCACGCATCAAGATAATTTGTTTAAAAATAGAGTACACGAGCATCTAGCCCTTGCGATCGCAAAAAATGTCTTAAGGACTCGGCAGCATCGCGGTTAGTATAGCCGCCAGCATAGATATAGTCACCACGATATGACTTAGTCACAAAGACATTAGGAATTAACCGTTTCAGTTGCGCTAATGCTCCTGCACCTCCCGCACTCATGGGAATAGCGGTAACATAGCGATATTGTGCTGAATTTGTAATGTTTGAAATGTTATTAGGGAGATAGCTCGGTAACGTTACATAGGGTGAAGTATTAGAGGATTGACTAATTGGTTGATAACTTTGATAGGTTTGCTGAGCCGCTAATCCACGCCTTTGCAATTCTCTTGTTACCAGATCTGCGGTTTGAGAATCAAATGAACCTGCCACGATCGCGGTTCGCCCATTCACTAAGGAAACTACAGGGTTCGTGACCACTTGTCTTGCTACATCTAGGGTCACAGGATTATTACCTGCCATATAGACAGTGATGTTCCCCGCTTGAGCGCTAACCCTTGAGATGGCAAAATTCCAAAAGCCAAAACTGGCGATCGCTAAAACAATAGTCTGCTGGGCAGATTTCTTTATCCAATCGATTTTCATCGTTTTTAGACCTTAAAGCGACTTAACGGCTTGGGTAATTGCTTACGAGCTTAAACTAAATTCTAACGTAAAGTAGGGACAAGCTCGAAGCTCTTAGCTTTGCTATAAATTCCAGCCTTTAGTTAATAAATTTAAAGAAATTGACTCGTGCCACTGCTCTAGTAATCTGCCAAATTCTTCTGTATGCAAACCTTTGCACCACAACATCAATGCATCTTCGCCTGTCATTTCATAATAATTTGGTCTGCGACCAATTTCTTTAAAGCCAAATTTTTCATATAAGGCGATCGCAATATAATTAGAGGCTCTTACTTCTAATGTTGCCCATTCAAGTTGGCGATCGCGAGCTTTTTTAAGTAAACCCCAGACAATCGATTTACCAAAACCTTGACCTTGATATTCAGGTCGTACTGCTAAAACCGTAATATGTGCTTCTTCAAGAATTCCCCAAAGACAGCCGAAACCGAGTAGCTCATGATTTTCGGTGGTTAAGCCCAATACGCAGCTACTAGGATTGTCGATTTCACGCTGATAAGCCTCTAAACTCCAAAAATCACCAAGACAAGCACAATCGATCGCCTTTAGCTGCGATAAAAATTTTTGATCAATCTCACTTAGATAGATTCGAGTTGATAAAGACATGTGTTGTAATTAGCATAAATACGGGGATTTTTGGCGACAAGGCTTAACATGGTCGCTAAAAATCTGCGTATTATTAAATTGCAAAATCATTATCAATCAATGTTAGAACTTTTGCCAATTGTATATCTCAGCGTGGTTAGCTTTTTTGCTTGGATTGTTAGCACTCTAGCTGGCGGCGGCAGTCCCTTTATTTTAATCCCCTTAGTTAATTTGCTCATGGGAGCCGCCGCCGTGCCACCCGTAATTACAATCGGCATGTTTTTTGGTAATGCTCATCGAGTTTTCTTGTTTTGGCGAGAGATTGACTGGGTTCTCACGGCTTGGTATGCACCAGGGGCGATCGCTGGCGCAATCTTGGGCGCTTATACTTTTACGCAAATTCATCTGGATTGGCTGCAATTAGTTATTGGTATTTTTCTAATTGTCAGTGCAGTTTTGTTTGAGATGGAAAAAAGTCCTAAAAAATTAGAGGAGAAATCAGAAGAGAAAACAGAGGAAGAATTAGATAAAGAATTAATTTCTGAGGAAGTCAAACCCAAATTTCAATTAAAAGCATGGTATATCATGCCTGCGGGATTTCTAAAAGCCTATGTTTCGGGATTAGTCGGCACAACGGGTCCTGTATTAAATCCTTTCTATCTCCGTTATGGCTTAGTCAAAGAAAAAATGATTGCCACTAAAGCTTCCCACATGACAATTATCCATCTGGTCAAAATCATCACCTATGGAGCCTTTGCCGCAATGTCAAAGGAACAGGTTGTTGCGGGTTTGGCGATCGGGCTTGCCGCCATCCCTGCTAATTTGGTTGGCAAATATATACTCAGTCGGATGAGTCCCGATCAATTTCGTCAGATTGTCCTTGCATTTATGGGTGTGGGCGGTGTATGGATGCTCTGGGGACAGAAAGATTTATTTATGAAATTGCTGTAATAAAGCAATTTGGAACGTTTAAAAGTGACGCGAAGCGTCACTTTTAAACTACTTGTTTGATGGTGCGTGGTGCTTGTGCCAATGTTGGGCGATATCCAGACGGCGGCAGAGCCATACGCGATCGCGACTTTGGACATAATCTAAGAATTTTGCCAATGCTGCTGCCCTCCCAGGTCTGCCGACTAATCGACAATGCAAACCAATGCTCATCATTTTCGGCGAAGATTCACCTTCAGCATAGAGAACATCAAAAGCATCGCGCAAATATGCAAAAAACTGATCACCCGAATTAAATCCCTGCGCTGTCGCAAAACGCATATCGTTATTGTCAAGGGTATAGGGAATAATCAAATGGGGCTTACCATATTCGTAATTCCAATAGGGCAGATCATCGGCATAACTATCGGAATCATAAAGAAAGCCGCCTTCTTCCACAACTAAGCGGCGAGAGTGGGGACTTGTGCGCCCCGTGTACCAGCCAAGTGGACGATCGCCTGTAACTTGAGTATGAATGGTGATCGCTTTCTGTAAATGTTCGCGTTCCTGTTCAGGTGAGAAATATTTATAATCAATCCACCGATAGCCATGACTAGCGATTTCCCAATCCGCCTCCAGCATCGCAGCAACCGCATCAGGATTCCGTTCTAGAGCCATAGCAATACCATAGACAGTTACAGGAATATCGCGATCGGTAAACATCCGATATAAGCGCCAAAATCCTGCTCGACTTCCATATTCATAGCAAGATTCCATATTCATATGTCGCAGTCCGTCAATGGGAGCCGCACCCACAATTTCCGACAAAAAAGTTTCCGAAGTGCTGTCACCATGCAATATACAGGTTTCACCACCTTCTTCATAATTTATGACAAACTGGACAGCAACTCTAGCATTATCTTTCCATTTGGGATCGGGAGTAGTTCTCCCATAGCCGATCATGTCTCTAGGATAATTCATGGTAATTGGTAATTGGTGATTGGTGATAGATAATTGGTGGTCAGGTTTTTGAAAATTCGTAATTCGTAACTGATGTTACGTGGAAGCAATTCCTGCGATCCTCAAGGTAAGGGCTGGCACGGGGGCGCAGCCCCTACAGAACATGAATTATTCAGGTAGGGGCAATGCCCCCGTGCTTGCCCTGTCAGGCTAGTAGCAAGAGATTTATCATCTGCGTTCCACGTAACATCAGTTCGTAATTACTTTTACCTTTTTACTTTTTACTTCCTAAAAGTCTCCATCGCGCAATTTCAACAATCTCAGCGATCGCCTGTTCTCGCTCAGTTGCTAAAGAGTTTAAAAGTCTCTCCTCGAAAGCAGAGAGAATACTCTCCTTAGTGTGATTGCGGACAGCGATGATAAACGGAAAAGAGAACTTCTGTTTGTAATCATCATTGAGTTGTTGGAAGCGATCGTATTCTGCGGCTGAGAGTTGATCTAAACCCACAGTGGACTGCTCTTGTACTGAAGCTTCAGCCATTTTAAATTTACTACCAAGATCGGGATGAGCGCAAATCAATTTTAGTTGTTCAGCTTCACTCATTTTGTTCACGATCGCCGCCATTACCTGATGCAGTTCTGATATATCAGTAAAGGGACGCTCCAGCCATGCTTGGGTAGCAATTTCGGGAGTATGTTCAAAAATTGCGCCAAGGGCTTCGGTAAATTCGACCTGACTCAGTTGATTGAGATTAGAGATATTCAATGTAATGGACCTCCACTGATAATTTTAGCGATCGCATTAGTAACAGCCAAGGGATCTTCTTGATCAAGTTGGTCATACCATTTTTGCGAAGCTTCAGGATCTTTGCCATGAATGGTTTCGGCTCGATTACGTGCTTTATTGACGATTTCCGTAGTGCGAACTTTGCGCTCTTTTTCATAGCGCAGCAAAGCATCAGGAACACTCAAATTAGTGGACACTAGATAATTAGCCAAGACTAAACCATCTTCCATTGCTTGACATCCGCCTTGACCGAGATCGGGACAGGTAGCATGAGCGGAATCACCGATTAAAGCTACACGACCTTTTACCATTTGGGAAATGGGACCAACATCATGGATGTCCACCCGTGCAACGGTTTCTGGATCGAGGCGATCGATTAGTAACTGAACGGGTTCCGCCCAACCTTGAAAATGGTCTTTCAATTCTGTTCGATAATTAGCCCGATCGCTAGTTGTTCCTTTCGCTAAGGGAACATCAAAAAAGAAATAGAAGCGATCGCCTGCTACGGGCATTAATGATGCGCGTTTATGCTCGCCCACATAAATCGCCCACATGTCCGCAGGCGCAAGATCATCACTCATTGGCACTAAGCCATTCCAATTCACATAGCCGCCATATTGGGGTTCTATCTTCTCGCCGAGAATATATTCTCGTAAAATTGAATGAACTCCATCTGCTGCAACCAATAAATCACCTGTAGCGCTGCTCCCATCTTCAAATTTTGCCGTGACATCGCGATCGCTTTCCACGACACCAATACATTTTGCCCCAAGGGTCAATTTACCTCCTGATTCTTGAAATGCATCTACAAGGAGATTCTGTAAATCACGTCTTGCCACGGGATAGGGACGCTGACCAACGGCGGCGATTAATGGTTGAAGCGATATTTCATTGAGTAAATTTCCTGATAAATGGCGATATTCCATGCGATCCATTTGTCCGCCGATTGCTGCCATTTTATCGCCCAAGCCAAGACGATTCAACACCTTAACTCCATTTGACCAGAGCGAAATCCCTGCACCCACGAGGCGCAACTCCCGCACGCGATCATAAACTTCGACATCATAGCCAGCCTGTCGTAGCGCTATTCCCGCAGTGAGTCCGCCAATACCTGCACCAATTACTATCGCTTTTAAGCCGTACATTACTATAAATCCTAACAAACTGTATACAGTATACAGAATCTCGTTTTTGTGTTGTATATCAATTAACACAATTACCGCAATTATCACGATTTTCCCATCAAGAGCAAGAGCGAATAAATTGATGTTTTAAGTCGCGACAAAGCGCTTTACAAGTTCGGCAATGCTTTAACAAAGTAGTAAAAAAGTACCATGCTTAAAAAATTGAGCAAAAAGATGTAGAGTAGATCAAGCAATTTTTTTGCGTAAACATACTAAAGATATAGTTACTATGCTGTCCATCGATATTAGAAATAAAAAAACACTAGAGATTGTGGAAAAGCTTCTCGTTTATCCAAAATTTAAATCTGAGAATGATCGTCGAGGAATTGCGGCTTCAGTTATCAGTAAAGTCATCTTGGCTCTAGAAGATGAAGAAGAGATTTTAGCCATTAGTGATTTCATCAGAACTCAAGCCGATACCGACAAGGATCTCAAGATTCGTGAACTAGAGAATGAACTCAAACGCTTACGCACAGAGTTAAAGAAAACTCGATAGCGCTGTAGTTGCAGTCTAAGCAAGAGTCTAATCTACGTAAGAGCTAAAGAACAATTGGCTGGGAATAAATCTATGAATTTGGCAGAAAATCTTACCGACGTAATCCAAAGAACTCGCACCGCCGCGATCGCTTTGGCAAAATTGTCACAGTCCGTAAAAAATGACGCATTAGAAGCCATTGCGATCGCCTTAGAGCAGAATGCAGAAGTAATCTTGAGTGCCAATCAACAAGATGTCACAGCCGCCATTGCGGCTCAATTACCCAGCCCTTTGATTGCTCGTCTGAAGCTGGATGCAAACAAACTCAAAAGTATGGTCGCAGGTGTACGCGATGTGATCCGTCTTGATGATCCAATCGGAGATCGCCAGATTCATCGTGAGTTAGATGCTGGTTTAATTTTGGAGCGCTTTTCCTGTCCACTAGGTGTAATCGGGGTGATTTTTGAAGCGCGTCCCGATGCAGTGACTCAAATTGCCGCACTAGGAATTAAATCTGGTAATGGTGTCATTCTCAAAGGCGGTAGTGAAGCTGTACATTCCTGTGAAGCGATCGCGAAGGTAATGCATGATGCATTGGAGCATCTTCATCCAAAAAATCAGCAAGAAGCTCAAGGAGTATCCCCAAATGTAGTGCAGTTACTCACCACTCGTGCGGAAACTCTAGCGATTTTAAAAATGGATAAATTGATCGATTTAATTATTCCTAGAGGCTCCAATCAATTTGTGCGCTATATCCAACAAAATACGCATATTCCTGTCCTCGGTCATGCCGATGGCGTATGTCACCTGTATGTCGATCTCGCGGCAGATATCCATAAAGCGATCGCCATTGCTGTTGATAGTAAAACTCAATATCCTGCTGCTTGCAATGCGATCGAGACTTTATTGGTACATAGCGAGATCGCCCCAGAATTTTTGCCTTTGGCTTTAACTGCTTTACAAGAGCGCGGCGTGAAATTACTCGGATGCGATCGCACTCAAAAAATTATTGATGTTTTCCCTGCCACGGATGAGGATTGGTCAACAGAATATTGCGATTTGATTTTGTCGATTAAGGTGATTGACTCCTTAGAAGAAGCGATCGCCCATATAACGACTTACGGCTCGAAACATACTGAAGCGATCGTTACGGAAGATCAAGCGATCGCCGATATCTTTACGAGCGATATTGATGCTGCGGGTGTGTATCACAACTGTTCGACCAGATTTGCGGATGGATTTCGTTATGGATTTGGTGCGGAGGTGGGGATCAGTACTAATAAAATGCCCCCACGCGGTCCTGTTGGCTTAGAAGGGCTTGTCACCTATAAGTATCGTGTTGTCGGCGATGGACATATTGTTGCTGATTATGTGGGTGCAAGTGCTAAGGCTTTCACGCATTTGGATTTATAAAAAAAGGTATATAGTGTTGCTTATTGACTATTTTTCCGAAAAAAGCTAGGGTTGAGAAGTCTATTGCAGTTACACCATTATAATTGCCCTATGCTTAATTTCAAAAAGTTACTTTTACCTAGTTTGTTGATGTCATTTTCTACTTTTACTTTTATTTTACCTCTTGCCTTATGGTCAAATGTCGATCCAGCCAATGCCAATGAAAGTCAAAGTAAAGCAGTAAAAACCTGTATGGACTTACGAAACCTTATAAAAAATTTAGGCGTTGGAACCCCAACTAGAAACAATTTAGAATCCTCCTATGCCAATCTCCGTTGCCATAGATATTTACACAATAAAGCAGATGGTAGAAATTGCGAGGAATTTTTAAAAGTAATTAATAACCCTAATATTGGTGCTACTTACATGATAGTAGAATTGTATAGAAAAGCCTGTATTATACCGTTGGATGAAGATGGTGATTAGAACGATGAAAAATTATGGTTTTAATACCAAGATTTCATCTAAAAACTTTAGACTTTGAATAAATAATTACAGAATATATTTGAACGGAGCAAAATGAAAAATGTTTAGTTTAAGAAATCAGAAAATTAAATTATCCGCCTGCGTTGCATCTAGCTTTTTGACTTTTCTTACTTGCGGACTAAGTCTGGCTACTATCAGCTTAGTATTTAATGTAAATCATGCTGCGGCATCCTCAGAGAGCGATAAAACGATTTGCAAGGAAATCAAAAAAGCGCGTGCTAAAACAATATTTGGAACTCAAGAGTATGAACTATTAAATAGTTCATACGAGAAAATTAATTGTGGTGAAATTTTATATGGTGACACAGTCAGAAGACAACAGCGTATGTTGATGGATAACGTAAGAAATTATCAGAGTTCCCCAACAGTTGACCCGTTTGTTCAACAGTTGCGAAATACAACTAGTGATATAAATCAGCGAAGATGTCCTCAGTTTGGATATCGCAACGCTGACGGAGTATTTGTTTGCTATGATTCAAAGTACCAAAATTAAAACAAGCCTTGATACTAGTACAAGGCAGCTAAAATGAGGTTACTCGTAAAATACGAGAGCAAGGCTTTAGCGGATTAAATAGGTAGCCCAGACTTCAGCCGCCTTGTACTAGTAGGCTAGACTGTGCCAAATTGAGAGTTTTGTACGCTAAGAAATCAAAGCAATCGCCTAAAGCCTTGTCATTAAAAATTGTTAGCGTTCAACTCTCTTGGAATTTTTTAACGCCCATTTGTCTTAAATACAAAAAATTTTATTTGATGACACTTTGCGAAACTATTGATAGTTAATAATAGTAATTCTCATTATGTGACGAGTCTGCTGGCTTTCACCGATTTACAGATTTGTAAACAATTGTTAAAGTCTCTTTAGTATAAGGGTTTCAAAGAAATCATTTTCCATAATGAGAATTGCAGTGCATATAGCACTGCAAACTTCTTTTTAAGTCTAATTTTTAGATTGGGCGATGAAATAAATGCGATCGCTTAATTGTCTAAGTAACTGCGCGATATCGCCATCCGTAGATTGCAATTGAGCGACCTTTTCGCAGCTATACATCACCGTCGTATGGTCTTTACCACCTACGGCTTCACCAATTTTGGGTAGGCTGAGATTTGTGTGCTGACGCATCAAATACATCACATATTGACGCGCTTGACTAATTTCTCGCCGCCGCGAACTTCCTAATAAATCCGCAAGATCAATATTTAAGGTTTCTGTAACTACCCGCAAAACCATTTCTGCGGAAACTTCCACTGGCTCTTTGGGCGGATTAAGAACTGGGGCAACATTTTCGACGGTCATCGGTAAGCCAGATATCGAAATATAGGCCACGGTTCTTACCAAAGCGCCCTCCAGTTCACGAATATTTGAGGTGTAGCTGGCGGCGATGTAATGCAACACATCCGTAGGGATTTTGAGATTGTCGTATTCGGCTTTCTTCTGCAAAATTGCCATGCGCGTCTCTAGATCGGGAACCTGAATATCCGCAATCAATCCCATCGAGAACCGCGAACAAAGTCTTTCTTGCAAACGGGGAATCTGAGCAGGGGGGCGATCGCTTGCTAGTACAATCTGCTTGCCCGACTCATAGAGGGTATTAAAAGTATGAAAAAACTCCTCTTGGGTATATTCCTTGCCCTCAATGAACTGAATGTCGTCAACGATTAACATATCGATCGCTCGATAGAGATCACGAAAACCCTGCATACTGTCTTTGCGAATCGCTGAGATTAAATCATTGGTAAACTGCTCCGTGGACACATAGGCAATTCTGGCGCTAGGTTCAATTTCGAGGCGGTAATGGGCGATCGCTTGCATCAGGTGCGTTTTGCCTAAGCCCACACCACCACATAAAAACAAAGGGTTGAATTCACGCCCAGGGGCTTCCGACACCGCTAGCGCCGCCGCATGAGCCATGCGATTGGTGGAACCAACTACAAATCGGTTGAAATTATATTTGTAGTTGAGATTAATGGGGCGCGATGAATGTCCATTATTTTCTGCGGCTGGACTGCTTTGATTATTGGTGATCTCTGACTTGGGGATTGCCGCCGCCATCGCCTGTACTGCTTCGGCAGCGATCGCAGTTTCCAGCATCCCATCTTGACTTGTTACCTGTTGTTGTTCAGGCTGACCAGTCGGTGGTTCCGCACTAGGAGCCGAGACAATATAAACTTCAACGGGATAGCCTAAAATTTCGGTGACAGCATCGGTAATATTCTGAAAATAATATTTATGCAGCCAATTTTTGGCGAAATCTGAGGGCGTGCGAATCGTCAAGCGATCGGCGGTAAGCGCATCTGCCACAACAGTCTTGATCCATCCTTCGTAGGTCGGACGGCTAAGCTGGCTTTCAAGAAGTTCGAGGACTTGATTCCAGAGTGTTTCTAGAGAAATATCAACAGACATTGATTGGTTGTGGTCAAGAGGGCTAACAGCGAATTACGATCTTATCGCGTCAACTAAAATTTTGGAGGATTACTTAAGTGAACTTTTTATGGGACTCAAATATAAAATCTAAATCTGATGCTAAACCACGAATAGCTATCACTATAGGTGATCCCGCAGGGATAGGTACAGAAATCATTCTCAAAGCTCTCAATGATAGCGCTTTATTGGCGTTAGATGCTGAGTTTACAATTTTTGGTGATCGCCGATATCTTGGTGAAACTTATAATTTGTTACGAAATCATTGCAATCTCATCGATCCCGATCGCTTAAAAATTATTGATATTCCTAACAAAGAGCAAATATCCGTGGGAATCGGCAATCGAGCTAGTGGGGCAGCTAGCTTTGCCTATCTTGATACCGCGATCGCCCAAACTCTGGCAGGTCATTTTGAGGCGATCGTCACTGCGCCCATTGCGAAATCGGCATGGAAGCAAGCGGGGCATGACTATGCAGGACAAACAGAACTACTTGCCGAGCGCAGTCAAGTTGATGATTTTGGGATGTTGTTTGTTGGTAAATCACCACATACAGACTGGGTATTGCGAGCTTTACTAGCGACAGTGCATATCCCTTTGAGCGAAGTTACCGAAAAACTCACACCAGCCTTAATTGAGCAGAAATTAGAATTATTGCGTCGATCTCTATTACAAGATTTTGGTATTAGTAATCCCACGATTGCGATCGCAGGAATTAATCCCCATAGCGGTGAACAGGGACAATTAGGCGTTGAAGAACGCGACTGGTTACAGCCCTTAATCGATCGCTATCGTCAACAACACCCCAATGTCAAAATTACTAACCCCATTCCCCCCGATACCATGTGGATCAATCCCGCTAAAGCTTGGGGCGATCGCGATCGGGTCGCTCTTGGACATGATGCATATTTGGCGATGTATCACGATCAAGGTTTAATTCCCGTCAAACTTTTAGCCTTTGATCGCGCTGTGAATACCACGATTGGTTTGCCATTCGTGCGGACATCCCCCGATCATGGCACTGCTTTTGATATTGCTGGCAAAGGTATTGCCGATCCTGCTAGTACAATTGAGGCGATTAAATTAGCGATCGAGTTTGCCCAAATCAGGCAAGGCATTGCATCTACTCAATTCCTATGACGCGGCGATAGATTTCTGAAAGAGGAACTTCGATATTGAGGCTTGGCAAGATGACTTTCTGCTCTAGGCGATCGCTTATTTGCAACTGCCAGATATCTCCATTCTCAGAATTAGAATCAGATTTAGAATAATGCTCAATATATGGCTCTGATTGGCTGACGAGTAGATATTCACTCAAACTAGGAATAGACCGATATTTCCGAAACTTCTCACCGCGAGCATAATCTTCTGTTGATGGTGATAATACTTCCACAATTAGAGATGGATTGAGAATTTCGTCATTGCGCGTACCATTAAACTCTGGCTCGCCATTAATCACCAGTACATCTGCGTAAGTTCCACACTGAAATGATGGAATCCAGATTCGTAAATTGCCATTAAAAATGTGAGAATCACTATCACGAAGAGTAATACCTAGAAAACCTATGATATTTACAGTAATAAGGCTATGGAGATATGATCCACCAGTCATAGTAAAAATTTCTCCATTACGGTATTCCAGACGTTCTTCGGCGGTTTCAGAAAGCGCTCGATATTCGTCTAACGTTACAAAAGTTTGGTTATTTTGATTAGCCTCCCGATCCGCAATATTTGCAGTGCTTTCGGGTGATGTGGGCTTAACGCGATCGACAGCAACGACCATGACTGCACCTTTGAATTAATCTGTCATAATTATAGTATTTTTCTCGCGATCGGCTAGAATTATTACTAAATATATCATCATATTTTCATCGGAGATAGACTCCATGACGATCGCCTCACCCATCCGCGAAAATCATTTATCTAATCATGCATGAACTTCCCAATCGTTTTTTGGCTAGTTTGATTGAAGCGATCGCTGATGAATTGGAACTAGAGATTTTGAATGCAGGTTCGTTGCGCCTTGATCGTGAGGACTTGGCGAAGGCGATCGAGCCACATACTTGTTTCTATATTCAAAATGAGTTGGCAGTTCGGAACTTACAAACAATTACTCTCCCCGAAAATCCACCACCCGATTTGGCGATTGAGTCAGATTATACGAATTCTTCGATTAATAAGTTGGGGCTATATGCAGCGCTAGGTGTGCCTGAGTTGTGGCGCATTCAAAACAAGGCGATCGCTGTTTATATTTTGGAAAATGGCAAGTACGAGCGCTCGGCAACAAGTCTGATTTTCCCTCTGTTTCCGATCGCTGAGTTTCCGATTTTATTAGAGCGCAGTCAATCGGATGGACAAAGAGCGGCGGTGCGTATATTTCGAGAGCTGATTCGCAAATCTAGAGCGTCATAATTTAGGTGTAAAATCTATACCAGATATCGAATATGCCAAAATGAGCAAAAAATCCCTCACTGTATTTTTCTCGTATAGCCATAAGGACGAACTTTTGCGGGATGAGTTAGCAAAGCATCTGTCGCTATTGCAGCGAGATGGCACGATTAGCGCGTGGCACGATCGCCAAATTAGTGCGGGAACGGAATGGGCTAACGATATTGATGCAAATCTGAATGCTGCCGATCTGATTTTGTTATTGATTAGTTCCGATTTTTTGGCTTCGGATTATTGTCACCAAGTTGAGCTAAAACGGGCTATTGATCGCCATGAGAAGGGGGAAGCGCGGGTAATTCCGATTATTCTCAGACCTTGCCGATGGCAGAGTGCTTGGTTTAGTAAGTTACAGTTATTGCCGAAGAATGGTGAACCTGTGACGAAATGGGCGGATCGTGATGATGCGTTTACAAATATTGTGGAGGGGATCGAAAGGGCGATCGGTGAAATGCTTAAAGTTGCTGCTGTACCTGTTGCGCCACCAAAGCCGACAGTACGGAATTTTGTACCTGTTGCAGAACTTACTAGCAGATTACCCTCAGCGCTGACTGGTTCTGTGCCAGTGCCAGAGGTTAAGAAAAATCTTGTGGAATTGGTGAGTGCGAAGGGGATCGATTATCGCGAATTGGAAAAATTGCTGAAGGCGAAAGAATGGCGTAAAGCAGATGAATTGACTTCTAAGTTGATGTGTCAGGTTTCTAATCGAGAAAAAGAGGGCTGGCTAAATATTGAGAATATTAAGGCTTTTCCTCATAAAGATTGGTGGACGATTGACCAGTTGTGGGTGCATTACAGCAATAGTAAGTTTGGATTTAGCATTCAGAAAAAGCTCTGGTTAGAGTGCGGCGGCAATATTTGGAGATATGATGATAAGGTGTGGAAAAAATTTGCAGCAAAAATTGGTTGGTATTATCCACAAAATGATGACTGGAAGACTTATACTCAGCTAATGAATGACACCAAAAACGCACAAAATGCACCCCTAGCAAGTCTTCCATTTACTCTTTCAATAAAAAAAATCACATTCTTAGAGATGTTTAGGAGTATCAAAGGTGATTATGGGATGGGTAGTTGGTGCCTCTTTTCGCACGAAGATCCAAAATCAAGACGAACACGAAGAGGACTAGGAACATCGTCAACAAAAAGTATTGACACCATCCCACCACGAAAAGACTTCATCCCTTATTCCCAAACGAAGGAACAGGATCAATACACACCCTTAAGTTCGCAACTATTTAAGAGGGAAGTCATTGATAGTAAAACACTTTTGGAGCCATTTGTCCCAGAGGTTAAGAAAAATTCTGCGGAATTGGTGGATACGCCCCCCTATGACTCTAAAGATATAGTTTCTGTCTATAACTATGACCCCGATCTACTTAGGGAAAACTTGATTGAGACTATTTCACAAACAAAAGAGAATATTCAAGCAAGAATGTTAGATGACTCTATTCCTTTATTTCTAGGAAAGGACAATACAAGAGGTGATTATTGGGTTGTGAAAGGTAAGCAGCAGAGGTTTATGCTTGTGCCAAAGGCAAATTTTAGGCTTAATCAGTTTAGCCTTGAAACGCTTATAGGAATCTTTGAATTACAAGATTACTATAAAGGTGCTTCTAAGTTTCAGTTGATCAAACCTTCTTCTGTTGCATCATCACAGGATGGTCGGTTATGGCATGTTGAGGAGATGGGAATTTTAAAGTTTACAGCTTGATTTGTATAGAACCCATTTGGCATCTTAGGAATCTTTAACAAGAATTGGTCTATTAATCAATGGTGGCGAACAAGTCAAAGGTGTCCATAAAAGTCGATTTTAACAAAACGTGATGGGATATGACAGCACCGAAGCAATCCGTGACACAATTTTACAAAAAATTACACCACAAGACTTAATATTTCAGCGTCAAGATGCTTATGGAGATAGATATACAGCAATTGTTTCGTTAACTGATCAGCGTGATCAATCAAGGGAAATCCTCACCGCTTGGATTGTGCTAAAAGGCGAAAACATTGCTAGATTTGTAACAGCAGTACCACAACGTAGCAGGAGGCAATAAAAATGAGTGAATTTCAGATGTTTGATTCCGTTACCTTAAATCAAGACATTCAACTTTACGCAGGAGGAATTGCCCCACAAGGAACTGATGGTGCGATAGTGGAAATCTTTAAAGGCTGTCGCAAACAAAAAAATAATAGTCAAGAGACTTAGCGATCGCGATACAAATGCCACCCTTAGACCGAGATTGTCGGGTAATGAGAGAAATTTAGCACAAAAAAAGCGGCGCAATGCGCCGCTTTTTTTGTTGTGATTATTCAGGAATAACTTGAATTTTGATGGTAGCGGTGACTTCAGCATGGAGCTTAATCGAAACCTCAAAATCACCTGTGTGATTAATTTCTGGAATCGTAATATCGCGGTGATCGATTTCTAACATCGACTTCGCGGTGATCAACTGAGCAACTTCGCGATCGGTGACAGTACCGAAAATTGCATTACCTTCACCAACTTTTTTCTTGATAATAAAGCCGCCAATGGTCGATAAAGCGACTTTACGGCTTTCAGCTTCTTGACGAATCGCGATCAAACGTTGACGCTCAACTTCTTTCCGTCTTTCAACCTCTTTAACTACACCTGTGGTGGCGCGAATTGCCATACCTTGAGGTATCAGGAAATTTTGGGCATAACCAGGTGCTACCGCTACTAAGTCGCCGAGTTTACCTAATTTTGTAACATTTTTGGTCAGCATGACCTGCAAATTACTCTTTGCCATGTGCTTTTGACTCTTGCTCGTTTAAAAATAAATTGATATTTATACAGGCAGGCTCCAAGCCAACTTGCATAAATAATAGGGATAGTTGCGATTAGCTATGGTCAAACAACAATGTTAGACCTAATATAGAGATATTAGGATTTATGGTTTTAACCAGATTTTCTAGTATAGCGAAAAAACTGGCTTTGTAGACTCTACAAAAAATTTACGATGCAGCGTTGGCAGTTCTTGAAAATATCATCTAAAGCTTCTGGGCAATTTTTGACTGTTCTGCTCCTGTCGCTTACACCCGTAGCGTTGAATAGTTGCGCGATCAATCAGCCCGCTAAACCTTTTAGCTCTGAAGCCTTACCGACCGAAGCGATCGCTGAAATCAGTGAGATTCGCAGCTATCCTGTGCGGGTAAAATATCTCAATGCGACTTCGGCAAAACCCGCATCTGTAGGGGGTCCGCTCAAAGTTGACGAAAGCGTTAGCACAGAAGACTCATCCACGGCTCAGTTAACGATGCGAAATGGGGTAATCTTTCGGATTGGTGGGGTTTCTAACCTGAAAATTAAGCCGCAAAATCAAGTTGAATTTACTTCAGGAAAATTGGTGGCTTGGTCAGCAAGCGATCGCAAAGCTCCATCGCAAATTCAAACCCCTTTTGGGGAGATTTCCAGTAATGGTGGCACGATATATTTAGAAATTCCGCCCAAAACGGCTGAGGATCGGCGGATTATCGCCCTCGATGGCACGGTGACAGTTTTACTGAAACAGTCTTCATCGATTGTGACCATTGGCAAGGGGGAAGAAATTAGAATTAAAGCGGATGGTAAGGCGACAGCACCAACCAGAATTGATAAAGAAGGCATCGAAAAACGAATTGCGAATAATAATTTGATTTTTGGCTTTAGCAGTCAATTAGCGAGTTTGAATCAGATCATTGCTGAATTTGGCGTGACATCGACGGTCAAAGAGGCTAGTAGCCTGAAGTTTCGCCGTTCTGATTTGCCGACTAAACCGACCGAAGCGAGTAAGCCACCTAAGATAAATTACACATCTGGTTCGGCTGCTAATGACAAGAGCGATAAATATGATAGAAGCGATCGCAACGATCGCTATGATCCCCCAGTAGAACGTCGCCGTGATGAACCAACTGCGGCAAAAACTTCTGAACCACCCACTCCAGCAAATACTGGCGAACCATCGCCAGCAAATACTGCTAATCCTGCGAATAATACCGATCCCAGACCAGTAACCAATAATCCGATCGCTACTCCTGTAGAGCCAGCAAGACCATCACAACCCGCCCCCCTAGAACCACCACCACAACCAGTTCAGCCTGAAATACCTGCCCCTGAGCCACCACCTGTTGCGCCTAAGCCTAAGACTTAAAAGTTAATGAGCATGATTAAAGTTGTTGTACTTGCGGCAAATCCCCATGAGACGAATTTTTTGCGTTTGGATCGGGAAATCAATGATATTCAATCAGGCTTAAAGCAATATGGCAAATATCGCGATCGCTTTACCTTTGTGCCACATCTCTGTACTGGTACGGGCGACCTACGCCGTTTTTTGTTGAATGAAGCGCCACGTATAGTTCACTTTTGCGGTCATGCTTCCGAAATGGGGTTACTGTTTCAAGATGGTGACGATCGCGGCGAGTTTGCCACTAATGAAGCGATCGCCGATCTGTTTGCGGTATTTGCGAAAGAGATTGAGTGTGTGGTGCTGAATGCTTGTGATTCGGAACCATTGGCGGTTTTGCTGGCTCAACATCTCAACTATGCGATCGGGATGAATGAATCGATTTTAGACATTGCGGCAAGGGAATTTTCGATTGGTTTTTATGAGGCGTTGGGTGCGGGGCGGACGGTAGAGGAATCTTTTGCGGTGGGGCGTAATGCGATCGCCTTTAAACCAGATTTGGCAGATGAAGCTTTGAAACCAAGACTCCATCGTAAGTCTGGCGAGTTATATCCTTTTATTGCCATTACTGCATTATCGGAGCCGTCCCCTTCTCAATCAGTACCAAAGATTAACCAACAAATTAACGTGCAATCCGTGGAAAAACAGATTAATATCGGTGAAGTTAAAGAGCTAAAAATTGAGTAAACCTCTTCAGGTAAGGCTTCATGAGCGATCGCCAACCTTCGGATCAAAAGATTTCGGCTCAGTCAGTGAGCAAACAGATTAATATCGCTCAAGTTAATTCCCTGACATTAGGTGAAGAAACACTGCGATCGCCACAAAGTCAACAAGAATATCGCTATCGGCAAATGCTGTTGCGGAAAGTAGAGCAGTGGGAAAAGGCAATTTTTGGGAGTCTACTAGAAGATCTTGATGTGCGTCTTTTGTTGGACTTAGCCGAGCAACAAGACGCGATCATCAATTATCAAAATTTAGCCCATAAGTCACGGGAGCAAATGCATCAGGTTCTACCTGCGGGAACTAAGGCGCTCACTAAATTTGATGAGTTAGGTGAGGGAGGCACATTGCTGATCCTTGGTGAACCAGGGGCAGGCAAAACCTTTGCTTTAGTGGAAATAGCGGCAGTGCTGAAGAAACGCGCAGAACAGGATGGCAATTTGGCAATTCCTGTGATTTTCAACCTATCCACTTGGCAAGATGTAACGCATCCGCTTGAAGATTGGCTCACGGAACAATTTAAGGTGCAGTACAGAGTGCAGCCCTCTTTGTCAAAATCTTGGCTGAAGCATGAGCAGTTAATTTTGCTTTTGGATGGACTGGACGAAGTGGCAGCCACTCGCCGTATTGCTTGTGTCAATGCGATCGCCGCTTTTCATCAGGGGCATGGGGTGATGCAAATGGTGGTGTGCTGTCGGTTGTGGGAATACAAGCAATTACAAACCAAATTGCCTTTTGATGGGGCGCTGTTGATGAAGCCGCTTACACATACTCAAATTGATCTCTATTTGTCTAGTTTGGGTGATCGCATGGCTGGACTGCATCAAGTATGGCAGGAAGATATGGTTTTACAGGAAATCGCTCAAAATCCTCTCATGTTGTTTGTGATGACGATCGCCTATGGAGATTTGTCGGTGAGTGAATTAGCCGAGCAATCTTCAGATATTAAGACCCGTCGCAGTGATCTGTGTGAGCTTTACATTAGCCGTATGTACGAGCGCAAATTACACCTTGCCTATGACAAAAACAAAATTCGCCGATGGTTGCAATGTTTGGCACAGAAAATGGTTGCTGAATCCCAGACTGTTTTTTATATTGAACGAATGCAACCGTACTGGCTTACCGAATCGCAACAATGGCTGTATAGGCTGATTTTCGGACTACTTTTTGGACTGATTCTTGGAGCAGCTTTTGGGTTGATTGTTGAGCCAGTTATTGGACTGGTTGCTGGGCTGATTGTTGAGCCAATTTTTAGACTATCTAAGCAAAGTATCGAGCCACATGAATCTTTTGAATTAAGGCAGTTTGATTGGTGGAATTTCCTAAAGAATTTGAAAGAGTGGCTGGGTATTGGTCTGATTGGTGGAATACTTTGCGGGCTGATTATGGCACAGATATTTTTGATATATAGATTGTTTATTGAAATGTTCCTTTGGCTAATTATGGGACCAATTTTTGGACTGATTATGGGATTAATTTTTGGACTAATTTTTGGACTAGTTGAGGGTTTAAAGACTCAAATGATTGATATTCAATTACCTAAACAAGGTATTTGGACTTCTGCTCAAAGTATTTTGCCATTATTTTTTCTAACTCTCTCTCTCGTAATTTTAGGGATGCGGATTATAGCTTTGCTCATATGGATGTGTAACATTTGGAAACTACCCATACTATCTCTAGAGCAATTTATTCCTTTAGGTATGGTAATTGCAGTTTATCTAAATCTTGTTAACTTTGGGGGTCGTTTTTGCCTTCAACACTTTGCTCTACGCATCACCCTCTACCTAAACAAACACATCCCTTGGAACTACGCTAAATTCCTCGATTACTGCACCCAGTTAATCCTATTGCGACGCATCGGCGGCGGCTATATATTTGTGCATCGCCTCCTCCTAGAACACATCGCCACCCATACCCCAGATCGTTAACTGCGGTAGAAAACATCCAAAATCGTAGCAATCTGGTAGAACTTAATTATCACTGATGTTACGTGGAAGGAATTCCTATGATGTCCAAGGTTTGGGGCTGGCACGGAGGCACAGCCCCTACAAGATCTAAAATTTATACAGGTACGGGCAATCCCCCCGTGGTTGACCTGTCACGCTAGCAGTAGGAGATTCATCATCTGGGTTCCACGTAACATCAGTAAATTTCTGACACTGTTTGATTAGACACACAAATTCGCCATGACTAACTCATGTTGTGCTAATATCTGACCCTTAAAAAGGGTTCACAAGCATCTGGATTATGGTGGTAGAGATGTTCACGACGAAATATATATCAAACTCAGTTTCAAGATCAATATCAAGCTCATTAGCTAAAATTTCCCTGACTCTAGTAGTTAGCACCTTAGCCAGTTTGCCTGCGATCGCCTCTGAACTTCCGTCCCAATCAGCACAGACTAATCCCCTGATCGCACGCAATCCAACATCGCTAGTAGATAGTCGCATCAGCACAACCATGCTCGATCGCGATGGCAGACTATGGCTCGGCACTTGGCAAGGATTAATCCAAATTGATCAAAAAACAGGAAAAGCGATCGCCTCGATCGCCTTACCCAACTCCACCGTCACCGCCCTATTAGAAGACAGCCGAGGTTATTTTTGGGTAGGCACAACTTCAGGTTTATATCAAATTAACCCTGACTCAGGCAAAATTCAAAACATCGCCATCCAACTATCCTCCAACCGCGTTTTAAGTCTAGCGATGGATCGCGCTGGCTTTATTTGGGTAGGCACGGATCAAGGACTTACCCGCATCAGTCCGATCAATGCCGAAACCTACGCCCGATTACCCAACATCCCCGGCACAGCCGCCAATGTCTTGCAAATTGATAATGCTGGCAATATTTGGGTTGGCACATTGGATGGTTTATTTAAACTTAATCCTGGCACAGCCCAGATTACTACGCGGATTCCCTTTGTGTCTGGGCAAATTGTGCAGGCGATCGCCGTTGATCCATCAGGTAAAATCTGGGCTGGTACACCCCGCAATGTGATCGAAATTAATCCTAAAACTAATAAAGCGATCGCTAGAATCAATCCTGTAACTGGACGCGACATAGTTGCTCTAGCTAGTGACAAAAAAGGTGAGTTGTGGATTGGAATGCGCGATGGATTGGTATTGGCGAATACGAACAATGGCGCAATTACTGCCTCTGTATACAATTTGCCTAACAGTTCGGTTATAAATTTATTACTGCACAATCAACAAGTGTGGATTGGCACTGAGGATGGTTTAGCGAAAATCAACGCTAAACTCAAAAAGACAGAAATACCAAACGCTAATGCGACATTGGTTTATAAACTAAGTAACTAGGCATAATTAAATATAAAACCCGAAGAAGCTAATTTGCCCCTTCGCGGGCGAACTAGCTTCATTGGGTTTTGGGTTTTATATGGAAGTTTTAACAACAAAGCTCTACGAGATCTTCACCAAACAAATGCTAGATGTCGGCGGTACGAAGCTGTCGATCGCTGAAATCGGCTCTTTGGTGGTGCTGATTGTCATTGCCTTTTTTGTTTCCAAGATTTTTAGCGAACTAATTCGGCGATCAGTTCTCCATCGACTCCGAGTCAATCGCGGATTGCAAGAAGCAATTACCGTATTTATCCGATACTTGCTGCTAATTGTCAGTAGTGCAATTATTTTGCAATCAGCGGGAATTAACCTTAGTTCTTTGGCAGTATTTGCAGGTGTGATTGGGATTGGGCTTGGTTTTGGATTGCAAAATCTGGCTAGCAATTTTATTAGTGGATTGGTTTTGCTATTTGAGCAAACTCTCAAAGTTGGTGACTATATTGAAATCGGTCAACTCAAAGGCACAATTGAAAAAATTGATATTCGCTCCACTATTTTGCGTACCGATGATGATGTGTTTGTGATTGTCCCTAACCAAAGGTTTATCGAAAACAATACCGTAAATTGGAGCTATGAAGGACATACTTGTCGCATTCGTATTCCAGTTAGTGTGGCTCAAGATACTGATCTATTAGTCTTATCGGAAGCTTTACTCACGGTGGCTCGTCATGAACCGCGTGTGCTATCCACCCCACCCGCAGAGGTGCAATTTAAATCCATTGGCAATGAGTCTCTTAACTTCGAGTTATTGGTCTGGATTAATGAACCTGAGGCAAATGAACCAATTCGGAGTTCTCTTAACTTTCGGATTGCTTACGAAATCAGAGAAAGAGGTATTAAAATTCCTTTTCCTACTAGAGAAATAATCTTGAGGAACTCTGGAGCAATGGAGGGAATGTTTCCTCGATCAAATTCGATGGACGACGTTCAAAAAACTTCGGATAGCCAAATTAATCTCTCATCTGACTTCCCGATCGCAAATGTTTCTAATGAAATAAGCACTAAAAATCTACGCGATTTATTAAGACGTATATCTTATTTTGAAAGATGTACAGAAGTGGAACTATTTGCCTTAATCGCAAGGGGATATCGTAAACACTTTGATATTGGACAGGTAATTTGCGTAGAAAATGATCCTAGCGATGAGTTCTATATTATTTTATCGGGGGCTGTAGAAGTTTTTTCAGAAAAAACGAATCAATCGATCGCTACATTAGGTGAGGGAGAATTTTTTGGGGAAATCTCTTTGTTAATGGGAATTCCGCGCACGGCAACAGTGAGAACATTGACAGCAAATACAGTTCTATTTGTAGTCGAGCGTCAACAATTGCAGAAACTTTTAAATGAACATAAGGAGTTAGGTGAGCAGATTGCCATCAAGTTGTCAGAACGTCAACAGGTTTCGATTACCCTCGGTTTGTTGAATGAAGAAGAACTACACAAGTCACAAATGGCTGCATTGGCATGGATACGCGATCGCCTCAACTCTCTATTTGGGATTAGCTTGGGTAAGAACTAATAGGCTTTCGTTAGACCTTGGTGGCAATTAGAGCAGTAGCGGCGATCGCATCAACTGGTTGGGAAAACAAAAAACCTTGTCCATATCCACAGCTAAGTCCTTTCAAGATATCCATATGCACATTTTTTTGAATACCTTCCGCAACCACGTTTAACCTTAACTGATTGGATAAGTTAATAATCATTGAGGTGATTTCTAGACTATTGGAGTTAATATCAATATCTTTAATGAAAGAGCAATCAATTTTTAATGCGGTAATTGGTAGTGATTGCAGATAAGAGAGCGAAGAATAGCCCGTACCAAAATCATCAATTGATATGCCAATATGACGTTGACGAAGTTGCGCTAGGACATCGATCGCTGTTTCAATATTTTCCATTAAAACACTTTCAGTTATCTCCAAATTTAGACTATCAGCATCTAAACCTGCGACAGTTAAACTGCGATCAATATCTGTCAACAGCATGGGATCAATCAATTGCAAACTAGAGAGATTCACACTAATACTCATCGGGCAGATATCAGGAAATTGTTTTTTCCAAATTCCTAGTTGATTACAAGCTTCCGATAGGATATATCGTCCCAATGGCACAATTAGCCCTGTTTCTTCGGCTAACGGAATGAACTCGACAGGCGATATCCAGATCTGATCAGAATTTAGCCACCGCGCTAAAGCCTCAAAGCTGGTGATCTTGCCTGTGCGTAACGAAAAAATTGGCTGATAAAATACCTGTATTTGTCGAAGCTCGATCGCCTTCTGTAGAGCGATTTCCAGATTGACTCGGCGAATAGCCTTCTGTTGCATACTCGGATTAAAAAAGACTGTGCGATTTCGGTCATGCCTCGCATAGTCAAGGGCTGTATCTGCTGCCATCAGGAAATCTTCAGGCTTATTATAGGCACTCGCATTATTAATCTCACTACTAACCGCTCCTAAATGAGTTTTGGATGATACAGTGATCGCTCCAAGTTGAATCGGAATATTAAAAATTTGATGCATCTGTTGCATATATTCTGTAATTACAGATATGGAACTAACTTGCTTTAGCAGTATCGCGAATTCATTATTATCTAATCGAGCAACAAATTTAGATGGAATATCCCATTTCTCTAAACGACGAGCAACCTTGACTAGGAGCAGATCGCTAAGCTCGTGACCAAATCCAGTCTTGATGATCGCATAGCGTTCGACATCTATCTTTAACAAGACAAAAATCTTATCTTGATCCCGACTTGTCTGCATACTTTTAGAAATTTCTTGCAATAATCCATAGCGATTATTTAAGCCTGTAAGTTGGTCATAAAAGACGAGATCGTGAAGGCGCTCTAAGGTTGATTGAAGTTGTTGCTGCTGCTCTATCAAATCAGCAGTTTTTTGAGATACTTGCAGTTCCAGATTTTGAGTCAAATGATAAAGTTGCAGATGGGTCTTCACCCTTGCCACAACTTCTTGCGTTTGAAAAGGTTTAGTCACATAATCCACTGCGCCTAAAGCTAGAGCCTTAACTTTATTTTCATTATCAGCTAATGCTGTCATAAAAATAATCGGAATACTGGCGGTGCGTGGATTAGCTTTTAATCGGCGGCAGGTTTCAAATCCATCAATTCCCGTCATCATGATATCTAACAAAATTAAATCAGGGAGAGTTCTCTCTATCAGTTGCAAAGCCCTTTCACCGCTAGTGGCGATCGCTACCTCACAACCGATATCACTTAAAGCTTCAGACATGACATCCAAATTAGTGGGTACATCGTCCACAATCAATATTAGCCCCGTTACCAAGTTATTCATGTATTTTCTAGTAATTTGTCTGGTGATAATTCCGAAAAAATGTACTTTTTAATTTGTACTTTTTAATTTGCATGATTTAATTTGCATGATTTAATTTGTACTTTTTAATTAACGGTCAGAAACTGTTGAATTAATTGCTCGATTTTCTCGGCTTGAAACTGTTTAGCTAGTTGTAAAACTTGCTGTATAAATGGTTGATATCCCTCATCTTTCTGCCCAATTTGTGCTGCTATCTTTGACAGTCTTTGTAATCGTCCTTCCTGAGCTAGTTCTAACAATATTTGTAAATCAGAAGATGGGGGGACAATTACTTTTAACGAAGAGGTTTTGGTTGGGAATGTAAACATAGATTGCCTCACTAGTTCTTCGTGGTTCCAAATTATTCCTAAATGATTGGTTAGAGCATTCAGTAACTCCTGAAAATTAATCAGTTTAACAAGAAAATCATCGGCTCCAGCATTTATACTCATTTGTTGATCTGATTGTGATATTGATGCTGACGAAGCCAGAACCTTTAATTCTTTTAGATTATCATCACTGCGTATCTGTTGGAGCATTGTCAAACCATCCATTACAGGCATTGCCAAATCTGTAATTACTAAGTCGGGTAAATGTTCGCGAATTTTTACTAAGCCTTCTTGTCCATTTTCAGCTTCTATAATCACAAACCCAAGTGGTTGCAATAAATCCAGAATCACAGCACGATTTTCTTGTCGATCATCTATCACCAGAATTTTTTGTATGGCTCCTTCGTAACTAATAATATTGCTAACAATACTTTTCTGCTGTTCTATCCAATCTGTTGCTAAAGGTAATTCCACTTCAAAAGCAAACTCACTTCCTACTTCTAATTGACTGCTAACCCGTATTTGCCCACCCATTAACTGGACAATTTGTTGACTGATGGTAAGTCCTAAACCCGTACCTTCCACTTGTCGATAGCGATCGCCTACTTGCTCAAACGGGCGAAATAATTTCTCTATGTCCTTCGCGGCAATGCCAATACCAGTATCAGTAACCGAGAAATGGATTCGACTGCAAGCCAATGGATCGTGCAATGAATCTAGGCGCTTCACCCGAAGCATCACATTACCTCTATCTGTAAATTTGATGGCATTACCCAGCAAATTAATCAGTACCTGCCGTAAGCGTTTTTCATCGGCAATGACACCAGTAGGTAAATTGGGATCTGGCTCATAATGGAAATTGATATTTTTTTGTTGAGCGCGAATTTGAAAGATTTCAATCACACCTTGCAATAATGATGGTAAATGGATTGTCACAGGGACTAATTCCAGTTTACGAGTTTCGATTTTAGATATATCGAGAATGTCATCAATTAAGGTCAGTAAATGTAATCCACATTGATGGATAATGTTAATGCCATGACGCTCTTTTTCAGAAAGAGTTTGGGAACGTCTTAGGATTTGAGCATATCCAAGAATGCCATTGAGAGGGGTACGGAGTTCATGACTCATATTCGCAAGAAACTCGCTTTTGGCTTGGTTAGCACTGTCGGCGGCTAACTTGGCTTGTTTTAGATCAGCTTCGGCACGCTTGCGATCGCTAATATCGCGCCCTACAATCAATACCTCATCCTCACCACAAACCACAACCCGACATTCCTCAGTTTGGATTTTTCCCGCCACTTCAATCTCTTGTTCATAAATTTGCATATCCTTAGTTGCTATAGCTTGAGCTATTGCATCCATCCGTATCGCGGCTAAATTGGATGGTAGGCTTTCTTTGACCCTCGTACCGATGAAGTCACCTGTTTGACCAATCACGTTAAATGAACTAGCGGCAAAAAAATCAAGATATAAACCTTCTCGATTGACGCGCATGATTAGATCGGGGAGAGCATTGATTAGTGCTTGTTGGCTTAACTCGTTTTTCAGAAATTTTTTGGTGCGCTCTTTCACCTGATTTTGTACTTGCTGGGCTAGATCGCGTTGCAACAGATCCAATTGAGATTGAATCTGTTGCAGCTTTATTTGAGTTTGGCTTATCTCCCGATCGCTTTGATATCGCCGCAATGCTTCACTAACCGTAAGTCGCAGATCGATTTCATGCCAAGGCTTAGATATAAATCGATAGAGGATGCCGCGACTCACCAGATTATTTATATCTTCATCACAAACTTACCGTTCGCTGATTTTCTTAATGCAAATGACATTCATTAATTTGCACTTTTTGGCATTACTATTGATAATTAATACTAATAAAGGTCATTATTGCTTTAATTTATTTGTAATGCATACAAGAAGGTGAAAATCAATAACTTCGTAAAAAAAGTTCATAAAGCCTGAGATCCTTATTGTCCCGTCAAATGTTTTGACCTATTTCAAAAATCAGCGAACCGTAAGCACAAACTTGGCTAATCAAAATTATTTTGACAATTTCGGGATGGCGATCGTGGAGTTCTATGAGAAATTTTGGTGCTGTCATGTCCAAAATCATCTGGTCAGCAATCACCAGTGGTATCTCTAGCCGTTCAACAAGATAATTTTCAATAGCTAACAGAGCCTCAGCCCCATTCTTTATGACGACGACATTATAATCAGAATAATCAGGTAAATATTGGATTAACTGTTTTTTTATCGTAAAAGCAATATTGTATTCATCACTAATGTGATGCGCCCCATGATCACCAACACAAAGAATAGTGCATTTATTCATCGAATATTCTGAAAAGATAACTTGAGAACTAGCTTGGCAAAACTTACAGATTGTTGTAACAAAACGATACTGGGAGGATACATTCCCCCTATTAGAAGGCTAAAGTATAAACAGCACAAGTATCAAATTAAATATGGAGTAAAACAGTTTGTCACTAACTAAACTTGCAAATGTAGTTGATCGCAGCATATCTGAGTTAGATGCAACGACAGATCAACTTAAAACGAGCGATCTGCATGTGGTCGAAACCTGTCCCTTGCTAGCACCTGTGGAAGTAAAAGCGGAATTACCGATTACTAATGCGATCGCCAAGGTGGTATCCGATGCTAGAGCCAGAATCAGAAATATTTTGAATGGTAGCGATCGCCGCTTATTGGTGGTGGTTGGTCCCTGCTCGATCCATGATGTCAAGGCGGCGCGAGAATATGCCGAGAAATTAGCAAAATTCCGCGATGAGGTCAGTGACGCATTAGAAATTGTGATGCGGGTGTATTTCGAGAAGCCACGCACGACAATTGGTTGGAAGGGTTTGATCAACGATCCACATTTAAATGGGACGTTTGATATTAATTACGGTATTCGGATGGCGCGGGGATTACTATTAGATGTCTCGAAATTGGGCTTGCCCAGCGCCACCGAACTACTCGATCCGATTGTGCCGCAATATCTGGCGGATTTGATTTCATGGACTGCGATCGGGGCGAGGACAACTGAGAGCCAAACTCACCGTGAAATGTCCTCTGGGCTATCGATGCCCGTTGGTTTCAAAAATGGTACGGATGGCAGCATTGATGTCGCGATTAACGCTTTGCTGTCAGCACGTCAGCCCCACCGTTTTCTCGGTGTAAATAATGATGGACGCGCTAGTATCGTCACGACTACGGGTAATCCTGATGGACATATTGTGTTGCGCGGCGGCAAGCAAGGTCCAAATTACGATCACGCTCATGTCGAAGCGATCGCCAATCGTCTACGCGATCGCCAACTTGCGCCCTACCTGATGATTGATTGCAGTCATGATAACAGTGGTCAAGATTATAAAAATCAACCGATTGTGTTGCAGGATATTTGCGAACAAGTGCGGGATGGGCAGGAATCAATTGTGGGCATCATGCTTGAAAGCCATCTCAATCGTGGCAAGCAACCGTTGAAAGATTTGGCAAAATTGGAATATGGCAAGAGTATTACTGATGGTTGTATTAATTTTGAGACAACCACTGAGGTTCTAACCGACTTGGCTAATGCAGTGCGATCGGGAAGATTCTAGAAAGAAAAGCACCCAAAGGGTGCTTTTCTTTCTAAAAACTCTTTTTAAATAAAAAAATGCTACAAATCACCAAATATAAAGCGATCGCCCTTGATGAAATTAATATTACCGCCATACGATCACAGGGGGCAGGCGGACAGAATGTGAATAAAGTCTCTACGGCGATTCATTTGCGCTTTGATATTAATGCATCTTCGTTATCCCCACTGTTCAAAGAACGACTGCTAAATTTAAGCGATCGCCGCATTACCAAAGAGGGCGTGATCGTCATTAAGGCGCAACAACATCGCACCCAAGAACAGAACAAAGAAGACGCGCTCAAACGTCTCCAGTTGTTAATTCAAAGCATAGCGATCGCGCCGACAAAGCGTAAACCGACCAAACCATCGCGTAGCGCTCAAAATAAACGAATCGAGGATAAAGCCAAACGTGGCGAAGTTAAAGCTTCAAGGGGCAATATTACTGAATTTTAATGATTTTTCATCACTCGTTCAATTTCACGTTTATCATCGCGTTTCTTCATATCTTCACGTTTGTCATGCAATTTCTTGTTACGCACAACCGCCAGATCAACTTTAATCCAACCTTCCTTTTGATAAACCTTCAGGGGAACTAAGGTCAAACCCTTTTGCTGCACCTCAGCGATCAACTTACGCATTTCAATCTTATGCAATAACAATCTGCGAGTGCGCGTCGGCTCGTGATTAAAATATACACTCGTAGTGCGGTGTGGTGGAATGTACATATTCAGCAGCATGATCTGCCCTTTACGAACAATTCCATAAGCATCACGCAAATTCGCTTGCCCCCCTTTAACCGCTTTTACCTCAGTACCAAGTAGCTCAATACCTGCTTCATAGGTTTCAAGAATTTCGTAATTAAATCTTGCCTGCCGATTTTCAGCAAGCACACGATAATAATTTGCCATTTATACTTATTTTTTGATTAATACTGTCAATATCCTGCGGAAACTTCTAATAGCGTCCATGCGTTGCTATCACTAAAAGCTTTAGAAATCCGATCAGAAATCCCATGACAGTGATTATCTACACGAAGGGGGAGTTCGGCATTTTTGGTAACGCTGGTCAATTTTACTTGCCTACCTGAAATCTCAGAGCGATGGATTAAAACCTCGACAGTTACCATTTTGGCGAACGAAACATTAGTCTCAGCTTCTTGAGACAGCACATAGTCATCGGTTTCATAGGTAATTACCAAACCACAAGCTTCCAACGTTTTGGTAATCGTTGTATGCAGTGCTTCGGGAGCGATGTCAACTAAGAAATGTTGAGTGTATCTAGCCATAAATCATCAAATCAACTGGTTCGGCTAGCAGTTTACTAGTCCTTGTCTACAAACCGTTTCTAAAAGCTATATGTCTATTCTAGGCTATGTCATTTTTTGACGTTAGCACTTTAATTTAGTTTAGGTGTTACAGCTTAACCATCATAAACCAAGCTGTCCTTAAATCGTGCAGCATAGGCGATCGTAAATTTTTTTACTAAGTAGCTAAGCTTAATTAGGGGCGTGGCGAAGACGCGCCCTAATTATTTACTGAGAAGAGAGTAGTCCTTTAGCGAGTTTTGGGAATAATCTGAGAATGGGGGAACTTGCAATAGCCACTTATGCTTTGCTTTATGCGTCTTGAAGTAGGGGATATTTCACAAAGCTTTTAGTTATTGGTACATTTTTTATGTTGTACAGATCAAAATTACTGTTGGCGGTAAAAACTAGCGATCGCGCCACTACTGATCGCACCACCACTGATCCCGAAAATTCATTAGGGGGGATCGAGCGGTCTACCTTGCCATTGCAGAATACTTTTGGAGTAAGTTTACTGCTAGTTCTATTGTGGGGAGCGATCGCTGCAACTGCTTATCATTATTGGCAGTTACGAAAAACACGACAACATCTGAAGATCGAGAAAATTAAAACTCAAGAGCTTGCCAAAAAGCTTAAATTAGCTCTCAGTACCATTGATGAGCATGAGCGTAATCCCGATTTGATTCATTCGCGTGAGTTTAATCTTGATTATCTGAGCATGAGGATGGAGGAGCCGCATTTCTGTGAAATTATTTTGGCGCAAATGAAGGTTAATCTTCGGCAAAAAGTCACACCTGCTTTGATGCCAACCGAAGAAGATAGTGGGCAAGTCCGTAAGGTTGACGTGATTTTTGATGTGTCCTATAAGCCCGAACATCATGACGACACCCAAATTCGGGTGCTTTTTCGGATTAACGTCAAATTAGCAAAAATCCCCCTCAATGGCTCGCAAAGTATTCTCAAGGAGCTAGCGATCGGGCTAGAAAGTTTTGTGTCCGCTTCCGATGCAAATCGTAACTGGCAGCCGACAATTCAAGGACGACTAGCGGTAATTAGCTGGGATCAAAACGCTAAGCCAACGCCGCTATTGGTGATCGAGCAAACTAATGAGGGCGCAAATGTGTTGTTGCGGAATAAGCGTTTGGCACATTCTAAAAAATAAAAACTTTAGAAAATCGCATAACTACCAAGAATTTTGAGGTTTTCCGTAACGGCTCTAAGTTCCTGCAATGCGTCATTAAAATTCGGGTCTTCAACTGGGGCATCAATGTCGATGAAGAAAATATATTCGCCGAGCGATCGCTTGGTGGGGCGTGACTCAATCCGACTTAAGTTAATTTGGCGATCGGCAAATACTAATAATGGTTTAACTAGCGCCCCTGGCATATTGCGATTGAGACTAAAGGCGAGGGATGAATGTGTCCCTTTGGTGGTGGGGGCGGTGCGACCTAACACTAAAAAACGGGTGCAGTTATCGGGTTGATCGTTAATCGGAAATTCTAGAATTGGGACGTTATATAATTTGGCGGCGCGTTCTGAGGCGATCGCGGCTACGGTAATATCTTTAGCGGCACTATGCACACCATCGGCGGTGGAGTCAGTGGCGATTTGTTGCACAGTTGGTAAATAGCGATCGAGCCATTGTTGGCATTGGGCTAAGCCTTGGGGATGGGAATAGACAGTTTTGATATCTTCTAGTTTTTCGGCATGGGTGATTAGGGCATGGGCGATCGGGATGACGATCGCCTGTTGGATTTGTAAAGACTCCGATTGCCAGAGACTATCAAGAGTCATGGTTACGCTACCTTGGATCGAGTTCTCCACTGGTACGATCGCAATCTCCACATGACCATGCTCGGCGGCGTTAATGGCTTGAGGGATGGTGGGGTAAGGGCGTAGGGTGGGAATATCTTGGGTTGAGTCTGGATAGTTTAGCTGCAAATATTGCAGCGCCGCCATTTCTGAATATGTACCTGCGGGACCAAGATAAGCGATCGTTGTCATGTTAAATCTCAAAATAGCCAAAATAGAAAGGGCTACAAGAGATCCCCCTCAATCCCCCTTAAAAAGGGGGAAGAAGAAAATTAATTAATTCTCCCCCCTTTACAAGGGGGGCTGGGGGGGATCTATACCCTGAAACGAAGACAGACAGACTTGGGGCTGCGGGGGATCTACAAACTTTTCGACTAGTTTTAAAACTTCAGCGCGACATTTTGCTTTTCGGGCAGTTGCGTATATTCAGCAACAATTTTCCGAAACTCTTCGCCGTCCATAGTTTCTACATCGAGGAGAATATCGACTAGGCGATCGCACAAATCACGATTTTCTAAGATGATCTGCTTGGCTTGGGCATAGCAAGTTTTGGCAATATTACGGATTTGCTGATCGATTTTACTGCCGACCTCTTCGGAATACTCGTTTTTTTGCATCCAGCTAAATTCACTTTGCTGTGAGCCTTCCAGAGCCGCCAAACCCAGACTCGTCATGCCTAGCTGTGTGACCATTGTTCGCGCAATTTTCGATACTCTTTGCAAATCGCTGCTAGCACCAATATCAATTTCATCGATGCCAAAGACCACTTCCTCGGCGGCGCGACCACCCAATGAGACTGTAATCATGTCGATCAAGGTCGCACGAGTTTCTAGTCCCATTTCTTCTGATGGCAAAGAGAGCGAGAATCCCAGCGTACCACCAGAGCGGGGGATAATTGTCACCTTATCTAAGGGCTGAGTATTTTTCAGCAATGTCGTGAGCAGTGCATGACCAATCTCGTGATAGGCGGTTTTGGTTTTTTCAGCGCTGTTTAACAAAGGCTTCAGCGTCATGCCAATGGTGACGCGATCGATCGCATCGGCAATTTCCAACTCACCGATCGCTTCTTTATAACGTCTAGCCGTTAGAATCGCCGCTTCATTCAGCAAGTTAGCGAGATCGGCTCCCGCAAATCCAGGGGTACGCCGAGCGATCGCTTCGATGGACACATTTTCATCAAGCTTTTTGTTGCGAGCATGAACGGTGAGGATGGCTTGACGACCTTTATAGTCGGGGAGGTCTACGGTAATTTGGCGATCGAATCTCCCTGGACGCAGCAACGCACTATCCAAAACATCAGGGCGATTGGTGGCCGCCACAACGATCACACCCGAATTACCTTGGAAACCATCCATCTCCGTCAGCATTTGGTTTAGCGTTTGTTCGCGTTCATCATTACCGCCACCGATGCCTGAGCCACGTTGCCGACCGACTGCATCAATTTCATCAATGAAAATAATACATGGCGCATTTTCCTTGGCTTTTTGAAATAAATCACGGACACGGGACGCACCCACACCGACAAACATTTCCACAAACTCCGAACCCGACAGCGAGAAAAATGGTACTCCTGCCTCTCCTGCGATCGCCTTGGCAAGTAAAGTTTTACCTGTCCCTGGGGGACCAATCAGCAACACACCCTTGGGGATTTTTGCGCCCACAGCCGTGAAGCGATCGGGCTGCTTTAAGAATGTAACGACCTCTTGTAATTCTTCCTTAGCTGTATCGATCCCCGCCACATCATCAAACATGATCCCCGTTTTAGCATCGGGAGAAAATCTCGCCTTAGTTTTCCCAAAACCGAGGGTTTGTCCAGGTCCGCCTGGAGCATTACTAAGGCGACGGAATACCATCAACAGCACAAAAATCAACAGCAAAGGTACAAAAAATGTACTAAAAAGTTGCCAAAGTAGGGTTGGTTGTTGAGGCGCACGCACACCAACATCAACACTGTTTTCGCGCAGAGCCTTCATCAACTCCAGATTGCCATCACGCGCAACCAGATCCACCCGAACTTTACGCCCATCTTTTAAAACGGCTTCGGCGGCTAGTCCATTACTTTCGAGGTCGATTTTTTGGACTTTATTATTCTTTACATTCGACAGTAGCTCGCTATAGCCGATACGCGATGGATCTTCACCCTCAGCACGCATCGCATCTGGCAATGTCATCGCTACACTCTGCAATGCTACACTTTGCAATATTGCCAAACTTACAGCTTTCGTTTTGAAATGCTGCCCAAAATTTTTCAGAAAGCTTGCCATATAGCCTTTCATATAGCTTGTCAAAGAGATTGCTTTTCCAGAAGACATCACGCCTTGTCGCTCCTTAATAACCCCGTCAATGCGGAAATCGGTTGACTTTATTATCCATATAGTCTAATGCATTAGCCCAAAAGCTGTCACAAAAGTCAAAGCAAACCATGCACAAAAAATCTTGTTAGCCCTCGCCAAAGCTGTAGCGCAAGCTGCGCGTCCGCTCCAGCTTTGTTTTTTTACATTTTAAATTTTTCGGCAATCATTTTTCGGCAATCACGGCAATCACTAAGGGAGAGACTGATGCAACGGATTACGAACAACATCAAATGGATCATGCTCATATCTGGGTTACTGACTTGCACCTTGTTTTATGCAGCGATCGCACCACAAGCAGCATTGCGCTCAACATTTGGCGATTCTTTAGATGGGGCGCTGGCGGAAATTATTGTCCGCAATTGGGGGGCTTTGATCACATTGGTGGGAGTGATGCAAATCTATGGCGCTTTTAAATCAGCAAGTCGTTCATTGATTTTGGTCGTAGCCTCTGTGAGCAAGTTGACTTTTATCACTTTAGTTTTGGTCTACGGTCGGGCTTATCTGGGGCAGCAAGCTGGTGTGGCGATCGCGATCGATGCGATCGCGGTGATCTTGTTTATTATTTATTTGATCGATAAAACGAAAACAGAACAAACTACAACGCCTCACTAGAACGCTTCAAAGATCGCTAAGATTTGTCACGTTTTAAGAAAGGTAATGTTTTTAAGATTCGATGGATGATGCGCTCGAAAACATCTTGTTCCAAGCCTTCATCATTGAGAAGTTGAAAGATACCAACGACAATCAAAACCAGAATTATGGCAATAATTACTACTGGGACAAAGATCGGTGGGACCGAATTAATCGCAATCACGCATCCTGCTGTACCTACGGCAAGGGCAAATAGATAAAAGGAACCTGATGTCCAAGGGTTGCGTTTGGGCGGTTTTGGTGATGGCGTTGGTGGCGTTGGTTCTTGGGGCATAGCTCTGTCTGGGTTTGGTTGATTATATCTTTCTCTAAAGTCATCTTTCAAACGCGATCGCCTATCTTCGACACCATCCAGTAATTCGCGGATGTTGTACTTACCAGTAGTTTTTTCAGGACGGACTGAGATTTCTCCTTCAGATTCCAGATATAGTAAATGATCATAACTAACACTTTGTTTCGGTTGATCTGGAAGACAGACTCGCTCGTCGGGCGTTAGTTTGGGGCGATCGTGGATTTGGTCGAAGGTATGACGAATGATCGAGAGGAAACTGCGGCGAGTGGGGGAGTTGCCAGAAATGTGAATAAAGATTTTCTTTTCTTCGAGATCGGCTTTGACTTTAGCTTTATTTCCTTCTTTGTTGGCAAGGATTACGCCTGTGCGCCAGTAGGTTCGATAGTTGGTGCGGGCGATCAGGTCGTGACTTTTGACAATGAAGCGCGAGATGACGCTATTCGGTAAGACTTTATCGTAGTGATATTCAAAATTGAGGCATTCTTTCCATTCGCCTGTGTCTGGTTCTTCTTTGGGTAAGAGATCGGGAATTAGATAGTCTGGATAGTCTTGATGGTTATGGTCTTCCATTGGGAAGCATAGCTCGAACTTTTCCATCATCCTAAGTATGAATTTACGCGATTCTTCGGTGGGGTAATCGTCCCGATCTTTGCGAGATTTTGGTTGAAAGATTCGCGCTGAGTCCTGCCAATGCAATACGCCCTTATGTTCGGTCATCAGCAGGTTATCATTAATCACTCTGTATGCGCCGACTGTGACCCATTCGGGATTGAGAACGTTGGTATCTTTGAGTCGTTTGTCATCGGCGAAGTTGAGAATGATGCCCAGTTCGTGCAGGAGGCGGACGAGGGTATGGCGCGATGATTCTCTAGTGATGCCAGTATCGATGCATTTTTGTTCGTATTCCTGATAGGTGATGTAGTCGCGATCGTCCTGTTCCAGTTTGTCCTTGAGGTTTAGCCATTTGACGGGTATGGGATCGAAGACATGGGGCATTTCGTTGGCGATGATTGCGGTGATTTTTTGTTTGAGTTCGCTAATCCCTAACCCTGTGGCGCAGGATGTGCCGATAAAGCCTTTGATGTTGGGATATTTGGTTTGTAAGCCGTGGCGATCGAGGTCGAGAGGATGGTCATCGATTTTATTGCCGACAATAATCACGGGGGCTTGATTTCCCAGACTTTCGATTAGTTTCAGCCAATATTCGATGCGATTGGCAAGTTCGTCTTCGCGGGTATTGATGACCAATAGATAGAGGCTACGCTCGGTGAGAAAAAACTGATGGGTGGCGTGCATGATTTCCTGTCCGCCAAAGTCCCAAACCCGCAGCTTCACTTGTTCATTTTTGGCTGTAATCTGCCAATCACGAATATTAATGCCATCGGTTTTGCGTTCACCTGCATCAAATTGATTGTCGAGTAAGCGCTTGACCAGTGAGGTTTTGCCCACGGTTCCCTGTCCAACTAAAATCACTTTCGCTTCGTTTAATGGCTGTCTTTCTCGCTCCAACCAAAAATCAAAAATTGCTTTAGGATTTTCATAGTTATCAAGAATCTCTGGTGGAATTGGTAATGGATTTACTCTGAGGTTAAGTGTAGTCAGATTGGCTAAGTTGGCGATCGCATCTGGTATCACCGTGATCTTGTTGATAGAGAGGTTAAGTGTAGTTAGATTGGCTAATTGGGCGATCGCGTCTGGGATCGCCGTGATTTGGTTGTTATTGAAGTTAAGTGTAGTTAGATTGGCTAATTGGGCGATCGCGTCTGGGATCGCCGTGATT
>JBAXTW010000149.1:0-10829 GCA_037129985.1 Pseudanabaena sp. ELA645 | reverse complement strand
AATTTTATACTGCTATTATGTATTGCTTGTTACCAGTTTGAATTTGGAATTGCTGGTCATCATTTGATAACACCTCATTTCTGCCAAATAAGATTACTGTAGGGTGCGTTAGCCATAGCGTAACGAACCCTACGAGACTGGGGGACTTTGAAAAATTGTTGTTTTCTTGTTCCCCCAGAATTGGGGGCTAGGGGGCGATTAATCTTAGAAACTAAACTGGGTACGGAGATTACCGACAAACACAGTGGGGTTAGTTGAGAAGCTATTAGGATTAAAAATTGCATAAACCGCAGGGACGATCGCAATATTTTTGCTAATAGGGTAATAGTAGGAAGCCTCTAGATCATATTGAGTAGCCCCGTTGCCGCCACCTGACGCAAGGAAATTACGTCCACTGCTATAGCTGTGTGGGACAACGAATGAAAGCACACCCAAAGCACCTTGTTTAAATAGATCTGGGAATGCTAGCCCAAACTGGAATGCATTCACATTGACGCTACCACCAGCTTGGACACTAGGCGGTATTGGCGTTATTTTGGTGCTGCCGTATGAATAGCGACCAAAAACACCAAAGCCTTTAGAAACCAACCAGTCAAAATTCAAGATAAAAGTATCGGCTGTAGCATTGTCGATTGGTCCACCTGCACCATCATCCGCAACACCATAGGGCAGAGGCTCAGCCGTTGCACCAGTGATGCGATTGTTGTTGGTTTTGATATTTGAGCGCGTATACAAAAATCGGAAGTTAGCATCTTTGCTAGGAGAATAGACCAACTCCGTAGTTAGAGTGTTTGTACCGCCAAATAAACCTTGCTGTGGATTACTAGAAGTATTAAAGTTCGGATTTGTCGCAGGAAGAAACTCAGTGTTTTCACCGAGATAAGCGGCTGTTAGTCTGAATTGAGGATTGATTGTCCAAGCGACAACAGCACCCGATCCGCGATCGACAGCATTAGAAAGCGTACTGCCATTGGAGTTAAAACTAGTAGCACCAGTCACAAAGTTAGTAAAACGATTACCGTCAAAATAACGGTAGAAGTTTATACGCGGTCCAATCACGACATTGACATTACTTGTCGCAGGAAAACTATAAAACAATTCACGAATATTAAACTGGTTTGCTGTCGGTACACCTGTCTGATCAAGAAATGGAGTTCCCCAAGTATTTATACCGCCAGCCGATACAAAGTTATTGGCTGGAGAGTTTCCATTGCCTGTCACAAGTTGAGTCACTAAGGCATCTTTGCCAGTAAATGATGTCGTCAGATTTAGAAATAGATAATAGCCAAAAGTTACGTTAGGGCGGAGTGCCGTAGCTGTATTTGGGATGTTGCCAGTCCGTGTACCTGTTTCTCTAGTAATATCACCTCCAGCAGTTGCACCAGTTAGATTAAACATGGCAAGCCCAGTCAGTTTTGTGGTTGTTGAAAACTGTTGTGCTTCTAGAGTAGTCACTTTTTTGTCGAGAGAATCAACTCTTCCGCGCAAAGTGGCAAGCTCAGCAGCAAACTCTTCCTGCAACTTCTTCAAACTCGCAAGATCCTCGACAGAAACCTTATCGGCTAAACCTGCGGAAATAATTTCGTTAATTTTATCCAAGCAAGCATTCAACCCCGCCGCAAATTCATACCTTGCTAAAGGCTTACCACCCCGAAAAGTGCTGTCTGGATAACCCGCAATACATCCATATCTTTCTACGAGAGATTGCAGAGCCGTGAAAGCCCAATCAGTAGGACGCACATCGGACAGTTGCGAGACGGATGTAACTGCGGCAACATTCTGAGTCTCGGCAAGTTTGTCTACTTCTAGATTGCTGACGGGCGAACCTGCGGACAAGTTTTGCTGAAGTGTGACTGCTGATTCTTGGCGATCGATTAAATTAGTAATTGATGGCTGCGATGTCGATGCATCGACCTTTGAATCAAGTTTTACCTCTAGTTTTAAATTAGTGGATAAGTCCTTAGATAAAGTTTCTGGTGTTTGAGGTGCAGCTTGTGCAGATGCATCACCAAAAGTAGATAAAACTGTAGATAAAGTGGACAGCGCGGCAAGTACTGCCAGACAAGAAAGTGAACTATGGAAAGCCTTTGACATAACTCCTCAAACCAATTACATGAGCGACGAATACGCAAGATCTGAAATATTGCTGTTGTATGGATACCGTATACAGTATCCAAAGTACTCTGATTAAACTTGCAGTAGCGATCGCTTTTTGTATTGGAGATTACAAAGGAAATGAGGAGGATACTCTGAGCAAAAATGGGTAAAAATAATTGAGGCTTGAACTTCGAGCTTTTAAGGTTTACTATTTGGAATAATAAAAATTGAGGGATAAATTATGTCTGTTGATAGCTATATGCAAAAAGTATCACCTTATATCCTAGAAAAAATGAAGGTCTATCCTTGTGCGGTTGATTTATTTTTGTCAGCACATACCTTAAATAAATATCCTAATGATTACTGGAAAGGAATTGAAGAGTAACAAGAAGTGTGGGAAATGGTTGATGAGGACATGGGGAAACAAAAACGCATAACTAAAAGTATCTACAAAAAGCTTCTGCCAGATATTCCTCAGATTGTCCAAGAAGGATTAGAGAATTTTCATGTTGGCAATAGAGATTGTTTTGATTGGATTAGAAGCCATGAAAAACTAAATTTAACCGAAATTGGAAACTTCGGATATGACGGTAAGGTGGAGTATCTCACCTCAGAGCAGACGAAGATTCTAGCGAATAAATTACAAGAGCTTGGAAAAATTGGATACGTTAATGCCTATCAAGAATTTTATTCCCATCCACTCCCACCACTTCCAACCGAATCTGAGGCGGAAGGATACTTTAACGAGGTACTATTTTTTTGTCAAGAAGCCGCCGAAAAGGACTATGCTCTCTTGCTTTACATTTATTAGTGCGATCGCCGATCTTGTAGGGTGTGTTAATGAAATGTAACGCCCCCTGTTTTTGTATTAATGGAAGCAATTTATTCGGAGAAGTTTCTGGTCAGTTATAATGCCAGATAAGAATCTAGGAATTCACACCACGTTCGTCGATTTGGTGGACGGACAAAGAGACCATTATGATCAGTGGTATTGTTAATATGGAATTTTATATAGTTTGGAAACATTCTTGGGTATGTAAAAGCTATGGAAGTTAGAGAAATTAAAATCTGTGTTGATGCAGAATCGGCAAAAATTTATGAGTCAGCTATATTTGCTGATCGACAAAAGCTTGATGCTCTGCTCAGCTTGAGACTAAAAAAATTTGCCAGAAAACGCCGACCACTAGAGGCTGTGATGAGTGATATTAGTCGTAAAGCACAAGCTAGAGGGTTAACTCCAGAAATTTTAAATAATTTGCTAAGTGAATAAAGTGCGATACGTTTTTGATACCAACGTGATTATTAGCTCTTTGCTATTTGAGGGCAGTAAGCCTGACTTAGCAATTAGGTACGCACTCCAAAACGGCGACATTTTGTTCTCATTAGAACTAATAGAAGAGCTTGACGAAGTTCTCAGTCGTGCAAAATTCAGAAAATATATCACGCATGAAGAAAGAGAAGAATTTTTAGATGGCTTCATAGATAGGGGAATATTAATTAAAGTCGTAGATGTTGTTGAGGAGTGCCGTGATCCCAAGGATGACAAGATTTTAGAGTTATCTCTTAGCGGTAAAGCTGATTTGATTATCAGTGGAGATAAAGATCTGTTGGTTCTTAATCCATTTCGCTCAATACAAATACAATCTGTTGAGCAGTTTCTAAAAAGTGCTGGTTACTATCCACCAAAAAAAGAGGCATAACAAATCACTGCATCCGAACGTATGCTAAACCGCTAATATTATCCAAGGTTACTGACGGTGGGTGAGTTCAACCGTTAGAGCAAACACGATTAGAGAATGTGGATTGAGGTAGTTATTCCTAATTTAAAATTTATTGATTTTCATACCCATAGCGATCGCCAAGATCCTTATCTCATTAATTTACAAACTCTCCATGTTACCCCCAACTTACAAGCCGAAGCATTGCCGAAAATTTGTAGCCTCGGTTTGCATCCTTGGTTTGTGCAGATAGACTCATGGGAAAGTGCATGGTCGAATCTTGTAAATTTAGCAAAATCACCTCAAGTAATCGCGATCGGTGAATGTGGATTGGATCGCAATATCGCTTTACCGATGGAATTACAAACTGCTATTTTTCAGAAGCATATCGAACTTGCCGAGGTATTAGAAAAACCACTTGTGATTCATTGTGTAAGAGCATTTGACGAAATTATTGCCTTAAAGAAAAATACTCAAGGATCTACACCTTGGATAATTCATGGATTTAATAAGAAAATCCCAGTATTTCAACAATTACTTCAACATAATTTCTATTTTTCCTTTGGAGCCGCAATTCTAAGCGATCGCTCTCCCTCCACTCAGGCGATCGCCCTTGCGCCCAATGGCAGATTTCTTCTAGAAACTGACGATTGCAGCGATATTACAATTGAAGAAATTTACGATCGTGCTGCTGCATTACGTCAGACTTTTATCGAAATATTGCAAACCGAATTAGCTGAAACTTATCACCAATTGACTGGTCGGCTTTTGAGTGGGCGGTAGTGAACTTGTAACTGGATCGATTTCGTCAATACCCAAACCAATCTCACTGAGTAGTTCTTGAGCCGCATTTAGCATTTCAGGCTCCAGTTTTTTGAGATCATCGCGAGTACTGAGATAGGTTTTTAATGCTGTCATCGGATCGAGAGCCTCAGCAGTACTAAGATCGGGCAGTCGGATACGCGGATTTTGGCTGACTAATTCAGGAATAAGGACATAATTATGGGCGATCGCCATAGCTTCATGTAAAGCGCGATCGTCAATTTGCGCTAATTGTTCAGCTTTGATTTTGTAGATTAATCTGGCGATCGCATTCTCAATCTTGCCCTTGTGAATTGCCTTTAACAACTTGCCTTGGGGATCATCGGATTGCGTCACATCCACTTCAATTGTCCGAAAAGGTCTAGTGGGAATCGCACAAAACTCAAACTTTACATTCCCTTTCTCTACTTCTAGCCAGCAATATCCCTTCGCCTCATTCTCTTCCCCAAAATCCACACGTTCAATACTACCTGGATAAACCACAAGTGGTTCTGTCGCTAAGATTTGATGTCGATGCACATGTCCCAGCGCCACATAATCAAAGGCTTCACGAGTCAACATTGACAATGGAATTGTAAAACCTTTTCCTGCTGCTAAAAATCTTTCAGCGCCATAGGTTGCGGTGTCCACCATCACATGAGCCAATAAAATCGTCGGTAATTGCGGATCGAGTTGTCGAATTTCACCTTCGATTACGACTTGGAGGCGATCGATTAGAAATTGGCTAACTTCGGTCATGGAGAAGCCTTCCGTCTCCGATTTTGTTAGCAAAGTCGATCGCGTAATCCAAGGCAACGTAATAATTTGAATATCTCCCGCCCCTGTTGCGATCCGATATGTAGCGATCGTATCTCCCACAGTGAAGTTCGGCACAGCAAGACTGCGATATATGGCAAGGCTCGCGCCACCGATACCCTGCGAATGTTGATCATGATTTCCCACCAATAACACGGTCGGAATACCTGCATCGGCAAGACGACGAAATTGCTTGGCAAAAGCTTGCTGCACAAGGGGCGGTGGTGTCGCATCAGGAAAAGCATCACCACCAAAAAGAACAATATCGGCTGGCTCATGAATAGCGCGATCAATACAAAGAGCTAGTGCAGCTACAAAATCTTCCAAACGAGTATTCAATCCCGTTTCAGGATTTACTTTTCCGTGAGTGGTACTACCAAGATGAATGTCGGAGAGATGTAAAACTTTAATCGCCATATTTCAAGTATAGGATTAAATTCCTGTGGTTAGCAGGAAACTTTAGCGATCGCCATTTCAAAAAAATAAACCAAAAAATAAACCAAAAAATAAAAATTATGCTTAAAAACTCATCTATTTAGGTTATGATCGGTAACTGTCGCGAATTGTATTAAATTTTTAGACTTACCTTACCTCTACATCCCCTGATAGAACCGAAATGGCTAAGAAAAGCATGATCGAGCGCGAAAAAAAGCGCACTAAATTAGCTGAAAAGTATGCAGCTAAACTTGAAGCTCTTAAAGAAAAGTTTGCCAGTCCTGAACTGACACAACAACAGAAGGTCGCAGTACATCGCGAAATTCAACAAATTCCTCGTAACGCTAACCCCACTCGCCACCGCAACCGTTGCTGGATGACGGGTCGTCCTCGTGGCTATTACAAAGATTTTGGTTTGTGCCGCAACGTCCTGCGTGAGATGGCGCACCAAGGCTTATTGCCTGGTGTCGTTAAATCTAGCTGGTAGCTTGATTAACACAAAAAAGCCGTTGCCCATAGGTAACGGCTTTTTTTATTTATTTTTTATTTAACTTACAGCGCTTTGCACTCAAACTCAAACTAATAAAATTTTTGAAGGTGTTGCTTTGCAACACCTTCAAAAATTTTATTGTGGTTTGTCTTATTAAAAATTGCTGTAGATAATTTTGGAACGATCGCCAAATAACCTTGACGTGGTATGTCTAGTGAGGGGAATTTTTACCCCCTGAGACATTTGGATAGTTACATTATGGATATGGTTGATCAAAAAATTTTGATGACTCAGGCGGATTATGCCAAAAAATTGCGCCCATTACTTCCTGCTGAAGCCTTTGTACCAAATATTAATCAAGTATGGATCTTACTGATTAATATCTTGATCTTGATCGTGGGGTGGGCGATCGCATCTTATTTAGATCGTTGGAATCCTTATTATCTCTGGCTATTTTTACCAATTACGATCGTCATGGCCAACAGCATTATCGTGTTGTTATTTAGTACCCACGATCTATTACATTGCCCCGCTATTAGTAATCCTCGGTTGCGTCAATTAGTAAGCCTATTAGGATTTACAATGCTGTGGATGCCACCGACTTTATGGAAATCTGTTCATAATCGCGAGCATCACAATAAAACTAATTCTGAGCAAGATCCTGATCGCAATTATCTATATTCACAACCAAATAATTGGGGGAAGTGGATTCAAAATGTTTTCGTACCATCATCAGAAGTGAACCCATTTTTGTTAACAATTGGGATGGCTCATGCTTGGGGTGTGCATGTATTTCGTAATCTTACATCGGTTCTATTTTTCAATGATAAAAATGCACAATATCCAGTATTTGCATTTAGCATTAGTGAAAAAGACAGGCAGAAAATTGTACGGGAACTTATAGCAATAATTAGCTTACATGTAGCTATTTTATTAAGCTTACAGTTTTCTCCTGTCAAGCTTTTACTTGCTTACTTTCTTCCAATCTGGATTGGACATGCGGGTTTGATGTTTTATATTTACACAAACCATATGCTATGTCGGATGACCTCGGTAAATGATACGTTAATCAATAGTCTTTCGATTCGTGTACCGAAAATATTTGATCTACTGCATATTAACTTTTCCTATCACACGGAGCATCATATTTTCCCAAGTATGAATCCCAATTACTATCCGATGGTGCAAGAATTATTGTTAACCCACTATCCTGATCGATTTAATTTGATGGATGCTGACAAAGTATGGAAATTGATGCTAAAAACACCGCGTCATTATCTTAATGAAACTACATTTACAGATTGGTCAGGAACGAAATTAGTACCTTGTCCAAATCTAAACAATGAACAATAATTTTTAAAGGCGTTGCTTAGCCCTTAAGAGATTATTGGTGTTTCTAGAATCATGCTCTAGGTATGCGATTCTAGTTATGGCGATCTCAGCATATTATTTCAATAATCACAATTGTTGTCTTCGCTACGGAAGTAATACTGCTTTTAAAGTGAGATCAAGATTTGCAGAAAATCGAAAATCTGTCCAAATTACAAGTCAAATCAACCGCCTAATAACCTATGCCTAGCTTACCAAGCACGATTTATCCTATTGGCGCTTATAACCTTCACGGTTTAGTGTGGCAAACTGATGCTAATAATGGCAAGCCCTACGCCCTTTGTGTCGATGCCTATCAAGGACATTTGCTGAAAATTGATCCATTCTCCGAAGGTGCAACGGTACTCAATAATTTCACCGCATTACAGTTTCGCGATGCCACGGGTTTAGCGATTGCGGGTGAGACACTTTGGATTACTAAAGACAATGGCATTTATTACTGCAACATGGTTGATTATGACCTCCAGCCATTTATGGAGCTACCCAACAAAATCGATGGCATCGCCGTATCCGAGGGCGGTGTGTATGTAAGCTCTAAAGAAGTTGGCAAGATTTTTGTATTTGGACGCGCAACCCGCACTTTGTTACGGATTATGGACGCGCCTGGGGCAGGATTTGAATCGTTGACATTGCGTGGTGAGGAACTATGGATCAGCGATCGCACAGAGGAAACGGTTTATCGACTTAATGCGAAAACTGGTGAAGTTATCCATCGCGGTTTGACTCCATTTCCAAATCCATTGGGGTTGGGGTTTTTAGAGAATGATTTGTATGTGGTTTATTCAGGGGATGAGAACTATATTCGCGATAATCCTAACGATCTAGACGAGCCATTCTCAGTTGCCGCAAGGGAAAAAACCTTTATTCATCGCCTCAAGTTCGATCAATATCAAGATGGGAAGTTAAACTATACGCTTACCACTGGATACAAAGTGGAGATGATCTATCTCGAAGAACTCTCTTCCGAAGATCCAACTTCAGTCTATAACCTCACATGGCGAGTTGCCTACCCTACTGATAACTATCGCCAAAAACTGTTAGCGATCGAGCCAATTGGAATTCCCTTTGAAGAAGAAATTGTCGATGGTCAACGTGTCGCTGCTTTTAAACTCGGTAATCTCAAACCTGAAGAAGCACGAATGTTTGGTTGGAAAGCGACCCTAGAAATGCATGGCATCAAATATGAACTCAAAGATAGTGAAGTGGAATTCGTTCCCGATCTATCGCCTGAAATGCAGAAGCTTTATTTAATTGATGATGATGGATTGAGTATGGACAATCCGATCATTCAATCTGCCGCAAGGGAAGCGGTTGGTAATGAAACTAATATTTTGCGGAAGATGCTCCTCATCCGTGATTATGTCTACGATAAACTTGAATACCGTGTCACACCCTATATCGCCTCTCCAGAAGAAGTTTTAGTGAGAGGTACAGGCTCCTGTGGTGAATATGTCGGTTTATTACTCGCGCTCACTAGATTAAATGGTATCGCTTGTCGCACGGTTGGGCGTTATAAATGTCCTCATGAGGGCGAATTGATCATGAATATTCCTTTACATCAATATTATAATCACGTTTGGATTGAGTTCTATATTCCTAGCATCGGTTGGCTACCAATGGAATCTAATCCCGATGATACTGGCTATCGCCCCTATCCGACTCGATGGTTTATGGGACTACCTTGGTATCATGTCGAAATTGGCAAAGGTATCTTTTTTGAGACGATTCAACCACAACCCTATTCAATTGGAGAGCTTGCTCTCAATCATGTGAGATTTAAAGTATTAGAAGAAATCTAGAATTGTTATGAGTTAGGCAAAACAACTACATGTAGGGGAAATTCATGAATTGCCCCTACATTAGAATAACGATTTCAAGTCCTTTCTTGGGGTAAATCAGGCAGATCTAATGGTGTATTTAATTTACTGTAAACGATTACTAAGTTTAGTGAATTTAACTTAAGCATAGTTTTTTTATGGCTATCTACCTCATAGGATTATGAATATTAATAAACTTGATAGGTAATTAGACTTAAGGAAAATACTTTTATGACACATCTAACATTTAACTTACTTGCCGCAGTTCCTGCGACTCCCACATGGTCGTTTAGTGTTGCCTTGATTATGATTACAGCCAATCTGTTTGCATTGGTTGTAGGTCGCTACGGCATCCAAGTCAAAGGTGTTGGACCTAGTTTACCAGTAGAATTACCTGGTCTATTTTCAGGATTTGGCTTACCTGAATTGCTCGGTGTTACTAGCTTTGGTCATGTACTTGGCGCAGGTTTGATTTTAGGCTTAGCACAAGCAGGGTTGCTCTAATATAGAAAGAGGGTGCTTTGCACCCTCTTTCTGTTAAACAAATGCTGCGGAACTTCCCCATTCACCAGTAAAAACAAAGCTTGATAGAGGTTGCCGATCGCGGGCAGCTTTTTCCCGTTCTTGCAATTCTGGCGGCAGGTTACTGACTTCTCCCTCATAACCGATCGCGATCGCTGCTATCGGTTTTGCTGTATCTGGAATATTAAATGTGGCGATCGCTTTGTCAGCGTCAAATCCTCCCATTTGATGGGCGACTAAATTTAAAGCGGTTGCTTGCAAAACGAGAGTTGCCGCCGCTTGACCTGCGTCATAGTCAGCCCAATCATTAGGCTTGCCATTGTGGGTAAAGTTTTTTTGAGCTACGATGATTCCCAAGACTGGAGCGGCTTGCGCCCACGATGCATTGAAAGGAACAAGGCAATCTAATAGCTTTTGGTAGTTCACAGTGTCATCTTTAGTGGCGACAATGAAAACCCAAGGCTGTGCATTAAAGCAAGAAGAAGTCCATCTTGCAGCTTCAAACAACTGAGCCAGTTTTTCAGTTTCGACAAGCTTGCTATCAAAAGCGCGGGGACTCCATCGCTGAGAAATCAAAGGGTGAATTTGGTGATTAGTAATTGCAGGATTTTCCATATTAAATTAATAGCCTCGAAAAATTTTTATGCGGTAATAATCAAATCTATACTTATTCTAGCTGTTCAATTATCTTCTTGCTGTAAATAATTCGTTGATGGAAAAGTAGGGTATAACAAGAAGTAGATA
>JBAXTW010000148.1:0-10921 GCA_037129985.1 Pseudanabaena sp. ELA645 | reverse complement strand
TAGAAAGAGTAAAACCCGTTCTGTACTTTACTTTTATTTCCCAACAGGTCTATTACATTTGCTGCTTAGTTCTATCTTGGCTAAACTATTCGCTGTTTTTACTGTTAAGCATGATGGATTGATGTCAAAAGCGATCACCTAAAAATCATGACTCACAGGAATAGCGATCGCCTTCAGACAACCTTTATGGAAACAGAAAAAACTATAAATTATTTCAGCTTGAGATATAATGCATAAGACTGATATTTAGAGTGCAATGCGCCCTGAATATCAGTCTCATCCATATTGGGAGAAACTTATGGGCATTATTAATTCAATGTTTGCGAAGTGGAAAAATCCTCAACAGGGCAATTCTCCTGATATACAGACTATTCAACATTCCAGCCCAGCCCAGCCCGATCCCCTAGCGCCCCAACAAAGTTCGCCAATGCAACGTTATACAGAGCTAGAGGCTGAACTAGCGCGATCGCCTCAGAACCTTGGAACCAACATCAAAACCAAACCCGTAGCTCAGCGCAAAGATTGGGGCTTGAAGAAATTAAGGAATAGGCTAATTTGGATCGGCGTTTTAGTGGGAATTCCTGCGGGAATCCTGTATGTTGTTAATCTCCCCTATCCCGTAATTCGTCAGCCCGTATCTAAAGTTGCGCCGATTTTACTGCTGCCGAGCAATATGTCGATGGATGCAAATTTTAAAAAAGGACAAGCTACGGTTGAAGAATCTCGACAATTAATCGAGTCGCCAACTAGTCAAGAGGACTTAGATCGCGGCGAGAGTAAACTCAAGGAAGGTAAAAGTGCCTTAGACTCGATTCCTGCTTGGTATGTCGCGGATTGGGGTGATTATTCACGCGGATATTGGGGAGGCTGGGAATTTTCGCCTGCGGGTTTACAGATGGCGCGGATTAAGGCTGGACAGCTAGAAGCTAAGGTGTTTCAAGAAAAAAATGCTCAAATTGCTCTCACCAATGTCGAAAATGATCTCGCGATCGCTAAGGCAACATTTCCGAAAGCAACATCACCGATTGAGAAGAAACTTACTGTCCAGAATTGGCAAGCTGCTATCGATCGCCTCAACCAAATTCCACTGCAAACAATGGCGGGGCGCAAGGCTCAACAGCTTGTTAGTACTTCTACTAGAGATTTAAAAGCAGTGTCGGGGATTGCAGGTGGTAATGAAAAGGTCTTCTCATTGATTAATGGCGCTGAAGAGTTTGCCAAAAAAGCCGCCGAGTCTGGACGCAATCCTCCCCACACAAGCGATCGCTGGAATGAGATTGCCAAGATGTGGCAAGATGCAATTGACCGACTTCAACAAATTCCCTCTGATGATTTACAAGGTTTTACGGAAGCACAAAAACGCTTAGCTGAATATAAGAACAATCTTTCAGAAGTGAAGGTGCGTTTAAAAAATGAACAAGAAGCTGTGCAAGCTCTGGATCGCGCTAATCAGAATCTAACCAATCTCTGGGCAATTTTGCCAAAGGAAGGTAAAGATTTAAATAAAAATCTCATGTATTCCAAATTCAAATCTGTCAATGACGATCTAGAAAAAATCAAAGGCGGAACTACAGTTTATCTAAAAGCTCAGGAGATCAAAATCAAAGTACAGCAGCAGATGAAGTTATTGCAATAAGCACAGTAAGAAACCGTTTAAGGCTATTACAGTGCAAAGCGCTGTAATATTTTTAGATGATTTATAAATTAAAAAATCACTATGACCAAATTTGCCTTTTTATCGGATATCCCAAAGCCTTGGCATCAGATGGATGTCCAGCAAGTGTTAGCGGCTTTGGAGTCTTCGACAGAAGGGCTATCTTATGTGAATGCAAGGCAAAGATTGCGTCATATCGGTGCAAATAAACTCCCGCGATCGCGTCCAATTCTGAAGGTTCTATTACAGCCTTGGATCGATCCTTTGACCTATCTATTAATCGGCTCAGCGATATATTTGCAATGGAATGGAGCCGAAGGATGGGCGCTCATTGTCGTAGGCGGTTTACATGGCGCAATTGGCATAGCGATCGCTATGTGGTCAATTAAAACCAGAGAAAAAGTTAGCCGAGATCGCCCCCAACGTCACCAAAATGAACTGTCTAATTCGGTGATGGTATTGCGCGATCGCGAAGAAATGGAATTACCGACAAGGGATTTGGTAATTGGTGATTTGCTGCTATTAAAAGAAGGCGATCGCCCCAATGTTGATGTGCGGCTAGTAGAAAACTCTAACGACCTATGTGTGAATCAGACCAATTTGGGCGGCGATGCAATTTCTTGGAAACAAGCGAACATGACCTTTTCTGAGAACACAAAGCCCATAGATTGCCAAAACATGATTTATGCAGGGACAGAGATCTCATCAGGAACTGCCAAGGGAATTGTGATTGCCACAGGCCGATTTACCCAAGAACAATCAGCAATTATTAAAGAACAGCCATTTTCCGTAATCCATATGGAATTACGCCAACTGCGTAAAGTCTGGTTGGGACTATTGATCTTGATAACTACCGCCGCCAGCATGTTTGCATGGCAGAGAGGTATTACGATCAATGCCATGACTGCGGCAGCTTTGATCGTTAGTACCTATCCGCAACATCTGCTCCGCACCGCCACTCAAGTGCAGTTATTTGGGATGCGAGATCTGGCGAAACAGCGCCTATGGGCAAGATTTCCTTCGGTTCTCGATGCGATCGCTAGAGTGACCACGATTGTACCGATCATCGAGTCGGATGTCGAGTCGGATATGACCGTTAGTTTTGCGGATTTAAGTTGGGGTGGCATCTCATGGCGAGGTTTGCTCAGAGCTTCTGAAGTGGAAGCCTATGCATTTAGCCAAGCGATCGGTATTGAAACTTATAGTTATTTTGATGCGCCACAGGAAAGGATTCGGCAATGGCAACTTAATAAGGGGCAAAGTAATAAAGGGAAAGGTAATAAGGCTCAAGGTAATAATGCAGTCGCCGTAATTGGCAAAGATGTTGCCGATATTCCCCTGCTGCGTCTTGCGGACATCGGGATTTGCGATCGCACTTGCAGAAAGGAAGTACAGGATAGTGCAGGGTTGATTTTACCCAGAGAAGACTTCCAATATTTGCCGTTCGCCATTCTCGAAGGTCGCGCCATCTTTGATCGCTTACAACGAATCGCTTTACTTACCGCCACCAGTTCCTTTACCCTCGCTGTCCTCACGTTAATGGATACCGCCGCAGGGTTTTCGATGCCGCCATTACAATTACTCTGGATCGGCGCGATCGCTACGCCCATTGTTGCTTTTCCCCTAGTTCTCGAACCCACCCACGAAAGTCTATTATTTCAACCCGCGCATCGGTTTCAAACCATGTTGCGCTCCACTAATTACCTGCGGATTTTGCTAGCTGTCACCGCCACAATTACGAGTATCTCTGTCGTGTTTTGGTTGAAATATCAAGGTCAGCCAGCGATGTTTGCCCAAGCGCGATCAATGGCTTTCGTCACCCTTGGATTTAGTCAGATTTTCCATGCCTGTGCGATCGCCCGTCACAGCATATTCAGCAATTTACCGTTAATGCTCGGTATAGGTTTTACTACCATTTGCCAAATTATTTTTGTGCAGATACCTTGGTTTGGCGAACCAATGTCAACCGTCCCACTTAATGGAGTTGAATGGGCGATCGCTATTCTCAGTGCTACTACCGTATTTTGGGTACAGGAATTAATTAGAACCAATTAAAAAAAAATACGGCGCGAAGCGCCGTATTTTTTTGTTTGATTAACCTTCCCAATTAGCCCAGTCTTGAGGTTTCAAGAAAGTTTCATAAAGTTCAGCTTCAGGGCTATTTGTCTCAGGATGATAGTCATAGTCCCAACGCACTAGCGGAGGCAAAGACATCAAAATTGATTCAGTCCGTCCATTAGTTTGTAGACCAAAGATTGTGCCGCGATCATAGACGAGATTAAATTCTACATAACGTCCACGACGGTATAGCTGCCATTGCTTCTGGCGATCGCCAAATTCCATATTGCGGCGGCGTTCAGCGATCGGTACATAGGATGGTAAAAAAGAATTCCCACAGGTATTCACAAAGGCAAAAATCTCTTCCCAAGTGCGCGGTACATCACCTACTTCATCACTCATAACTTGAGCATTTGTGGAGTCATTACTGTTCTTGTACAGTCCATCTTCGCCATTTTGGTAGTCAAAGAAAATACCACCAACACCACGAGTCTCGCCGCGATGCTTGAGGTAAAAATAATCATCACACCATTGTTTAAACACAGGATAATAATTAGGATTGTGGCGATCGCAAGCATCCTTAAGGGTGTTATGCAAATGTTTGGCATCTTCGCCAAAACCATAGTAAGGAGTTAGGTCAAGTCCGCCGCCAAACCACCAAATTGGACCAGCTTCAAAATAACGGTAGTTGAAGTGAACTGTTGGCGCATAAGGATTCTTAGGATGCAACACCATCGATGTCCCAGTTGCGTAGAATTTTTCTCCTTCGACCTCTGGATGATGGCGCAAAATCGCTGGAGGCAACTGAGAACCGAACACCTCAGAAAAATTTACGCCACCCTTATCAAAATAATCACCATCAACAATTACTCGCGATCGCCCACCGCCGCCTTCAGGACGTTCCCACTGATCTTGTTTAAATTTAGCTCTGCCATCTAGTTCTTCTAAACCTTGGCAAACTTTGTCTTGCAAGCCCTGCATAAATTGTTTCACGCGAGTCTTAGAGTCAACAGGAACCTTGCGTAAAACCTTACTAGGGGCAACGGGAGCGATAGTCATAATCGTTTCTTGCTAATTTACTAATGTTTGATATTTTAAAACCCGCGAAGCGGGCGAATCAGCTTCTTCGGGTTCTGTTTTTATTACTTTACATTTAGTCTGTGATGTGTGGGGCAAATGTAAAGCATTGTGTAGAAATTTATCCTGTAGCACTACAAGGCTTTACGCTCAAACGCAAATTGCACTAACCGCTAAAAAATTTAATCATGCTGGATCTGCCAGAGCAATTTCTAACTTTACAAACTCCAAGGCTGATTCTGCGACAACTTGCGATCGCTGATGTCGGGGACATTTTTGCCTACGCGAGCGATCCCCAAGTTACCGCCTACACTTTATGGGACACTCACCAGACAATCCGTGACAGTTATGAATATGTAAACAATGTCGCCCTTGAGTTATATCGTTCTGGCACAGGAATTACTTGGGGAATTATTACCAAAGAAAGCGGTAAAAAAGAAAGCGGTAAATTAATTGGAACTTGCAGTTTACAGACGACAAATATCCATCGCCGCGCCGAATTGGGCTATACCCTAGCCAGAAACTATTGGGGGCAAGGATTAATGACCGAGGCTGCCAAGGCGGCGATCGCTTTTGGCTTTCATACAATGCATCTGCTAAGGATTCAGGCTTTTTGTGCCGTAGAAAATGCCGCTTCCGCAAGGGTATTAGAAAAGGCTGGGATGAAGTTTGAAGGGATTTTACATAACTATGTATTCACCAAAGATCGTCCTTGGGATGTAAAAATGTACGCCATCACGCAATCTTTTAATTTTGATGCTGATTTTGAGGATGATTTTGAAGCTAATTTCGAGGCGCTTTAGAGCGTTCTTCGATATCTTCGAGGGTTTGTAACACTAAACGCTTAGCCTGTAGCTTCCAACCCCATTTTTGAACAGCGATCGCCCCAGCCGTACCCACAATAGTAGCAATAAAATCTAGAGGCTGCTCCATCGATATTCCCAGTAATAGCCCCAGCCCCGCAATGCCCCACAGAGGTAGCGAAACAGTCTGACGATTTTTTTCGACAATCTGACTCAGCTCATCCGTTCGCATTTCTGCTAATAATTCGGCTTTAGCCTGTTCTTGCTCCCTCTTATTGAGAGACAAGCCAATTTTTTGGCGCATTTTCTCGATTTTGCGAGCAGTTGTGCTGTACTGAACCAGTTCATCTTCTGCTAGCGTGATCAGATGCTCTAACTTTGCCATTGTAAACTCAAGCTCAATTAAATTAAGATTAGCAAGTGAAATGATTTTTAAAATTTAAACCTTACGGAACAATGGGCTTAAGCCAATTGTCTCTCCAAGAATCATTACGGATAGCTACATCTATCATAAACAAATAATGGGCAAAGAGAGAATCGAACTCTCATGACATTGCTGTCGTCAGATTTTGAGTCTGATGCGTCTACCAATTCCGCCACTCGCCCTTTTTTCAAGATTTTTATCATACAACTATGTTGGTGTATTTTGTCAAATATTTTTTAAAAATTGCATTGGACTCTTAAAAAAGCTTTCAAATACCCCTTTCCCAGTGAATAATTAGTGGGGAACAACAGCATTATTGCAAAGTTATGTTAAAAAGCGTAGCAATTATGGAGAAAGATAGATTTACTTCATATTCACTCTAGCGTTATGAGACAATTACATTAAAATAAACGCAACCAAAGCTACGCATATTCATATTCATGAACGCCACAACAAATATTCAGCCATTTTCTGCCGACGATTTTGCCAATGCCCTCGCCGAACATAATTACGAGTTTGCAGTTGGGCAAACCGTGAAGGGCAAGGTAGTTTCAGTCGAAAGTAGTGGCATTTATGTCGATATTGGCGCTAAATCTTTAGGTTTTCTTCCCATTGAAGAAGCAACCCTCAGTGGTTCTTCGCGCTCTAATGATGCTTTTCCGATTGGTAACGAGTACGAATTCCTGATTATTAGTAGCCAGAACGCAGATGGTGAGGTCAAACTATCCGTGAGGCGCTTGCTATTTAAGCAGGCTTGGCAAACTCTGCGCGATTACCAAGCCGAATCAAAAGTGTTTGAAACTAAGGTGATTGGTACGAATACTGGCGGTGTAATCGTTGATTCGGTAGGATTACGCGGATTTGTGCCGCGATCGCACCTTGCCGACAGTTCGGACATGGCTAAATTGATCGGTAAATTTCTGCCCGTCATGGTCTTAGAAGCTGATGAAACCCGCAAAAAGTTGGTATTGTCCAATCGTCAGGCGGCTAAGCTTGCCGCGATGAACCAACTTGCCAAGGGACAATTGGTGACTGGCAAAGTTACAAATATTCGTCCTTTTGGTGTATTTGTAGAATTTTCTGGAGTTTCAGGCTTACTGCACGTCAAAGAAATGAGTCAAAAGCCTGTTAACGATCCCACCCGCGTATTTCAGCTTAATGACACGATTAAGGCTGTGGTGATTGATATTGACGAGTCGCGCAATCGGATCGCCCTTTCTACCAAGATCCTTGAACTTCATGCGGGTGAAATGCTCGACAATTCCGCGCAAGTATTTGCGGAAGCGGATGAGCGTCTAGAGAAGAATATCAGTAAACTCTGGGAAGCTTAATCTTCAAACAATAAAAGAGTGCCAAGCACACTTTTATTGTTAGGTTTTTAAATTTTTTCGTAGCAGTAATCAATTTTGAACTTAGAATATTACCAAGTCATCAAAATATTTAAAATAAGCAATCAACCTCAAAATTTATGGAAACTAATTTTCTCGGTCTTCTGGCGACTGTCCTAGCTTTGTTTGTACCTACCGTTTTTTTGCTAACTCTGTATATCCAAACATCTAGCCGCGAAGAAGGTCAAAGCAACAAATAAATACAAGTATTCAACAAAAAGCACAGCCATTGGCTGTGCTTTTTGTTGCAATTGTTACTGGTATTTTGTGATATTTGCCTGTATTCTAGTTGCATAAGGTCGCGATCGCGATTTTGAGAACCTTTGTACACTTGCTTGTATTGAGATTGCCCAAATACCAAAATGTCAGCGAACCTACTAACTGTGTTTTTCTCCTATAGTCACAAAGACGAAGAGTTGCGGGATGAGTTGGCAATTCACCTGAAAATGATGCAGCGTCAGGGGCTGATCGGCAGTTGGCACGATCGCCAGATTAGCGCGGGGACGGAATGGGCAAATGCGATCGATGACAATCTCAATATTGCCGATGTGATTTTGTTGTTGATCAGTGCCAATTTTTTGGCTTCAGATTATTGCTACGACATTGAGCTAAAGAGGGCAATGGAACGGCATGAGGCAGGGGAAGCAAGAGTAATTCCGATTGTGTTGAAGCCTTGCGATTGGGGTGATGCCCCTTTTGGAAAGTTACAAGCGCTGCCCAAAAATGCTAAACCTGTGACCCAATGGAGCGATCGCGATGAAGCTTTTCTGAATATCTCACAGGGGTTACGACGGGCGGTTACAGAATTTGCTCAGCAAAAAATACAGCTAAAAGCGGGAACCATTTCTAATCAAAAGTCAGAATCTTCCCCCGAATATGAAACTTGCCCCTATGTGGGGTTGAATGCGTTTGACCAAAACACAGCTAAGTATTTTTGTGGTCGCGATAGTCAGATTAATTTGTTGTTGAGAAAGATTGAAGGATCGCGGTTTGTGCCTGTGATTGGGGCATCGGGTAGCGGTAAGTCATCGCTCGCTGGTGAAGGCGGGTTTGATACCTGCGTTAGAAAAACAAGGTTGGTGTATATTGCCACCGATTAAGCCTTGGACAGATCCCCTAGCAATTTGAAAAAAGCTTTGGTGGAGCAGTTTTACAAGTTGCCTAGAGAAATTCAGAAGGCTTATGCAAAACTGGAGAGCGAAGGTTTAAATGCGATTTTGCCTGAAGGTTCACAACGAGTTTTGCTGGTGGTGGATCAGTTTGAAGAGTTGTTTACGGTTTGTGCTAACGAAGAGGAGCGCAAAAAGTTTATACGGCTGCTGGCGGAAGGAGCCGATCGCGAGGGGCGTTTGACGATCGCTACGACAATGAGAGCGGATTTTGTGGAGCAAGCCTTGGAATATCCTGCTTTAGCAAAGTTAATTCAACGCGATCGCGCCTTTTGGTTAGTGCCATTAGAGCCATCGGAACTTAGAGAAGCGATCCCTGAACCTGCGAAGATGCAAGGCTATGAACTAGCTGAGGGTTTGCTAGAGGTGATTTGTCAGGATGTGGAAGCGGAGAAAAATAGTTTGCCGTTATTGGAGTTTGCGCTGACGGAACTATGGGAAAGACGAGATCGCCAAAATCATCGATTGACTTTAACGGCTTATACAGAGATGGGCAAGTTGCGCGGGGCGTTGGATCGTCATGCTAAGCGGTTGTATGAGGGATTGTCATCGGATCTGGAACGCGATTGGACGAGACGATTATTTTTGCAATTGGTGCGGAAGGGGCAGGATGTCAGGGATACGCGACAACGTCAATCTAAACAATTTTTGTTAGGGATGGCGGCTTCGGAGGACGATCAAGAGGCGATCGAGAATATATTAGAAGTTTTTGCGGGGGCTGAGGGGCGGCTGTTGACGATGGGTGAGGAGAATAATGCGGCTTTTGTGGATTTGGCGCATGAAGCGTTGATGGATGGTTGGGAAATGTTTAGAGATTGGCGATCTGAGGATCGGGATTTGCGAAGACTTGGCGATCGGGTGAAGGATGCTTTTGATGAATTTAATGGCGCTAGAGAAAAAGATAAGGATAAGTTCCTATTGTCTGAGGGTGTGGTCGCACAAATCGAGGAAGTGGAAGTTGCGATTAACGATTACCTTACGCCTCAACAACAGAAATTTGTGCAGCGCAATCGTTATAAATATAAGCCTTGGCTCGATCACGCGAATTTGCCCGAAATGGTGGATATTCCTAGTGGTAAGTTCTGGATGGGTTCACCTGAAGGGATAGGCGATGACGATGAAAAGCCCTATCACCAAGTCACCGTAAAAGCGTTTCGGATGGGTAAGTATCCCATCACTCAGGCGCATTGGTATGCTATTGCGAAGTCTCCGATGATCGATCTTGATTTAAACCCAAATCCTTCTTATCATCGCGGCGATAATAAACCTGTTGAACAAATAACTTGGTATGAAGCTCAAGAGTTTTGTGCGCGGCTATCGCAACTGACAGGAGAGAGCTATCGTTTGCCTAGTGAAGCAGAATGGGAATATGCCTGCCGTGCGGGAGCAACCGAATATTCTGAATATTGCTTTGGTGATGATCTCAGCCAGTTAGATGACTATGGGTGGTATGGCAACAATAGCGGAGATTGCCCCATTGATGCAGATCGCATTTGGGAAGAAGTTGATCGAGATGTTGGTCGATACACGCAACGTCTAAGGCAAAACAATAATGGTACACATCCAGTAGGACAGAAACTACCTAATGCTTGGGGACTTTACGATATGCATGGCAATGTTTGGGAATGGTGTGCCGATGATTGGCATGATGATTATAGAGGAGCGCCAATGGATTCACAGATTCGGACGAAAGACATTAATAATTACGAAGTCTCCGAAACAAATAAATCTCTGCGTGGCGGATCGTGGTACGACAGCGAAAGAGATTGTTGTTCAGCGAATCGTATCGGTTACACTGCGAATAATCGTGGTAGTTTCCTCGGTTTTCGGATTGTCTACCTTTTGCGGTGAGGACTCCCTTCTCTGTTCTTTTGCCTCAACCCTTTGCACTTCTTCGTATTTATCTGCCCTTCTTTGATTAGGATTGTGCGGTCATGAATCATCGGTGATTTGCGTAGAAGGGGCGAGGGGCGAGCACGGGGGCATCGCCCCTACGGGTGAAATGATAAAATTTGTTTCTATTCCATTTGTGATTGGTAATTGATGATTGGTGGTGGCGATCGCACGATCGCCCCATTCCCACAAAATTCACACAAACCGATATTTACCATTTAAAATATCATCGGTAGGGGCGATGCCCCCGTGCTCGCCCCTTCTACGCGGATCGCCGACCATTTGTTTATGCCGAGATGGATTTGCAATGCGGCAATAAAATTGCGATCGCGCGGTGATAAATTATCCGTTCATGAAATTGGGGATTGTGCGGTCATGAATCATCGGTGATTTGCGTAGAAGGGGCGAGCACGGGGGCATCGCCCCTACGGGTGAAATGATAAAATTTGTTTCTA
>JBAXTW010000147.1:0-11043 GCA_037129985.1 Pseudanabaena sp. ELA645 | reverse complement strand
ATTCAGTTACTTATATCTGTATTATTTGCTGCTTTTTGAATTTGGAATTGCTGAATGATGACACCTTTTTTATGAATTTTACTAAATGTAGTTTATAATACAAATATAGAGATTAGATTGTGGGTCAAAAGTTATGAAAACCTCTCGTGAATATCAACAGCAGCAAAGGAACAACGATAATCGCGATCGCTTAAGACTTGAAGATGGGGTAATGGATAATGAACCCAAAGAACACTTGCATCAAAACTATCGTCATTGGGCTTGGTTGGCTAAACCTAAATAAAAAAGAGGCTACCCTTCGGGTAGCCTCTTTTTTAGCTTAAGTAAGTATTACCTCGCCCAGAAAATGACCTTCTTTTCTATAGCCACAAATATGGTGTAGAGCATTACGCCTAAGATTGCTAGAGTAATTAGGGCAGCAAAGGCAAGAGGAACGTTAAAGTCTGAGGCCGCCTGAACAATTAGATAGCCTAACCCCGCATTAGAGGCGATCGACTCAGCTATAACGGCTCCAATAAAGGAAAAAGAAACGGCGATCTTGAGAGAGGCAAACACGTAGGGTAATGTATGCGGCCAGCCAACTTTTTGGAATATCTCAAAATCCGATGCACCCAAAGCCCTCATGACATCTTTCATTTCAGGCTCAATCGTCTCTAACCCTAGTGCCACATTCACGGCGATCGGGAAAAACGCTAGTGCAAAGGCAGTGACGATCGCAGGAATCGCATTTGCGCCAAACCATACAGCCAATAGGGGAACTAATGCCGACTTGGGAATCGTATTAAACGCAACTAATAATGGATAGAACGTTAGATAAATTAATCTTGAATAGCCTATTAAAAAGCCCAATACAATTCCCACTACACTGGCAAGCACGAAACCCGCAAAAGTAGTCCATACCGTACGGAAAGAATTTTCCATAAGCTGTGGCGCAAATTTGATGGTCGCTTCGAGGATTTTAGAAGGCGCAGGAAGGTTAAAGGGTTTAATTTGAAATACAAATACTGCCAATTCCCATAAACTAAACAGCAATACCGTAGCGATGGTTGGCAGAATGATCGTGGCGGCTTTAGTGTTTAGGAAAGCTTCAAAATCAAATTTTTTAGGCGATCGCCGTGAATTGTCAACAGTGCCTTGCATATTGTTCTCGCTTAGTTTTTGTGGATATGGCGGCGTAGTTCGGCGGCAAGATGGGCAAACTCATCACTGAGACAGACCTCTAAGGTTCTCGGACGCGGTAGATCGATCTTCAATTTAAAGGCGATTTCACTGGGTCTAGGACTCATGACATACACAGTGTCAGACAGAAAAACCGCCTCGCGTAAGTCATGGGTGATTAGCATTCCCACACACTTTGCTTCCATCCATAGAGTCTGGAGCATCACCCACATTTCCTCACGAGTAAATGCATCCAGCGCCCCAAAAGGCTCATCTAAGAGCAGAATCTCAGGTTGATGAATCAACGCCCGACAAAGTGAAGCTCTCTGACGCATCCCACCTGACAATTGCCAAGGGAATTGCTTCTGAAAATCCTTTAAGCCCACAGCTTGTAATAGTTTTTGAGCCATCTCTAGATAGCGATCGCGATTAACTTTAAAGTCTCGCTTGTAGGGAGACACTATTTCTAGTGGTAGCAAGACATTATCAATCGTGCGTCGCCAAGGCAGCAATACAGGATTCTGGAAAGCGATGCCGACATTTTTGAGTGGTTTGACTACGGGTTGTCCATGACAGCGTAACTCACCGATTTTAGTGGGACTTAATCCTGAAACCATTCTCAAGATCGAGGTTTTTCCACATCCACTAGGACCGACAAAAGTAACAAATTCTCCAGGCTCCACGCTAAGGCTGATTTCCTGAATGATCGTTCGTATCGATTCTTCAAAGGGATATTCCAAACCGATGCGATCGAATTCTAGTAATGGTTGCGAGGAAACAGTCGTTTCAGGGGATGCAGAGGTTAGAGGCTGAACCATTTTAACTATGCCATTTTCTTGAGTGTGGACTTTTTCAGTCAATTCCTAAATCCCAGCCCTGTAGCGATCGCTAGGTGATCGCCACAGGGCTAGAGGTTTTAAAGTAACGGCTTGCGATCGCTGACGGGAGGAACCATCCGCTGCTCTTTAGCGGGGAGAAACTTATCAGTAAAGACATCAGCCGCAGTTACAGGCTGGAGCTTGAAGCCCTCAATAGTCTGAGTAACGCTCTTCTCAAGACGTTTCACATCTACACCACCAAAACCTGCTGCTTCGACTTCAGGCGTGACATACATCCGCTCGATCGCCAATTTTAAGCGTAATTTCTCTGCATCACGATCCATCAATTTGCTTTGATCAGTAGAAACAACCAAATCTAGAGCCGCCGATGGATCTTTGACCACTTCTTGCATTCCACGGAAATAAGCCTTGAGGAAAGACTTGATCGCTTCAGGATTCTTGGTCATAAAGTCTTGCTTGACCAAAATTCCATTACCGTAGAAATCTAAGCCAAACTCATCATAAAAGAAGATTTGGATATCATCCATTGTTTTACCACCCTTGATTAGCGATGGTATAACTGATGTGTAGAAACCACTAACTGCATCGACTTTCCCTTGCAACAAGAAGGTTTCACGAAGCTTTGGTTCCATCGTTTCCCAAGTCACAGAATCAGGAGCGATCTTCACTTCTTTCGCAAAAAGGGGAAATAGTTTGCGCGGTCCATCGCCTGCGGGAGCGCCTAATTTTTTGCCAACTAGATCGGCAGGGGTTTTAATGCCATTAGCCTTGAAGGTGACAATCGAGAAAGGTGCTTTGTTTTGGTAGATAGCAACAGCGAGAATTTTGTCATTGGGATTCTTATCATTAAATTCCATCGCGTTGTAGATATCACTAAACGCCATGTCATATTTGCCAGTGCCGAGCTTACTAATCGTGTCAGCATTACCAAAACCACGCTCATAACTGACATTTAATCCTTCTTCGGCAAAGTATCCTTTCTCGATCGCCCAGATTAGCGGTGCATCAAGGCTTTGTTTCAAGAAAGGCAGTTGTACGCGAATGTCTTGCTTGGCTTTTTTGTCAGGAGTAGTGGCTTTAGTTGCAGGGGCGCTGGTGGCTGGAGCTTTATCGCCAGTGGTTGCACTTGTGGTGGTGGGTGGTGCGGAGTTACAAGCGGCAAGTATAGCTGTAGAGGCGGCTACAATGAGAAATTTGTGGAGTTGTTTCTGAAGAATATGGCGCATTATTGCTCTGCAAATTTGGATATGTATACTGTATACAAAACTAACTCGTATTTAAGTTCAGTAGAAGCGAAGTTTCTGTATACATCACTACAAAGAAATGGCAGCCAAATTGGCGATCGCGAAAGTTTCAAATCCACAATAAAACACAAAAAAGAGTCGCAGCGCGACTCTTTTTTGTTAATACTCTGATCGCCTAATTGTGAGACAAGCCCATTCCTGACGCTTCCAAAAAGTGGCGATCGTCCATTTATGAGCATCAAGAGCCTCAGCGACCTTGGGTACTTGTTCAACTAAAATGCCACTCAAAATTCCCCAACCATTTTCGCCCACCAGCCTATCAAAATGGGGAACCATCTCGATGATAATATCGGCAAGAATATTGCAAGTAAATCCATTCGCAGGTGCTGGCATATTCGCAATCAAGTCTTCGATGCTGCCCTCTTGCACCCAAATTTTTTCTTCAGCAATGCCATTAAGTCGCCGATTGTGATTGGTCGCCTTGATCGCCAAAATATCATTATCGATCGCATAGGTCTGAGTCGCACCAATCAATAAAGCGCCGATACTTAGTATTCCTGAACCACAACCAACATCGGCAACCACCACATTATCTTCGGGTTTCACGCCCCACAGACGCATTTCTAAAGCTTCTAAACAAAGCTGTGTTGTCGCATGAGCGCCCGTACCAAAGGCACTACCTGGATCAAGACGCAAAATTAGGCGATCGCCATCGGTTGGCGGTTCAATCCAAGCAGGATAAATCACCAACATATCGCCGATTTCTTGTGGATGCCAATGCTGCTTCCAGCTAGATGACCAATCTTCGTCGCTGATCACTTTCCATTGAGTCGTTGGTGCTTCATAGTTAGTGGCGATCGCATCCTGTTTGAACCAGAGCGCTAAAGCCGCTAAATCCAAGATCGTAGCCTTCTCGACAGGTAGATAACTATTCACTGAGATCCGCCCATCTTTCTTTTTGGTCGCCATACCTTGACAGCCAAAGTCTTGCAGTCGCCAAAAAATTTGCTCCTCTAAAGCTTGCTCGGCTGAAACTTGGATTTCCCACCAATTACTAATGGAGATGATGCTCGAAGGTGACATCTGGCGCTTATGACTATTGTCTTATAACTATTTGTCTTGATATTTTACCGCGCTTTTCGCCTTACGTCGTAGGTTTGATCCTAGATTTAATCTTGGATATATTCGATTTGCTGCAACATCGCTAATTCTGCTCGCTGTGTTTCTCGCCCTAAATATGCAGCATGGTCAAACATTGAAACAGGACAAAAATCAGTTTTCTCAAAAATCTCGACACAGAGTTCTTTGGCAGTGCGCCCTGTAAATAAATGCACCGCTTCGCGATCGACTTTACCTTTGGCGGGAATTGGTTTACCTGTCTCAGGATCGACGGCTAAGCCTTGCTCATTAATCAGGTTGCTATAGTGCTTGGCACAAATTAAATTTTGTTGACGATCAATGAAAATAATAAAGTAACCACTGGGATCGAGTGCTAGCGATCGCTTTGATAATTGATCATCGATACTTTGGATTTGTTGAGCAAGTGTGTTGGATTCGGCGGTCAAATTCATTAACTTTGAGGCATAGGTATTTATCTTATACCTACCTATAATACGACTTACAGCGCTCTGCTCTCCAATAAAAGTTGCTACAGTCGAGGCAAAACCTTAAGAAGTAACCCAATACCCATAATCGATCGCCCCTCTAAAAATAAATCAAACAGCGATCGCCCCCTCAAAAAATCAAACAGCGATCGCCTATCCATCCGCACAAACAGCGATCTCTCCATAATGGGGGTTCTTTATCTCATAGACTTTATATCATTCTTTTTAGTTGTTTATAGACTTCATCATCGTTCCGTTTCTCAATTAATAAGATTTCTAGCTTACCGTTCGCTGATTTTCTTAATGCAAATGACATTCATTAATTTGCACTTTTTGGCATTACTATTGATAATTAATACTAATAAAGGTCATTATTGCTTTAATTTATTTGTAATGCATACAAGAAGGTGAAAATCAATAACTTCGTAAAAAAAGTTCATAAAGCCTGAGATCCTTATTGTCCCGTCAAATGTTTTGACCTATTTCAAAAATCAGCGAACCGTAAGTTCTAGTGTTTGCTCTTCCACAAAATAAACTATCCGATATTCACCAATATCGGCTCTGTGATAGGGATAACCTTTTAACTTTAGAGAATCTTGAGGGTAAGGATTTGAGATTAATTCGGTAATTTTGGTTGCAACTTGTTTGGCGTGCTTTTCTGGCAATTTTTTTAAGCGTTTAGCGACTTGTCGAGACAGGTTAACTTTAAGCATTTAGAATCTCTGATAATAAAGCCTCACTTTCTGTAATGCCGATGAAACCTTCTTGTCTAGCTTGCTCTGCTTTTAGAGCCAAAAATTGATTTTCTAAATCCAAAAATCTTTCAAATTCTTCAATCGACATCATAATGGCGACACTACGTCCTTTTTTGGCTATTTGTACTGGTTCCCTACGAGCTAGGTCTAATAGTTCGCCAAAGCGGTTTTTTGCTTCTGATGCACCTAATGTTTTCATGATGGTAATAGTTCCTAACAGTGTTGTTAGCTATTATAACTATATTGGCTATTTTAGCTATTATCGCCCCTCTAAAAATAAATCAACCAGCGATCGCCTATCCATCACCACAAATAGCGATCGCCTATCGGTCAAATTATTCAGCACAGATCTTTACGGATTGCTGAGTTTTGTTATTTTCTATATATTGGCGCAACACACTATTAATCAGAGATTTATACTGCTCTCCTTGATTCTGAAACCATTGTTTTACATCGGGATCTAGTTGGACTAAGTTTTGAGCTTGATCTACGGGAATGCGTAAAGTTGCACGTTCAAAAAATTCATCTGTCAGTGGTGGAATGTCTGAATAGTCAATATCATCAGACATCGCCTCTAATGCGACCCAGTTAGTACGAGAGGTACTGTGCAAATTTTCTCTGTTCATGACGATTAGCTCTTCTTGCGGAAATAATTCGGATGATGTTGTTTTTACGTTCTGTCCAGACTACGACTGCTATTCCAAGACCGAGAAAACCGATCCCAAACCAGCGATCTTCGCCATAATCAAAGCGATCGTCTAGCTCTATCAGCATTTCACCATCAAACATTGAGGGAACATCCGCAAAGTCAATTTCATGCTTGCGAATATTTTCAAGATTTTTTATTTCGTCCCACTCAAACTGCATGGAGGTTATAGCTAATTAAACTAATTGCTTTCATTATCACCTAATTCACCAAAAATCAAAACAATGCGATCGCCTCTCAAAAAATCAACTAACCAGCGATCGCCCATCCATCCCCACAAACAGCGATCGCCCCTCTAAAAAATCAATCAAACGGCGATCACCTATCCATTCACCATAAAACAGCGATCGCCTCTCAAAAAATCAACTAACCAGCGATCGCCTATCCATCACCACAAACAGCGATCGCCTATCCAATCCTCATCCTCATCTAACTCTTCATCCTCAGAATTACTAGTTGGGTTTCGCTGTCGCTCAACCCAACCTACATTTCTAACCACATCCCCAGCAAACTGGATATCATTTCATGGAGTAATCCAATACCCATAATTTCTAGTTCTCCCTCGCAATAAACCATCCGCACACCACCAATTTCATCAATTGCTAAAATTCAAGGCGCGATCGCTGCTTCTCTGTGAATTTCAATCCAAGCTTCGACAAGTTTTCGTTTGTTTTTAGGTAATTCACCTGCTAGTAGCTCTCCATCAGCTAGGCTAAATAGTGCCTGTGAGTCTGTGTATTCGGCATGGATATGGGGAACGTTATGTTGTTTGTTGTCGAAGTAATACATTCGGATGATGACACCGTAAAACATGGATAGGGTTGGGATAGATAAAATTCATTTTCTTAAGGTCAAAGTTTTGATTTTTTGTGATGTATCGTCTATTTTAATCTGAATTTTTTCCTTTTATCTTTTTACTTTTGCCTTGGAGTCTGTCTTCATTAAATTTCCTCCTTTTTCAACTCTTCAAGAACTTCTTTGGTGAAAACTTCGGAGGGAAGCTTACCCGTCCGTAGTTCTTTAATCCATTGTTGACGTTTGGCTCTTAATTGAGACTTAGTAGAATCTGAGATATTAGTACTGGTATCCAACCATTCCAAGTATGCTTCAAAATCTTCAATTGCACCTTCAATATTTCCAGTAATTGCCCTAGCGAGTCCTCGATTACCTCTATACAAACCTTTATACAGGTCTTTTTCACTAGTCAAGGCAAGTTCAATTGCTTTTTCACAAATAGATAAAACATCTTTTGCTTGCCATGCAAGAATCGATATCCAACAAATATTGCTATAGGCAAGAGCATATTTAGGATTGATTTCGATAGCTTTACGATAGGCAGTGATCGCTTCATTTAGTTTGTCTTGTTTATCTAAGACATTGCCTAAACCGTTGTAAGCATAATCATATTTGGGATTAATTTCGATAGCTTTACGATAAGCAGCGATCGCTTCATCTAGTTTGTTTTGTTTACCTAAGATATAGCCTAAATTGTAGTAAGCGTAATCATATTTGGGATTGATTTCGATAGCTTTACGATAAGCAGCGATCGCTTCATCTAGTCTATTTTGTTTATTTAGGACATTACCTAAAGAGTTATAAGCTTGCGGACTCTGAGCATTTAATTTGATTGCTGTTCTAAGATCAGTTTCAGCCTCTGTATACCTTTTCATATCGATATAAATAAAGCCTCGACCAATTAAAGCAAGATCATTATTGGGGTTATCTTTAAGAGTCAGATTTATAGTTTCTAAAGCATTCTCATAGTTCTTCTCTTGTCTGAGTAACTCAGAGCGCCTAAATATCCAAAGACTCCGAAGAGATGTCATAAGATTCTCTTTCTCCTCATTAAGCTTAGCAACTTTCTCTGTTGCTACTTTCTCAGACAGAGCCACCTTTTCCTGCTCAATTAAAGCATCCTTCAGATTGCCTTCCGCATCCATAATTTTCGCCTGTGCTACCGCCACATTGTCCGCCGACTCTTGCGAAACCTTCTCCGCTTCAGCCTTAGCCGATTCTAAATTTTTTTGCGCCGATTCAACCTTCTCATCCGCTTCTTTTTTCTTTACCAATGCCTCTCTCACTGTTTGAGCCGTCGATCGCTTCTTCTGTTCCGAATCCTTACGAACCCGATCCGCCTCTTTATTAGCCGAATCCACCTTTAGATCGGCATTTTGCAGTTTAGTCTGAGCATCCTTCTGAGTTTCCGCTACTTTCACATTTAATTCATTAGCCGATCGCGTAGCCCACACACCAGCCACACCAGCCAATAAAAGCATCACTCCCAAAACCACCGAACCAGCCTTAACCCTATTAGTTGCCTTCCTTTCCGCTGCAACCAAAATCGCATTTGCCTCTTCCGTCGCCGCCAACCTTTGACTTGTCTCAAACCTCTCAAACTCGCGACTTTCCCGCAAGAACTGCTCATCAATATCACTTAGCTTTTTCCCCTTCGCCCAAACTTCCGCCTCCTCCAACGCATGACCACGCAACAGAAACCCCTGATTCTGCCCCGCCTCCGCATCCTGCCATTCACGAAATGCCGAACCATAAAACTCTGGACGCAAATCCGCTAAAGTTCGCTCCACCCAAGCCCGATCAAACACCGCCGCATAAATAGGATTGTAAACCGTTAGCCTATTCCCCCGCTTTACCACCAACCCCGTCAACCGCAATTGAATCTGCTCATAACTATCATCAGCGATAATTCCCGAAGAGATCCCCCCTACCCCCCTTGCAAAGAGGGGCTGTTCTTCTCCTCCCTCCAATAAGAGAGACTGAGAACCTTCTTCTCCCCCCTTCCATAAGGGGGGCTGGGGGGGATCTTCACTCACAACTCCCGAAGAGATCCCCTCCCCTGCAAACAGTGACTGAGAACCTTCCTCTTGTTCCCCCCAGAATTGGGGGGCTACATCTCCCAAAACCTGCTGATACAAACCCATCAACCGCCCCCTTCCTCGCTCATCAATCCGCAACATCCGATCCTGCAAAGTCTTCAAATGTTGCGGCACATCCTGCGCTTCCCAATTATCAATAATCCGCACCCGCACAACCTCCGCAATCCACCCCGCAATATCCTTCTCAGATAAATCATTCCCATGCTCTAACTCACCAATCACCAAACTCAACAACTTCTGCGTCAAAAAAGGCTGTCCCCCCGTCCACCTCAACACCTCCACCATCACCGCCGTAGGATCGATCGCCTTTCCCTCCAAACCGATCGCTAAAGGCTGCACCTCCTCCAACTGGAAACCATCCAACGCGATCGCCACACCAATATTAAAAGCCGAGTGATTATGTCCTTGAATCAGATCGCGAGGCGTGGTTACACCAACAAAGGCAAGGGACAAACGCTGAAACCTTGGCTCTTGAGCGCGATTTTCGTAAAAAGAACGAATCATCATAAAAAAATCATTTGCTTTAAAATCCAGATTGAGCAGACTGTCGATTTCTTCCACAAAGATGACTATTGGCTGCGAAATCTCAGTTAAGAGAACATTAGAAATAAAATCGTTCAGACGTTTCAGAGGCGTAAGCAAATGCTTTGATTCCCACCATGTTTCTAGATCGAAGCGCTCCTCTAACCCAAAACTCTCCACAAGGCTACTAATCACACTCGCATACCACTGCGACTGGTCTAGCTGTGTGCCAATCGTCTGCGGATCGAGCGTCGCACAACGTATGCCATCGCGTTCTAACTTCTGAATCGTCCTCACCCGCAAGCTCGACTTCCCCATCTGCCGCGAATTAAACACATAGCAGCAATCTCCCGCTTTCAGGCGATCGTACAACTGGCGATCGGCTTGTCGCTCCACATAGGTCGGCGCATCAACAGGCAAACTACCACCAACACGGTAGACAGAAGCGCCAGTATGGGATTGCTCATTGGATTGCGAGGACATAACCAGTTACCTCAACCTATCTTTAAAATATAAGCGATACAAATTGCATCGAGATACAATATCGTTACCATGCCGTTTAATCAACCCCAAGCTGTCAAGTTTTAGCGCATCCCTTACTCTCAAATTGACTGGCAGATCGGAATTTACAACTGATTTCATCGCAGCGACAAGTTCGGGATACTCTTCCAACTTCTGCAATCGTTTCACGAGATGATCTTTATAAATTCCCTCTTCCGTTGGCGCAGTTCTAAGTAGCGCGTCAAGGCTGATACTTTGGTGGGAGATCCGATCGATCGCTTTTTGAACTAATTCGGGATGTCCGCCGATCGCATCCGTAAGCTTCTCAACTTCAGCGATCGTCCAAGGCAGTTTATAGGCAAGAGCTAAAGCCCATACCTCTGAAATATCGAGTTCGTCGAGTTCGATTGGCAAACCCACATTAAACGGTGATTGATTAATATTTAGATTGGTCGAAGATTCAGACGAATAGACAATAATCTGTCGTAACTTACCCCATACCTTGCTGGTATTAGCCTTTTCAAACCAGCCGCGCAGCAATCCGCAAAAATCCGCTTCGATATTGGGATATTTAAAAACATAATCGAAATTATCGATCGCAATCACCAAAGACGAATCCAAAGGCGAATCCGCACTATTCAGAAAGAACTTTTCCACATACTTAGTGCAGTTTGTATTTGCCCCCAAAAAACCTTTCCAAACATCTTCTGGTCGCTGTTCGATTTCTAAACTATATCCAATGTAGGCACAAAACCATAGCAAGAATTTATGGCTCTTCTGGGTTTGAGGGGATTAATGTATAATGAGTTACGAATATAGC
>JBAXTW010000146.1:0-11117 GCA_037129985.1 Pseudanabaena sp. ELA645 | reverse complement strand
GTTTCAAGTTGCTTCTACCTGTTTTCATTAATTCGCCTCAGCCGAAGCTGAGAACCGGTTATCAGCATCTGAGTATGCTGCACTGTCCATAGGGTTTTCATTAATTCGCCTCAGCCGAAGCTGAGAACAAGTTTTGAGCCAAATGCTCATCTTCAAAAAAAGAGTTTTCATTAATTCTCCTCAGTCGAAGCTGAGAACAATGTAAACGGGTGCGGTTTAGATCTTGAACAACTCGTTTTCATTAATTCTCCTCAGTCGAAGCTGAGAACCAGACTGTAAAGTCCCGAAACATGTCCGACGTATAAGTTTTCATTAATTCTCCTCAGTCGAAGCTGAGAACAAGTGTTTTGCCCAGATGGATCAAAAGTGGTGGTCAGTTTTCATTAATTCTCCTCAGTCGAAGCTGAGAACCATTGTAGTGAATGGGATGGACTATTTATTCCAGGGTTTTCATTAATTCTCCTCAGTCGAAGCTGAGAACTGCCACCCCCTAGAAGGTAGGCATAGCAACCATTCTAGAGGCAAAATTCGCAGGGGTCAAGCAAAACTTCATTTGAGGCGATCCGACTGGGTGAAATAAAACTAAAAACAGGGTTTGAAAACCAAACAGGGAAGTCAATTCGCAGGGGTCAACGACAGAATGCGGGTTTCAGGGCTATGGCGACCCCTACGAATAGTATAGCCTGATACATTTTAGCCTAGATCTTCCGAGCCAACCTCTGCCCCACCCAATCCCTAATTTCAGAATAGATATAATAATCCGCATCTGCCCCCCTAGCAAAGCGATCGCCCAGTCGCCAATCGATCCCCAACAAACCACTATGACAAATCTCCTCCATAACCGCCAAAATGCGATCAGGGCGACAAGTTTTCGATTGCTGATCGGGCTTGAGAGCTTCATAATCACTCACCATCAAATCTTTAGAAATCCCACTGGCACTATGCACAAACTTATTGCGCTTATTCCCCCAAAAATCTAACTGTATAAAATTAGCCTTGAGACTATCCCAAGCCTCGACATCTTGACTGCTACCCCTTGCCCCAATCAAAGCCTCAATAAAATTGCGCTTATTGTATCGACTAACCAAGCGATATTCCTGAGCCTCCGTTAACTCATCTCGGCGCGGATTCTGCTCATGATCTTCAAGATGGACAAACCTTAGCCAAAAGCGATCGCCTAGTTGTTGCTGCGCCTGCGGCAAATTCAAATAACTAGTATCAAAACTAAAGCAACTAAACTGATTAGGCGGACAGTACTTATAGATCAGATGTTCGAGCGTCACATCACAACACGAAAACACCCCAGACAAAAAGCTAAACATTTGATCCAACTGCCAATAGACGCGACACAGCGTAAACAGATGGAGAACGCGATATTGCTTGAAATGCTTATAGTCAGCCAAGATTTTTTCAGGGTTGAAATTTGCATCATTAACAAATGGATATTCAGTCAAAATATTATCAACGGTTTTGATATCCAGATTGAAATAAGCCCTAGCCATCTCTAAAGCCTTGATAATTGGGATTAATCCTTCCAAATTATGTTTGACATCTTCAAAATCAATCACACGCTCCGCAATCAACACATCTAAATAGTCTTGCCAATCTCGCAAAATCGCGATCGCCCCATCAAAATCCCAACGCCCTAACAACTGCTTCACCGTCTCATATTTTTGGGATCGCACATAGCGCCAATGTGCCGTTAGCTGACATTCCGCAGCCTGCCCCGACAAAATCCTTTTAATATTGGCTTTGGTATCAATCAGAAACAATCTTTGACTAGCAGCAACGGACATCGCCTGAAGCTTCAGCGCTTCCACCATCTGCGGCGTACCACCCTTAATGCTAACCAGTATGACCTCATTGGAGGATTGCAGATCACGGGTTGAGAATTCCAGTTTGCCATTATCTTTAATATCTGTGATCTTAGCGCGAATCTTTTCACCGATATAAAACTTCTGCCTGAGCTTCGCAGGAGTCATAAATTCCTGACTAACCTTAGCGATGGGAATCAACCCCTTGATATTATTGGGCAAAGTCAGAAATACACCATAGTCTTGAAAACCTGACACCTCACCCCTAACAACCTGTCCAATTTTTAAATTCTTGACATCCAGTTGAGGATTGATTAAATCTGTCGTTAACTCAATGAACTTGAAATAATAAAAATTCAGCAAAGAATCAGCGTCATTGGCTGAAACTCTCTCAGGAATCACTTCCGCTTCAATCGTAAATTTAGGACGTTCTATTCCTAACCATTTCTGGAGAATGTAAAACAGATAAACTGTGTCCTGTTCGTGGGGGCGTGGCTTCTGATCGGTGACAAAAATATGGGCTTTAGTCGCACCCATCGCGATCGCCCGATCAATACTGCCCAGAATCCGCCCCAGATATAACCGATGATGCCAGCGATCAGGTTCCCGTTGATAAGCTTCCCAGAGTTTTTGCGATAGTTCTCGAAAACTAAAAACCTCACGCTCTCTAATTTTGGTAACAGTTACCCCCAGTTCCGCACCAAGATTTTCTCTGACAATATTTAACCGTTCGTTCCAGATTTTCTCTTCTTCTGCGGTGAGTGCCTCACGATTTTCATTAGGCTCAATTCGATCAAAGCCAACAGGCAGAAAGCGATCACCGATTTTAACGGTCAGGTCTGATGTGCCGATATTGGCAATGAGTAAGGTCATAATAGTTGTAAAGGATTTTGCGAAGTTTGTCAGCAAATTTGTAGTATCAGGTTGAGTATTCTCTCCTTACTACGATGTTGGTGATAATCCACCATCCCAAATGAATTCGAGACAATTCTCTCCAGTTTGTTGATCTAGTAATTCTAAAAATTTTTGACGAGGATTTTCTTGACTACTAAACACGGTAACTACTTGTATATCTGAATTTTGCCACGGTGTCGCAATCCAAACTGGTGAAGGTAAACTACCAGTTCCACAAAGATTAGAATTATATCCGTTGGGATTAAGACTGCGATCATGTAAAACTGCAAGGGCATGGGGTTTACCATATTTGCTATGTCCTCTACAAATAGCGATCGCCGCAACACCATCAATCGCTTCTACCCACCCTTGATTATTTTGAGTTTCGACAGTTAAAGGTTCGCTAGGATTAATCGAACGATTAGACCAGAGTTCTAACCCTGTATAAAACTCTTGTAAACAAGTTCGGAAAATAGTAGAGACTTTTTTGAGATTTGTAGGTATCTTCCAACGCTCATTGTCTCTTTCTGTTAGCAGTTGTGTACCACGCCACCAAGGAGCATAAGGGCGAGTTGATCGCGAATAACAGGGACGGCGTGCGCCCTGACCAACTCCTCCTAAATGAAAAGCAAGCCAAGCTAAAGCCATCATCATTTTAATTCTTTGCTTTTCTTGTTCGTGGTTTGTCGAGCTAGCTGATTGAGGGCTACGACTGAGAATTAGAGTTCCTGTTTGACAACCGACATCACCATCTTTTTGATTAGGGACATCTTGTACTGTTTCTCCCTCTAAAATGCGACATTGCAACCATCCTAATCTTTGGGATTTTGAACCAGATAGATCGATTCCACCAAAAATTTGCCCTTCAATTTCATGAACTATATCTGCGGGTAATACCCCCAAAGCAAAAGCGCGAAACCAATATCGTAATGTAGACTTAAAGGCAATCGGACGGACTTCAGATTGAGCATTACCCTTTGCTTGCCAGACTTGGCGATCGCGATGCATCTCCCAACGAACTTGTTGATTTCCGTGAATCAACTGTCCTGTCAATTCAAACTTAAGCCGAAAGAATTCACGAGGCAAAGTTTTGTCTAAGCTTCTATTCTCTTCATGCAAAAGTCCATAACCAGAACCAATTTGCGCCCCTGCACCAAAACTGATTAAGCCTTGTCGCAACCAATTAACAATTTGCTCAAATTTTTCTTGCTCTTTCTGTGTATCTGTTTCTTTGTCTGCCTCTCTAGTAGATCGAGTAATTGGACGTAACCCGATCACAAAAGTTGGCTCTGATAAACTCAGAAATGCATTAGGTACTGGTTTATATGCAACGTTCTGACCTTCCCATTGCCAAATATTATTGACAATATCTACAGCTAAACCACCCGTATCGGAATCTAGCGGTAAAGGATAGGCATCAAAGAAAATTGCTTTCGCCATGCGATCGCCCCGTTCTGCATCTAAATCACCAAAGTAAGTAGCGACAAGATCTTCTGCATCCTTACGGGATATTTTTTGTTTGTTCATAAACCAGTTGATGGCATAAGTGCGGGCGATTCCCCGTAGGGTGGTTGCAGGAATAAAAGGCATACCAGCACTGTCAAAAGCGGGGAGCAGCATACTCTCTGGTCCTTTGTGACCACCAACCCTGATTCGCCACGGACAAGTCATGCGTAAAACCACACCATTGTCACCAACTAATTGCGGAATGCGATCGCATAGTTTAGTTAGGCGAACAGAATAATCACCCTTGACGGCTTCTTGTAAAAGTTCTACTTTCGTACCATCTTTAGTATTAGCATTAGTAGGCGATCGCATCCAGCGCAAATATTCCACAAAGCTGGCTTCCTTACAAGTTGGAGGTTGCAAGTCCCCCAACCAAGGACTAGGTTGAGAAGTATTCCCAGCGATTGGATTGGGGTTATTTCTAGGATTTGGATTAGGGTTTTGATTTCTAAGTACGGGTCTATTATTCATAGTTTTACTGCTCCTGCTCGGCTTCAGTTTTGACATCGGCATAGATCGCGGATGCCCAAAAAGCAAACTCTCTCGAAAGCTTCAATCCTAAACCTGTTAAACCAAGATAGGTTTCCGCAGACATACTATTTTGATTGGAGAGAGTGGCTAATCCGCCTGAACCTGACAGATTAGGTGTATTGGATAGTTTCTGTAAAGTGCTGAAAAAGATTTTGACAATATCTGTCCATCCCTCTTTAGTCATGGCAAGTTCTTCCGCTTTTAAACGCAGTAATCCCCATGTCGCCAAATAGGTATAGGTTTGAACGGCTTGATTGTACTGATCTTTGAGTCGGCGGCGATCGCGTTCATGGGCTGTACGCAATTCTGCAAGTTTGCGATAGACTTCGGCACTCATGGTGCGGGGATCGATTAAATCAGGTTCCATTGTGTCATCTCCTAATTAACTATTTATTGACGCTTGATACTTTTTGATTTAGGGCAGGAATCCAGAGATTACCGAAACCTCGACCGAGACTTTCCAAACCGCCGAATTGTACAAAGTCATTGCCACCTAGAATTTCTTCTTTTATAGCTTGAGTAGGATTGCTGTTTTTAGCAGTGGAAGTACTGCCAAAGGGGAAATACAGCAAAGTCTCAGGGGGAATTGCTTCTTCAGAGCGAAATCCACCATTAACGCTCTTATTTTCATCAAGGCGAATTTTTACCTGTCGCCATAGACTCGCTTCAATCAATACAGAACAAGACTGTTCCGACAACACCAGAAAAGTGTCCATGATGCCAAAATCCTTACACCCCTTTGGCACAAAATCTTCGCTATCTTGCCAATGCGTAAGGCAATCGCTAGTAAAAATAGCATCCCGTAGATAAAGGTGGCGATCCTTCTTGTATTTACTAAAACTATTAATCGCAGGAATTGCATCATGGGAAACACCAACCCATCGCGCCCAACGCTTCAGCAAAGCAGGTGAGCTAATCCAGACCGTGCCATGACTGAGGGAAGGCACGGGAAACCATAAAATGGCAGCATCACCAATCCAAAAGGAACCCTGTGTCAGGTTATCATCTATACCTGCGGAGACATCCTCAATTGTGTTTCCCCAATATTCAGAAATCTTTTTTGAATCAGTGCTAGCGCGTAAACGTCCGCGAATCGTACTAGAGGGCAGATAGGGCAAATCAGTATGGGATTCGCGAGCAATACCGACGAGGTTTCCTTCCTGTGAACTACCGCCTGTATGCAACGGTGAAACTAAATAGAAGTAAGCGAGATGGGAATTAAAAGAAGTACTCATGATGGGATACCAAAAAGAAGTTTGCCATAGTTCAATTTTGCAAAGGTTTGACCCCAAGCGGTATTAGGTTCAGTTTGCAGCATTCTTAACTCAGTTTTTGAGCCATCGGTAAGGCTGAGGACATCTTTGCTAAAGTGATAGATTGTCCCTGCTTGGACAAAAGCCCGTTGCGGCGTAAGACTGAATTCATCCCGCTTCTGGGTGTATTCAGTTTCGACCTTTCCAGAACGACGTTGAATGCGACTGACTCCACCGAAATACACAGGGCGATCGCTGATGTAGGTATGCAGGATATCTTGCCAACTTGATGGATAAGGGGTATAGATGGCATCGTGACTAGCAACCCCTGACGTGAGTAGATAAGCAATTTTTGCTTGACTAGAAATTTCCCCATTGCCTAACAAAAATTGTCCTGACTCTGCCAGTTCTGGAGCAGGACTAAGCAAGGCGCGATGTCCTTCACCGCCTAGTCTCACAATCGTTGAGCGGATTTTCTCATTAGTTGCCACAGCGAATCGCCAACCGGAATTAAGTCTGATCGCCACTTCCGTAAAGTAGCCATCGGAGTCTCTGACCTGCCGACTGTCTAGCTTCATCTTGGTATGGGGCAGTATTTGGGTAGACCAAGGATCGGGTTGGAAATCTTGAATCGATTGGATTGCTTTGCCTTTGAGATAGGCTTGCAAACCTGTGAGAGAAATCCAAGGATCGGGTCTGCCACAGATATATTTGCCATCATCAAGGGATGGGGCGATCGCAGGGACAAGTCCATCAGCGCTAAAGTGGCGATCGAGACAGAGATGTTGCCAATGATCCTCTTGAAGGTTAGCGGGTTGCAGCCTAACTGTACTTTGCCAAGTTGAGATCCGCTTTTCAAACTCGCTATCAGGTGGATCGCTATTGGTGTGATTGACGCATAGCAAATCTTTGGGCGTTGGTAGCCAAAATTTATAGTTACTATCTACGAGAAACGCGCCTAGAAAGTCTAGTGATCTTTGGGGACGAGAATTATGGGGTAAAGCGGCTCTGAGAGCTTGAAATACCGTAAGCGGTAAGGGGGGAAACATCCCTGTAGCCCATGCGCCAATTTCAGGGGAGAAGGGCTTGGCATCGCGAAACATGAGTACATCTATAGGTTCGAGCGTATACCAAAACATTTTTGGTTTAGGTTGCTGTTGTGTTTCAGTCATGAACGGACTCCTTGTGGCTCGGCTTGGCATTTTTCTTGCCATTTTTTTGGCGCGATCGCCCGATCACACATGAAGGCAGTGAAGCGCAATAAGATGCTCAAGTCTTCAGGGGTAGCTCCAAAGCTGGTTTTCTGTTCATGGTTAGCGAGGGAAGCTTGAATCGCCCATTGTTCCCATGCAGTGAGCCAATCTAAAAAGGCAGTTTTAGCGGTTGGACTTACTTCTCGATCGCGACTCGCAATGATGACGACACTGGCATTCCATAGGAGCGATCGCGTAGGTTCATAAACTGGTTCATAAACTGGTTCGGAATCATTCTCATGTCTCTCTGTGAAGAATCGTGGATCGAGCATCGCATGGCGGGGCAACTCCTCTGCTAGACGATAGAGAACGGGGCTGAGATCTTCGGCGATCGCTAAGTTGAGAAACTTTTCCCAGTCAGCGAGTAAGCTACCTTTGAGGATCGCTTCTAGCACGTTACCTGAACCATAGACAACGCGGAAACAGAGTCCATCTTTTTGATAAACCTTTTTGGCGCGGTCTTTTTCTGCTTCCCAAATGTGATTGAGAACGGTCGCTAGGGGTACGCCTTTATTGGCAATTACCACACCGCAACTCATGGTTGCCCCCTCTCCCATCGTGAAAAATGGCGGCTTGTTACCATCTTTGGCATACCAATAGCCCCCTTGAGAAATAAACTCACCTTGAGGATCGGCACTGCCACTCCATGCGGCGCGAAGAGAAACTAAAAAAGGAGCAAGATCGGCAAGGGGTAAAGCTACCATCACATCATCGCCGCCGCTATAGACGACTTTGCCGCAAAAGCGCTGTTCAGCAAGCATGGGGACAAGTCGGTTTGAGAAATCGAGTAAGGCACGGTTGAGATTGGCTTGGGTAGTGGCTCCCATGCGTTTTTTCTGTTGGCGCAGATGCTCGATTATTTCTGGTGTGGCGGCTAGGGATTCTTTTACGTCACTGGCGATGTAGTGATCACTTGTCAAGAGATTCCGCCCCGATACATACTGCCCCATGCTGTCACCATCGCCATAGACTAGCGCCCACCAATCTGCCGGACTTTGTTCGCCAGCGCCGATTGTTTTATGGGCTTCACTGACTAATGAGCGCAGTTCGGCAATTTCCGAGCGCTCTGTCAGTCCACAGTCTTCAGCTAACCACTTGCCGGAAAACATCACCCCGTTGAAGTCTCGACCATTATTTGATTGTGGATTGAGATGGGCATCTACTTTAGGGACATGAAAAGGACGACCTCTAGTACGGCTATAAAAGCGATCGCGAAGATCTGGAAATAATCTAGGAAATGATTTCTCTAAGTGTTTCCAATATGCATAGATCGTCTGGGGCGCATCATAGCCAAATCTTGCCGCCGCAATGGAACTGAGATTAGGGAAGCGCACAATCTGCTCGTAATCTAGTTCAGAGGCTTGAGTATCAACTTTGATGCCTAAAGTAATTGCCATACTGAGATCGCCATAACACCATGCCATGCGTTTAGTTAGCTCAATTGCGTTGAGGTGTTCTGAGCCGTCAAATATGCCCACAAATACCTTGGCAAGTAAGCGCCAAAATAATCTTTGGGTTCCTTCGGATAGTCCGCCACCTTCTCGAAAGCGATCCCGATAAAGGAAGTGGGGATGGACGGCGCTAAATAGTCCTGAAATGCTAGACCGCTTACCAGGAGCGACGGGGATTGCCCAATGACGGGTATTTTTACTTTCTTGAATAGTCCTTGCTAATCTTGCTAAAGTTTTGGCCCACCAGATGCCGACATTAATTGTGGTGGCGGGATTGGTGCTTGATGGACTATTGGCGGTGTATTTGTGGGCATAACTTTGGCGGATCTGCTCAAGATTAATCGTTGGCTGCCGTGATTGGGTAATGGTTTCTTGGGCGGCGATCCATTCGGTTAATTGTTCATCGTTAAGGGATATTTCTAAGGGAAAATCGGGATGTCCCAAGGGTATGGCGGCATTGTAGCTTTCCCATGTGTGATGCAGTTGGGCTTCCCAGAGGGCATTCCATTGCCACGCGCCGCCTTCTCCCTGTTGTAATAGCTCCAGATCACAGCGATCGGTGGGTTGTTCGCAGATTTCGGCATAGACTGTTTCGCGACGATCACCTTCACTGAGGTATTCGCCTAAATAAGTCCTTACATTGCCTTTGATGCATTGCCTTACGCCCCTTCCTAGTTGTAACCAGCGCTTTTTTAAGGCGGTTTCTAGTTTTTGTTGCCAGGCAATTGCTTCGTCTTTCCCTGAGACGATGACTGTCATGTAGTTGGGGAAGCCTGCGACTCGTAAGCTTGGTTCGTCCATGATTTGGCTGAGTTGTGCCAAGGTTTCAGGACAGTTGGGCAGTAGGTCGGTTTTGGCTTGGTATAAGAAGGCATCGATGATCGGCTGTGACCACAAAGACGGGGTTAAGATGCTGTCGGCTCCTAGTTCGGTGGCGACTTGCCAGCATAGCCATGCACTGAGGTAATGGAGGGTGTAGGAACCTGCCCAAAAGTCTAGGAGTTTGCGTGAAGCTTTGACAAATTCTTGGACTGGTGAAAAGGTAAACAGCAGAATATACGGGCGTTTTGGTGCGGTGTTGGGTTGCCAATGGTCGGGAAATAGTGCCCCTGTGATGGCGGAAACGGTGCTGCCATAGCTATGAATGGGGCTGTCGGGGGTATGGCGATCGCTGGGATAGAGATAGGCGCTGGGATATTTCTGGCATAGTTTTTCGGGATAAAACCGCCAGAGCCAGGTGAAGACTTTTTGTGGGTTGGTTTCTGTTAAAACGCTAGGGGGGGTAATGTCTTCCCATGCTGTTTGCCAGTCTATGGGTGGGATCTGGTGCGACTGTCCGCTGATGGGATGGCGAATTTCGATCTGTTGCTGTAAAGGGGCGGTGGATCTAATGCCTAGCTCTTTTAGAAGTTTAGGCTGGGCAATTTGGGTGGCTAGGTTGCCTTGGGTTGTCCACCAATGATCGAGGTCAGTTAGATGTTCGCTGAGGCAAGCTAGGTGATCACTTGGTATGGTGATCGCGCCGCTTTGGATCAGGGCATAAATTTTGCGGTGAAACACATTCATGGGCTATCCCAGAAAATTTCTGCCAAGTTAACATAGTTTTCTGTGGTTTCGCTAGTTTCTCGTGCGAATGACAAATTTCAATGCAACTACCCCGTAAGGCTTTGCCTGTCAGCCCTTCAGAGGCGCAGAATTAAAGCAAAAAATATCAGCAAAAAAAATCCCCTCTACGGGAGGGGTACGCCAATGGCGGGGGGCAAATTCTCTCAAGTTAGGACGAACTTTAGATCTCCGACTGGCGGAGACATTGCATTTCGTAATCCGATGGGCAGTTATATTTAGTTTCCATTACTTTCAGATCTCCGACTGTTGGAGACCAAGAGAGATTTTCCCGTCAAACTTACAGGAGCTGGAGTTTCCATTACTTTCAGATCTCCGACTGTTGGAGACTATATGGATTCACATTGGACTATGGCAGCAATCGCCAGTTTCCATTACTTTCAGATCTCCGACTGTTGGAGACTCCCAAATCCGTCGCCAATCGTGACCAGTGCGAATCTTGTTTCCATTACTTTCAGATCTCCGACTGTTGGAGACAATAAGCAATAAGCCACCATTAGACTAGGCAGGTTTTTGTTTCCATTACTTTCAGATCTCCGACTGTTGGAGACTTGATGGCATTGTGAGAATCTCTCAGGATTACGCCTCAGGTTTCCATTACTTTCAGATCTCCGACTGTTGGAGACCTACCAACTTGCAAGTGCCGACATAGCGGATTACGTGTTTCCATTACTTTCAGATCTCCGACTGTTGGAGACTTCGATCGTGCTGAGGCTGCAGTTTTACCACCCTGCAGAGTTTCCATTACTTTCAGATCTCCGACTGTTGGAGACCCCGCCAGTTTAACACCGC
>JBAXTW010000145.1:0-11231 GCA_037129985.1 Pseudanabaena sp. ELA645 | reverse complement strand
GAGGCAACCAAATTACGTCGATACCAGACGCGATCACCCAATTATCAAATCTGACTTCCCTTGACCTCTCTAGCAACCAAATTACGGCGATACCAGACGCGATCACCCAATTATCAAATCTGACTTCCCTTGACCTCTATTGCAACCAAATTACAGCGATACCAGACGCAATCGCCCAATTATCAAATCTGGCTACGCTTGACCTTAGATACAACCGAATTACGGCGATACCAGACGCGATCGCCCAATTATCAAATCTGACTACGCTTTACCTTAGAGACAACAACATTATGAGGGCAGACGCGATCGCCCAATTATCAAATCTGACTACGCTTTACCTCGATCTACGAGATGAGCCAGATTGGGACTATTATGACGAAGTAACTACTGAATAAACGCTGGTTATCTCTGGGTAAAGTTTTCAGACTTCACTTTTTTTAATGTTAAGATGCGATTATTTTTGGCGAAATTGGCTATAAGCTATGTCGTGTGTAAGTTTTAGCTATTTTTACATCTCAACCTAATGAGCGAGATTTTAGTCGATTATTAAGAATCAGTATAGGCTGAAAGCCAGTTGCAGATATTTTAAAACTTGGTGATTGGTACTAGAAAGGCATAAATTTGAGGCAAAAGGGATCTCAACAATCGTGAGATCCCATAAAAATCAATCAACTATGCACCTTCGCGCAACTTATCTAAAATCGAACGATCCTCCAAAGTAGAAGTATCGCTAGTGATTTCTTGACCAGAAGCAAGCGATCGCAATAGTCTTCGCATAATCTTACCCGATCGCGTTTTTGGCAAAGCCTCCGCAAAGCGAATCTCACTCGGACGAGCGATCGCGCCAATTTCATTGACAACGTGTTTTTTCAATTCCTTAGCAAGTTCTTCACTAGGTTGGCGATCGCCTTCCAGAATCACAAAAGCAAAAACATCCTCACCCTTGAGTTCATCAGGCTTACCAACTACCGCCGCCTCGGCAACCGCAGGATGGGAAACCAGCGCCGACTCGATTTCCATCGTTCCTAAACGGTGTCCTGCCACGTTAATCACATCATCAACACGACCCATCACCCAATAATAACCGTCCGCATCCTTGCGAGCGCCATCGCCTGCAAAATAGACATAGTTACCATCTTTAGGGGGAATATGTTCCCAATAGCTCTTACGGAATCTTTCTGGATCGCCGTAAACAGTCCGCATCATTCCCGGCCAAGGATGACGCACAATTAGATAGCCGCCTTCATTATCATTTGCCGAATTGCCCTCTAAATCGACAATATCGGGAATAATCCCTGGAAAGGCAAGAGTTGCTGAACCTGGCTTCGTGGGAATCGCCCCAGGCAACGATGTAATCATAATCCCACCTGTTTCTGTCTGCCACCATGTATCCACAATCGGACAGCGACCACCACCAATCACCCGTTGATACCACATCCATGATTCGGGATTAATTGGCTCTCCGACGGTTCCTAACAATCTTAGGGAAGTCAGATCGCGAGTATTGGGATGATGTTCACCCATTTTGATAAAAGCGCGAATCGCCGTGGGAGCAGTGTAGAAAATAGTCACTTGATATTTTTCGATCACATCCCAAAAACACCCCAGATTAGAAGCCCTAGGCGCTCCTTCATACATCAGTGTTGTCGCACCATTAGAAAGCGGACCATAAACAATGTAGCTATGTCCTGTAATCCATCCCACATCAGCAGTACACCAATAAACATCGGTATCTTTGATGTCAAAAATCCATTTGGTGGTCATGTGGCTATAGAGGTTATAACCTGCGGTGGTATGCACGACTCCCTTCGGTTTACCAGTACTGCCAGAAGTATAGAGAACGAAGAGCATATCTTCGCTATCCATTGGTTCCGCTTCGCACTTAGCCGAAACACCTTGCTGTAAGTCATGCCACCAATGATCGCGCCCTGCGCTCATGTGAATTTGCTGACCAGTACGCTTGACCACTAATACATCAGTAACGGAAGGAACGGCTCCATGATCTAACGCCTTATCCACTTGCTCTTTTAGTGGTACGATCGCATCTTTGCGCCAACCACCATCAGCCGTAATCACTAATTTTGCTTCCGAGTCCACCAAGCGATCGCGCAGAGCTTCTGCACTAAAGCCGCCAAATACTACGCCATGTACCGCACCGATTCTGGCACAGGCTAACATCGCAATCGCTGCTTCAGGAATCATCGGCATATAAATGCCAACGCGATCGCCTTTTCTGACTCCTAATTGTTTGAGAGCATTGGCAAACTGACAAACTTCGCGATGCAATTGGGAATAAGTGAGGGTGCGAGAATCCCCATTTTCACCTTCCCAAATTAGCGCCGCTTTGTTTTTGCGCCATGTGGTCAAGTGGCGATCGAGACAGTTATAAGAAATGTTAATTTTGCCGCCATCAAACCATTTCACGGAAGGTGGTTGCCAATCAAGAGTGGTATGCCATTTCTCAAACCAATGCAGTTCTTTGTCGGCGAGGTCAGCCCAAAATGCAGCAGGATCGGCTTTAGCGCGATCGTAAATTTGATAATATTCGTCAAGGCTTTTAATATGCGCGGCTTGTGAGAACTCGGCTGGTGGCTCAAACAAGCGTGTTTCTTGTAAAATCGACTCAATCGTGGGTTGGGACATGGCGGTTACAAAATCATAGAAATATTATAAAAAACAAGGATTATTAAGATTCTGTTTTTTATGGTTTTTAATCAGTTTTGTTATTTTACCTTGAGCGATCGATTGTGGTTAACCAGACTAACTTTTCAGCGAAACGGGTTTGGTAAAGGATCGCCAAATTCTTGCATGATCTTGGGTCATAGATTTAGTTGAAACGCTTGAATTATTTTTGTATTCAAAGTTGAAATGTAAGTATCGCCTAGTTTCCCTAGCCTTCTAGTAATTAGCTTACGCTCAAGACTAGCGATTTTAGTAACGCGCACCTTAGAAACTACTTTTAAACCAGTGCCTAGAAATTCGGGATCAGATAGTTGCAATAAAAATTCATCAGTAGAGACATCATTGGGAGATTGAGAAGTGATAAAATAGATAGTTACATCTTGACCCGTGCTACTTGTCCAAAGAACGATCGCAGGACGCAATTTTGTCTGTGATAGATCGCTAAATGGAAATAAAGCCAGCACAACATCACCTTTTTGCAAAGCGATCATACAGGCTCTCCATCTTCGAGAGTGTAAAGATCAGGCTCATCATAGAGAAAGTCAAAGGAGCCGCCAGCCATTGCTAAATTCATCAAGTCTCTAGTTGACACTTCCTCAGTGAATGAATCATTATCCGATCCGCTTTGTTCATCAATTTCTTCCACCAAAATCCTGACCTGTTTGCCCTCTAGATCACTCAAAGAAGGATGATTTAAGGCGATCGCGCCATTTTTGCAAGTTGCAGTTAAGACAATCATAGTTTTATACTCCTGAAATTAATTATGCTTCATTATTAACTAGCCAAACTTCACCACGTTTAGGACTCATGATTTGCCTCTAGACTAAAGCTTATCCAGTCCTGCCATAAGATCGATTATTTCACTGGGTTTGCTTTTTTCATTGGCAATTTTCTGTAAATGTTATATTCTTCGATGTCACGCCTCGATGATCACGCGAACATTGCCGCGTTTTTTGTTGACCCGACAAGCGGTAGTCTCTCCCGATCGCTCAAATTCTAGATCCAGTAATGTTTGTCCGATCCGTAAATTTTGAATCGATAGGCGATTAATCGTACTCAACAAACTGGGATCGATGATGTGCAGTTGGTTATTGGGCGCATCAGGTACGAGATTGACCATCACTAAAATTAATTGGAAGATGCTTCCCGTAGCCCAAGCTTGCGGCGAACAGGCGACTGGATACTGCACGGGCTGACTAAAACCATCATGCTCGTAGCCACATAACAATTCAGGAGGACGATGATAGGGCTGAACAATGGTCATATCGATTAAGCCTTGGGCAATTCTCAATGATTGTTTGACAAGACTATGCGATCGCATTCCCAAGGCAATCAGACTATTATCATGGGGCCAAACGGAACCAATGTGATATCCCATCGGATTGTAAGCTGGAGAGAGGCTGCTGAGGGTGCGAACGCCCCAACCATTAAACATGTCAGGCGCATTTAAACGCGCCGCCACGCTGAGAGCTTTTTCATGATCGAAAATTCCTAAATTCAAACAATGCCCTGCATTAGAAGTAATACTGTCAACTTGTTTTCCTTTTCCATCCAGAGCTAAGGCACAATAATCTTGTTCAGGCATCCAAAAATCTTGATTGAACCGCAATTTTAAATCTTTTGCCTGCGATCGCCACAGTTCAGCGAGATCGAATAAATGTCTCTTTTCCGCCAATTCACTCATGCGAATTTTAGCGGCGTAGACATAGCCTTGCACTTCGCATAAAGCGATCGCTCCTTCAGCAAGTTCACCTTTCCCATTGACAATACAATTTTCCGAATCTTTCCAACCTTGATTGAGCAACCCTTTTTTCGATTGACGGTGGTAAACGAGATAGCCAGTTTCCTCACATCGGCGATCGATCCAAGCCATTGCTGACAGAGCATTTGACCATAGCTTATCCAAAGTGGTTTGGTCGGCAGTCCAAGCATAATATTCAGCATAGAGCATCAGCCAGAGAGGAGTCGCATCCACGGTTCCATAATAGGGAGTATGAGGAACTTCGTGACAACGCGCCATCTCACCGAGCCTAATTTCATGGAGGATTTTCCCTTTTTGTTCGTCGCGCCATTCATCATCGACTTTTCCTTGAAAATGCGCCAAAATTGAGAGAGTATCGCGGGCGATCGTGGGATCTAAAATTAAGGTTTGGGAAGCGGCAATTATGGAATCTCTACCAAATAAAGTCGAAAACCAAGGCACGCCCGCCGAAAGGAAATTATTCTTTTCCGACGTTTGTCTGAGTAAATAAATGTCCTGTACAGCGCGATCGATCACATGATTCAGCGACTTATTATCGGTTTGAATCTTAGTAATTTGCTCTGTCCAAATTTTTTCTTCTAATAATTCCTCATCTGTCGCTTGGACAAAGGTGTTAGGAACGCTGACAATTGAAGTAGGACGATTATTCGTAAACAAGTGAATCCGATATCCTATAGTTCTCGATTCGTGGGCTGTCAAATCTAATCGCCAGATCGCAGTATATCCTTGAATTTCTTGAGGTTGAAAGGAATTAAATTGAATCCGAGATTCCATCAAAGAGCCATCCAATCCTTCATAGGCAAGGACTATTTCTTTGGATAATGATGCTTCCGAAGACTTCTGCTCCAGATTAGGGAGATAACGCAGAAAAGTTCCTCTCTTTTCCCGCTTACTGCCGCGCACTTCAAATAAATCCAGAAAATCAGCATCGAAACTCAGGCTCAGGGTAAAACTGACTGGATGGGTGTTGTAATTAGTTACTTGAGTCTCTTCAAAGAATCCACCTTTGATCACAATTTCACGATGGATGTCAATGGTTTCTGTTTTAATTTGACTACCATCGGCATTGTTAATATCTGGATTTGAGCATAAAACTGTCATCGCGAATCCTTTCCGCGCCGTACTGCTAAAAGAAATTGGCGATCGCCCATCAATTTGCAATTCTAGCCGACTGAGAAATCTGGTATCTCGACAAAACAAGCCCATACTGTCCTCAATCCCCCCAATTCGACAGCTAAGGTCAGAGATATTACCTAAGGTATCGGTAATCAAGAATAGGTCATCATCTTTCAAGGTCAGCGTAGAAATAGGATGTTCGCCAATCACGCAAGTCCAAGGCGCGATCGCCATAGGATCAAGAGGCGTATAGGTTCTGCCATCGACTTCAATTGAGGATGGTTCAGTTAGAGCTAGTGGAGTTAGGTCGGACATTTTATTTGGTATAGTTTGTAGCGATCGAATCAGAAGCAAATTTTTAAAATGAAATGGCTCTAGTTTATAATTCTGTCTATCAAATAGTATCTTTCTTTATTTCAATTTCTGAATTTATAACGTCTTCCAAATTAGTGCTTAGCAACAAATCCTGCTTAACTGCTGGACAATTAAATGGAGCTTCTGGCAAGTGTGCGAGATTTGCCCATCTATCTGCAAGATCAATAAAGTTACAATAAGCTAATGAGCCATGCTTATGTCTTATACGATTTACATTTAAATCGTATAAGACATAATATTTAATAACTATCGCAAAAAACAGCTCTTTTAGTTATTTTTCATCAGCAACACCGAGGTTAATATCATATCCCATTTTTTAAAAAAAAGTGAATAGCGATGAGCAATAGTATTTTCCGTTATTTATTGGACGAACCCTTTTGAATCGCTGGAGTGAGTTGCTTGACCAATTGATTAATTTGCTGAGATTGCTGATTGACTAATTGATTAATTTGCTGAGATTGCTGCCACTGCTGATAGGCAATAAAGCTACTCAGACACAGAAGAATGAGAAATGCAAATCTATCAACGAATATTAGCTTCCTTGAAAAAGGCGAGGAATATTTATTAACATACGTTTTGAATTCTTCTTTTAGAACTTTATGGAATTCTTCATCAGCATATTTAGTGTCAATATGCACTTCATGTCCTTTATCATCAACAGATTTATCATCACTCGGCTTACTATCCTTATTATCATCAATCATTATGTACTCCTTACGAAACCTTAATGTCTATATCTTTCGAGTAAAGAAAATTATTGAGACTTGTGAGATTCAATCTTCTCCATAGCCGAATACTTTGTGCCTCTGATGTTCATATTACAGATACTTGTTTTGATTTACTGAATGAATTGATTGAGTTGATTGATTACCACACAAAACAAAATGATTAATACAACAAGTTTCCAATTAAAAAAGCCCCCCAGCGAGTAGGAGGCTCAAGGTGGACATAGGTAAAATTTGTCCCTCAGTTGAGTTTTAAGTCCTTAGAGATAAGGCAATACTAACTATTTACCTACCAAAGATTTTCTCTCTGCGATTAGCGCATTGATCTGAGCATTAATACCTTTTAAATCTTTCTTCGCTGCGTCAATCGCTGCGTCAATTTCTGGATTTGTAGTATCTTTCACCTGTTTGCCAAACCCAGCAACTTTTTTAGCAATTTCATTTTTCTGAGATACTAAATCGTCAATCTCTCCATTAATTAGGCTAAGAATCTCGGCATTGGAAAAACTGCCTGATGTTGCATCAGCCACAATATACTGGGCGGACACGAAACTCGTCTGACCAGCAAGAACACTAGGCACGGTTAAGGCAAAACTGCAAAATACAAACAATAGTACTGTTAAATGTAGTACGAATTTTTTAGCAGATTCAAAAAAATTCATCTTTTGATCCCATTTGAGAGCAAGTTTACATCGTGAATCTTATCGTTTAGTCAGTTTGTTACAAAAAAGCTTAATATATTTTAATATTTAGCCAACCCATAAACCTCTATATCCCTAAAATCTACAAACCGTCACATTCAGATTTATTATTTGGTGGGATTTATTTGTTTGATATTGTTTGTAGCGATCGCATCAGGATTGATGGGAGCGATATATTTTAAATTAGCCCTCACATAGCATTCGCCTAAATTACCGAAAGTTAAAGGTCTAACGGGATAGGCTAATTCATCTTGTGAACCTTTCACCCGTAACCAAGGTGAACCATCACTATCAAAAGCGATCGCATCGGTGGCAGGATCGGGTAGATTTTCGCTCCGTTTATTTGCTGTCCCCTGAAATACAGCAGTTAGAATTGCACCGCGAAGAATTCGCGATCTGATTTGTCCGTTGGGTGTATAGCGACAATTTAAGTCATAATCTCCCGATCTCATTGGTTGCACCACCAACCATTTTTTGATGGTGTAATAACCACGATTTCCTTGTTGAAATGCAGTACGAAACTCTCCATTTATATCGGGATTGGGGACTTCGGCGGCTTGGGCGATCGCTTTACCTTCAAGCACAAATAAAGAAGAAATAACCGCTATCAACAGAATCGATGATTTATATAAACTTAATTTCATATTTGCTCCCTATGATTATTTTCCTAAATTATAAATTATACTCACGATGCAAACTCGTAGCTAATCTTGGTGATTTTTCCTTTAAAATAAAGTCGAAGTCCTTCTGGATACTCCCATCCAATTTCGCCATATAAAGGAATAAGCATCCCACTCTCAAGTGAATATTCCCCAAATCGACCACTCCAAGGCATAGCAGTTGTCTTATCGCGATAACGATCTTCAGCCCGCATACTGGCAATTACTCCTTCAGCATTAAACTGAAACACGACCGAGGCAGTTGTCTCTCCATCGGTCAAAGTGGCAAGAGCAGAGTTATCATTAATTGCTTCCCAACTCACGCCCTGACTGGGTAATAGAGAAGTAGGATACCAAGCTGCTTCCGCAAAGAATCGTAATAATTCACCTTGGTTCAATTCAGGCGCATCGTGCATATTGGCAAGGGTGAAAAGTCCCATTAATGAGGCGTGCAAGTTTCCTACTCCTAACAGATAGGTATCATGGACAAAAGCATTTAGCATTGGAGCCATCTGAATCCTTGCATCCCAATCAAAACCCAGTCGATGCGTAACCACAAGTTGAGTGGCGGTAAAATTGTTCCACTTATCCAACTTTTCATTCATGTTAAACTGTCCTTTCTGCAAGAATTCAACCTTTGCTACGATCTCTTGCCCTTCCTTAAGAACAGTCTTAAAAAAACGTTGTACAGGCTCTGGCAAACCTGCAATCTCTTTTGAATCATAGGTTTTAGGCTGAACTGGTTGCTGTCCATTTGTCATTTTGACTCGTAATTTATTAGTTTCAGACTTCCAGCGATCGCTAGCATAAATAATTACAATCACCAATAGAACTACGATCAGAATACTAATAATGGCAATTAGTGGTAATTTCAGCAAATAGTTCATAGATAAACCTAAGCCAAATACAGCTAGTATCAGCACTATAAATCGCCATGTTTGGATGAACATCATTTTTTCTATCTAAAAATTTGATTGTGACAGGCGATCGCATGACTTCCTGAATGAGTTGATTGAATTGATTGATTACGATACAAATTGCAAACTGAGATGCTTCATTTTAGATATTTACGGAAGGAAATACTTAGAAAAATTGTGGAGACTGGAAAAGCGCGAGACCATAGCCCCAATCCTGCAAATATGAGATATGGCTGGTCAGATGGAGCAACTAATACGCCAAAGATTCCCAACGCTTCACTTACAATAAATAGCGATCGCCCCTCTCAACCGCCAAAAATCACGATCGCCTCTACCAAAAAAATTAAGCAGCCATCGCCTTATTTCCTATTTTTCCAGTATCCAACTTCTCGACTGCAATGCATCACAGCTAAGATTAGAATATAGTCTGACTCAATGGTATAAAGAATTTCATAGGGGAATTTCCTTGTCATGCATCGTCGAATATCTTCGTCAATTGTAGGGTAACGTTTGGCAGATTCTTTAATCCGAAAAATTGCATCTTCAATTGGATTGATAAAAGCTTGTGCGATTTCCGTTCTCTGTTCAGCGTAATATTGAACTGCACCAGAATATTCTTCTAGTGCTTCGGGATCAAATACATACTTCATTATCTAAGCAAACGCCTTACCTGAGCTAGAGCGTCTTCTCCTTCGATTGTTTGAACAGAACCATTACGGACTGCATCACGTCTTTTTTTTGCTTCGGCTGTCCATGTTGCCTGAATAGTAGGATCGGTGTCAAATTCTAGGCTTTCGACTAGCTTTTCTGCTAATAGCGCTCTAGAAATGCTAGGGAGAGATAATAATTCTTTCGTAAGTAGTTCTATTGATCTCATAAATAACCTCAAAGTAATGAGTATTTGGTATGTAGTCTAGCAAAAAAAAATTTTAATGGCTGTAATATATCGCCACACTCCACAAAAATCAAACAGAGATCGCCAGACATCCAAATTTTTTTCCATCAAGATTACCATCAGATTAGAATTAAAGAAATCAAGTAGATTTATAGTGCTATGCAAATCAAAGAACTCACTAAAGTGCTTTGTACAATGTCTACTTCGGCTAAGTCTTTATAGGAAGGTGTTTTGTACCATCACTTACTTTTTGGACTTACTCCAAACTCTTGTTGGTTAAAATCTAGATATGTCAAAATTGACTAAGTTATTTTGGGAGACAGATTAAGATGACAACGATCGCAGATGTGGTTGCTTATGACCAAGAGGGCAAACTTGCCTTAATTGTTGAAGCAAAAGGCAGAACTCATACTTCGAGCGATTGGGCGATAAAGATGCGGCGCAATATATTGGCTCATGGATTAATGCCTTTTAGCCAATATTTCATGCTTGCACTTCCAGATAAACTATATCTTTGGAAGAATATTGATAATAATATTGATTTGATTGAGCCAACATACGAGACAAACTCCGAACCTTTGTTTCATGGCTATTTCAAAAAAGCCAATTTGAATCCTGAAGATATAGGAGGGCGATCATTTGAATTGATCGTGACATCATGGATCAATGAGCTAGTTAATCTTGGTATTGCTGACGAACTTCCTTTAGAGCAGCGCAAATTACTCGTTGATTCGGGGCTTGTCGCGGCGTTGAAAGGTGGGAGTATTGCGATCGAGCAACGGATATGAAAAGAATTAAGAGATCGCGGTGTGCCAATTGTGTTAGGTTATCCTGAGTCTGCTTCGGCTAGAGCTTTACGAGAGATTGCTAAGGCGATCGCGTAGCTTTGGCGATCGCCCAACTTGATCGGTTGTAGAGGGGATAGGCGGATTATTTTTCAGCATAGATTCATGAATATTATGCTGAATTTCGCTAAATAAAACTTTGTTCAGCTACATTACCCTGCAAAAATCTTGTTATTACAGTTATTGGTTGTTTTATATGGCAAGTTGTGTGATATTGATCTTGTATGAGTATTTATCCTGCAATCTACAAGATAATACACATAGTTAGACTGTAATCACTTAACAAATTGGAGCAGGTGAAAGTGGAGAATTCAGTTACAAAAAAAATCGAAGAAAAGCTAAAAACCTTTAACCGATTATCATTTATACTTCAAATTCTTTTTACCTTTTTTGCTTTGTCATCTGTTTGTCTTTCTTTGGCAGTCGCTACCTTTTCATCAGAAATGGAAAAGGAGGGGAAACTCAAGTATTTTGCATATGCAGCCGCATTATCCAGTTCTAAGCTAATCGGCATTTAAGTTGCAAAAAATAGTAATATGAAATAACAGACTTAC
>JBAXTW010000144.1:0-11270 GCA_037129985.1 Pseudanabaena sp. ELA645 | reverse complement strand
TGCTTGCCTGTATCTTGGATTTGTATGCGTCATGAATAAAAGATTCGATCAAGCTCTGGAAATATACAACACAGCTTTGAAATTTAGTCATGCAACTAGTCACAAACAGCTAGAAGGTAAGCCAATGTATGGACTTGCAGAAATATATCGAAATACAGGAAATCTACCTAAAGCGAAGGAGTTCTGTTTGCAAGCAAAAGATATCTTGACAAAGATAGAATCAAAGTTAGATCTGGCTATGGTATTAGTACAAGAGGCTTTGATTGCCCGTGAGATGCGGGAGCATGGTTATGATGATAATTTTGAAATGGCGATCGGGCTTTTTACAGAATTGAGTGCGCCGAAACAAGTAGAAAGAGTCAGAAAATTAATGAGCTAATTTGTAAGCGGTAGTTTACCAAGATCACGCTGACTTGCTTCTCAGCGTTAAAGTGTTTCTTTAGATAAATGGCAAAAAGATGGTTAAAATTTCACCATCATAGGCGGCGATGCTGGAATGCATTCTTACGGTGAGCTTACCGCCCAGAGCCTTTAATAAAGTTTTAGTTGTTGGCAAACTCAAGCTTAATGTCCCTGTCTCAGGTTGGAGCATCAGCCATTGTCCCACTGCTTTTAGTAATGGCAAATCGCCACCGCCTTGACTGGTGACTTGAGATTGAAATTGTAACTTGAGATATTCGCCTGCACTTGTCAGAATTAGCTGAATATGACTATCGGGCGGAAAACTACGAACAAGGCGATCAACTAGCCCGTTGAGGACTTGCGACAAAAGTAACGTATTACTAGAAATTGCGGGAATTTCCGTAGGTAAAATCATTTCTAAGGAGATTTGTCGCCTTCCTGCGCTGTCTTGCCAACGCATAAAGCCATCACTCAAAATCTCCTCGATTTGCGTCGCCTCTAAAACTATTGGATAACTATCTAATTGCGCCGCTTCAAAAATCAGATTAAATCTTTCAATCTGTTCCGTACATTCATCATCAACGCGATCTAAGCGGGTTTTTACTTCTGCGGATACATCTTTACGGCGTTTTAGCGATCGCACTAACATCCTGATTGTGGTGAGTGGTGTGCGTACCTCATGGGTAATCGCCTTGATGATATCGACCTCTTGAATTTCGGGGATCGGTAACTCTTGATGAACTGAAGACTGTGACATTAAAATTGCGCCAAATCTTGCCATAACTTGATAGGGAGGCATGGTTGGTACAAATATTTGCAGTTTAGCTTCTAATAAAGCTCGTTGTTCAGCACGGCGAATGCGGGGTAATAAAGTGGCGATCGCCGTTTGAATGACTTTAGGATACAGCGACCAAAGGCAAGTGTGATTTTTCTGAGAAGAAAGTACCAGAGCGCAAAAAGTTTTAGTGATTAAAATACAAAACCATTCTTGGTTTAGGGGATCGGATTTAGGGACTGAGACTACTTGAGTATCGCCAATTGGTAGAGAACCTGTAGGAAATAGCGAAGATTTACTAGTGGTCAATACCCAAGTTTGTAATGCGGTCTGGTGAAAAGTATTGCTACCTAAAATATAAGGGTGATGGGTAAGCAATAAGCCTTTGAGTTGTGATTGGATGGAAAATTGTTGCAGAACCGCGATCGCTCTGTACCAAAATTCTTTTGCGTCAGTCTGGTGCAACTCTTCGACGAATTCATGAATCTGTCGCTCTTGGTGCAAAGCCTCATATATTGTTGCCAATCCTGTCGCCAATATCCCTGATCCTCACAGCTAGAGAAATTTAAAAAGTGCCGCGAGGCGGCACTCTCTAAAATAATTGAAGCCTAACGCCCTTGGGCGAGAGCAGCTTCAGCGCGATCAAATTCTTGTAATAGGCGATCGCGTGTTTTCGTGGGAACCGCACGCTTAGAAGTGCCATTGTAATATCCCGCTAGGGTATTTAGCGCTGTCAACATTGTCGTATAAGATTGCAAGCCACTTTTGTCGCGATCGGCGCGATAACGAGAAACGTAGGCGTTGATCCGATACTTTGCTGCGGTTTTGACAACACTACGATTTTCAGCGTTTTCGGGGAGATTAATCGCTTCCCGCATAGTTTTGATCGTGTCCGTTGTGTCAGCACCATAGTTTCCTGTCAAACCTGCATTGACTAGAGCTTGAACTTCTTTGGTAGTAAGAACATCAGCTTTTTTAGCAAACAAACCAGCATTTGCTTCGGGCGCAAAGCCGCCAATTACGATCAGAGCTACCAACGCAAAAGCGATCGCTCCACGACATAGGCTCTGTAAGGAACCATCCAAAATTTCTAAAGACTTATCAAAAGACTTAATTAAAGACTCGTATTTTACCTTCATACTTATTAAATTTATAAAAATACATATTTGTTGTCTTTCTAATCTTATGGCTTTTAGGTCAACCTCCCCTAGTATTCCAAGCAGGGGATCACAATGTTATGGTTTCTTAACATTGTGATCCCCCATCAAAATTGCGATCGCGATCCCCACAACAATTACAGGTATTTGGTTTTGGCTAAGTATTTGTACTTGAAAAACTAAATACCCCCATTAAATCCATTAGAAGATAACTCTTTCAGCCCTTGACCATTCAAAAAAATTTGGCAGAATGTATTTAGCTACAGATATTTAGCTACAGATATCATTACAAGCAATTGGAGGTTAATTATATGGCGAGGGAACGTCCTCCCCTTGATGAGATGACCTTGCGTCAACTTCGCAAAGTAGCAGCAGATCTCAATATCTCTCGCTACAGTCGGATGCGAAAATCTCAGTTACTTGCTGATATCCAAACCATTCTGATGGCAAAGGGATCAGCCTCATCCCAAGTTGATAGTAGTAATTCGGAGACACAAGAAATCGTGGAAGCATCAAAATTTGATTTGGGCAGTGAAGAAACAGAAGAAAATCTAGAACCTCTTGCTGCCATCGATAAAAGTATCGGAGAATTGCCAACTGGTTATGGTGAGAGCCGAATTGTCCTATTACCTCGCGATCCTCAATGGGCTTATGTATATTGGGATGTACCGAATTCTCAAAAAGAAGATTTGAGAAAGCAAGGTGGACAACAATTAGCGCTGCGTTTATACGACGCTACTGATGTTAATTTGGATTATCAAACTCCTAATAACTTACAGGAGTACAACAGTGATGAACTAGCGCGTGAATGGTATTTGCCGATCCCCATTAGCGATCGCGACTATGTAGCCGAACTTGGCTATCGTTGCGCTGATGGACGCTGGTTAGTATTGACGCGATCGAAAGTTGTTCATGTTCCCCCAGTATTTCCATCGGAATGGGTCGAAGACAACTTCATCACCGTACCTTGGGATCAAACTCTCAAGGGTCAAACCTTCTTTAATTTGGTTCCTCCCAGCAAGAAGCAAGCCCCAGAACCAGAACAAACATCAACGACTAGCACTACCAGTGACAGTTCCTACGATGAGATCTTTAACATTGCGCGTGATGCCGAAGTTCAAAGAATCTCTGGTTCTCTCTATGGCTCAATGCAGCATGAATCAGGAGTTGGGATGGTTCCTGAATCGATTAGTTCTTACATCTTCCCATCGGGTGCTGGCTTATTTGCAGGTGCGGGTGCAGCAGGTGCAATCAGCGCTAGCGGTATCAACTACTCTGGCTATGGCTTGGCTTCAAGCTACAGCTTCTTCTCTAGCGAATCAACACCAAGTCGCTCTCGGAAGTTCTGGTTGGTAGCTGATGCTGAGTTGATCGTCTATGGTGCAACGGAGCCTGATGCTTCGGTCACAATTGGTGGTCGCCCAATTAAACTTAATCCAGATGGTACATTCCGTTTCCATACTTCTTTCCAAGATGGTATTCAGGATTATCCGATTTTTGCTGTGGCGGCTGATGGCGAGCAAAATCGTGCCATTCACATGAAGTTCGAGCGTCAAACCCTTGAGCGTCGGACAAATACTAAGGAAGAAGCAATTCCTGAATGGGTTAGCTAAAATCCAATAAAAATTAAAAAAGAGAGGGTGCTTTGCACCCTCTCTTTTTTATTGCCTAATTAGGTTGTTACAATTAAACGTAGGATGTGTTAGCGATAGCGTAACGCATCTCCTTTAATCAATTGATGCGTTATGTTGCACTAACGCATCCTACTAACTAATCTTCAGAGAATGTTTCCGTTGATGGATTTGCTGTCGAGAAGTGAGAACTCACATAATCGCGTAAATGAGGACGAAGTACATTTGTGGCAGTCACTCCAAAAATGCCCCCGCCAATACCAGCACCGATCGCACCACCAATAATGCCCCGAAAAGCATTTGAACCCAAAGTGTAAAGCAGCCCTACAGCAAATAGACTCACCCAAACTTCCCAATGTTTAAACGCATATTTTTTGAAGCAAAACTGCCATGCTTCCTTTGACTGATCTGGAGTTAATCCCGCTAGTTCAGGGATTTGATTAATTGTCCAATAAATTTTCATAATTCAACCTCAATATTTAGCCCTTAAACTGTAGGATCAATCGAGATTTTAAGCAAATAGTGGGACGGCTTAGCCGTCCCACTATGTCTAAGCGTAGTCTTGGAGTGCGGTTACGGAAATACCACCAGTCTGCAAGGCTTTTATGGCAGCGATCGCTGCTTTAGCACCAGCTAATGTCGTAATCACAGGGATCTTATAAGCCATTGCTGTGCGGCGAATCATCTTGCCATCGGTTTTTGCCTCTTCGCCACTGGGTGAATTGATGATCAATTGGATTTGACCATTTTTCATGATGTCGCTAATGTTCGGACGACCTTCGTGAACTTTGAGAACCTGCTTCGATTCAATGCTGTTGCGGCGCAGGATCTTGTGAGTTCCTTCGGTGGCGACAACCTTAAAGCCAAGTTCAACAAAGGCTTCAGCCACCGTCGAAATACCACTCTTATCGCGATCGTTGACCGAGATAAATACAGTTCCTTCGAGCGGAAGATGTGTACCTGCACCGAGTTGAGCTTTAGCAAAAGCGCGTCCGAACTCGGTATCGATGCCCATGACTTCACCCGTCGATCGCATCTCTGGCCCCAAAATCGTATCGGTTCCCGCGAACTTAGCAAAGGGAAGTACGGCTTCCTTAATCGAAATATGCTTGGGAATTACCTCCTCAGTTAAACCAAGTTCCGCAAGGGTTGCACCTGCCATGATTCGCGAAGCATAGTTAACGAGAGGAACATTAATTGCCTTACTGACGTATGGAACTGTACGCGAGGCGCGGGGATTGGCTTCAAGGATGAAGACTTTGCTTTCCTTAAGATTGTTGTTATTCAACTGCACAGCATATTGAATATTCATCAAGCCAATCACGTTCAGGGATTTAGCAAGGCTAATTGTCCATTTACGGATTGTCGCAAGTACTTCAGGAGGCAAGGAGAAAGTGGGAATCGAGCAAGCGGAATCGCCAGAGTGAATCCCTGCTTCTTCGATATGTTCCATAATGCCGCCGATGGTGACATTGCCTAGTTGATCTGCGATCGCATCGACATCAACTTCGATCGCACCCTCTAGGAATTGATCGATGAGTACAGGATGTTCTGGCTCGATGATCATGGCGCGGTGCATGTAGTCTTCGAGTTCGGCATCGGAATACACAACTTCCATCCCACGACCGCCGAGAACGTAGCTAGGACGTACGACTACAGGATAGCTAACACGCTGAGCAACGGCGACTGCTTCTGCTTCCGATCGCGCTAAGCCATTGTTAGGTTGCATAATCCCGATCTCAGTACAGATTGCTTCAAAGCGTTCACGATCTTCTGCCATATCGATCGAGTCAGGTGAAGTCCCCCAAATTTTAGTGGGCGAATTTGTGTCTTGCAGATATTTTAAAAGTGGAACCGACAACTTCAATGGAGTTTGTCCGCCAAATTGAATGATCAATCCTTCAGGCTGTTCCGCTTCGATGATGTTCAGTACATCTTCGCGAGTTAATGGCTCGAAGTACAGGCGATCGCTAGTGTCGTAGTCAGTCGAAACAGTTTCAGGATTAGAGTTAACCATGATTGTTTCAAAACCTGCGGCGCGAAGAGCATAACTGGCATGACAACAGCAATAGTCAAACTCAATCCCTTGTCCAATCCGATTTGGTCCACCACCGAGGATCATTACCTTGCGCTTAGTGGAAGGCAGAACTTCTGATTCTTCTTCGTAAGTGGAATAGTAATAGGGAGTAAGTGCTTCAAACTCAGCCGCGCAGGTGTCAACAGTTTTATAGGAAGGAATCACGCCCAAATCTTTGCGATAGGCGCGAACGATATCCTCGTTTGTACCAGTCAGATAGGCAATCTGGCGATCGCTAAAGCCCATGCGCTTCGTTTCGAGCATCTCTTCTTTTTTGACACTATCAAGCTTCCGACCTTTGAGCGAAAGTTCGACATCGGTGATCTCGCGCATTTTTTGTAAGAACCAAGGATCAATATTGGTTAGTTCAAAAATTGCTTGTACCGATAAACCTGACAAAAATCCATCGCGAATCGAGAAAATACGATCGGGATTTGGAACCCGCAGACTGTACTTGATTTTTTCAAGATCAGGCAGAGTTTCTTCTCGATCGCCACCAAAACCAAAGCGTCCAACTTCAAGCGATCGCAATGCTTTTTGGAACGACTCTTGAAAAGTCCGCCCGATCGCCATTGCTTCACCGACCGACTTCATCTGAGTAGTCAGTACTGGCTCTGACCCTGGGAATTTCTCGAAGGCAAAGCGAGGAATCTTGGTAACGACATAATCAATCGTTGGCTCAAAACTTGCAGGAGTTTTTTTGGTGATGTCGTTAGAAATTTCATCGAGCGTGTAACCCACAGCAAGTTTCGCCGCAAATTTAGCGATCGGGAAACCTGTAGCTTTGGATGCAAGCGCCGAACTACGAGACACTCGCGGATTCATCTCGATCACGACCACATCGCCATTTTCAGGATTAATCGAGAACTGAATATTCGAGCCGCCCGTCTCAACGCCGATTTCACGAATAATTTTGATCGAATAGTCACGCAAGCGCTGATATTCTTTGTCCGTCAATGTCTGAGCAGGTGCAACGGTGATCGAGTCGCCCGTATGGATACCCATCGGATCAATATTTTCGATGCTGCAAATAATCACCACATTATCGGCGAGATCGCGCATCACCTCTAGTTCATACTCTTTCCAACCAATCAGCGATCGCTCGATCAATATTTGCGATACGGGACTAGCTTCTAAACCAGAGGCACAAATTTCTTCAAACTCCTCTTGGTTATAGGCGATCCCGCCGCCAGTGCCGCCCATCGTGAAGGCAGGGCGGATAATTAGGGGATAGGAGCCAATTTCTTGAGCGATCGCACGGGATTCTTCCATAGTCGTCCCCAAGCCCGATGGACACATGGCAACCCCAATGCGCTCCATCGCCTCTTTAAATAGCTTGCGATCCTCCGCCATCTCGATCGCTTCAAGTTTTGCGCCAATCAGTTCAACGCCATATTTTTCTAAAACGCCCATTTTGGCAAGGGACACGGCTGTATTTAGCGCTGTTTGTCCGCCCATCGTAGGCAAGATGGCATCAGGACGCTCTTTCTCGATAATCTGGGCAACAACTTCGGGCGTAATCGGCTCAATATATGTGCGATCGGCAGTAGCGGGATCGGTCATGATCGTCGCGGGATTGGAGTTAACTAGGATCACATAGTAGCCCTCGTCCCGTAAAACCTTACAGGCTTGGGTTCCTGAGTAGTCAAATTCGCAGGCTTGCCCGATCACGATCGGACCAGCGCCAATCAGCAAAATCTTTTGGATGTCAGTACGGCGGGGCATATAATCTTGTATTTCTTAGGTAACTCGCAATACATTTTATAACGTCATGGCGATCGCACAATGTGTAGCGCATGATGCTAATTGGTTGTTTAGCTCTATCAAAGTAATGCAGTCGCATTACTTTGATACTATAATTCAGTTATATAGAGTCTAAGAGTTACCATGTCTACAACTTTAGCCCCTTACGCAGAATCAACTCTGACCGATCGCTATCAAACCACAGTTCCTGAACCAGTCCGCAAAGCACTCGGATTAAGTAAACGCGATAAAATTTGCTATACAATCCAAGCTGACGGTGGGGTGTTAATTTCGCGGGTTGAGCAGGACGACCCGATAATTAGCAAATTCCTCAATTTTCTTGCTCACGATATTGCTGAAAATCCCCAAAATATACAAGCTATTAGCGCTGATTTGTTAAGTCGCGTGCATTCCTTAGTTTCGGAAGTGGTGATCGATCTCAATGCACCACTTGCTGATGAGGATGAATAATTTTGTCTGTACCTGAGCCGTTAGTAATCAATGGATGGAATATATTTGCCCATTCGCTCTTTCTCGATCAATTAGAAGATCTGATAACCAAAGTCGAATCTTTGCGTCAGAAGTATCCAAAGGAATATCAAAAAAAGAATGCTGCTAAACGTTTGGCAGCGATCGCTAAATTAGCATTTGAGGTGATTCCCCAAGATCCTACTCGCAGTGAATATCGACAAGGTTCCACTCTTGGAAATGATTATAAACACTGGTTTAGAGCTAAATTTTTTCAGCAATATCGATTATTTTTTAGATATCACTTAGAGAGTAAAATTATTGTCTTTGTTTGGTTGGGTGAATGATGAAAATACCAAACGCGCCTATGAAAGCAGCACAGACGCATATCGCGTTTTCCAAAAGATGCTCGAAAGTGGTAATCCTTCCGATAATTGGAATGATTTAGTCAAGGATGCAAAAGGTGAGGTTCATAGATTGGAGAAGGTAATCAAAGGCAAATAGTTATGTGCTTTTGAGAGGTGTTAAGATGTAAATGGTTAGATATATCAGAGATGTGCAGCCATGTTAACCACAGAAACTTCTACTCAAAGTGATGTTAGGCGATCGCTAATAGCAACAGTCCGCACAAGATACTTTTGGTTCGATTTGATGTAAGGAATTTTGACAAGCTCTGAGCATCGGAACATATCCTGAAAGGAGTCGCGGAGGGTGCGACCTCCATCTGATAACCCGTTACTGCGTAAGCGTTCTGAGCTTCGTTAATTCAGATTATAATCCTTGGGCGAATTCGACTAAAGGTATACTGGGTAAGGATTTTGCTAATTTGAGAAGGTATCAGATAAAGGTCGCACCCGTCGCGGATAACTTCTCGGAACGAAGCTAAGTCAAGGCTTCGATTGTAACGCGCCCACCTTCAATTGCCTCAATCTGAAGTTTAAAACCGTACAACAAACCCATTCCCACTAACGGATCTGCATCAGAAGCCGCCACATCAATTATTTGCTCCTGACCATCCCAGATCACAGAAGCTTTGTATATCTCAAAAACGACTTCGCTCCCATCGCCTAATGTGCCAATATCTCGATAGTGCCAAGGCAATCCAAGATCTGTGATGACAGAAAGCGGCAAAGACAAAAAACTGGTGAATCCTGTATCAATGGCAGCATCAATGGCTATTTTGGGTGAACCGATACGACCGACTGCAACTTTGATAATTGCTTCACAATTATTATTGACAAAACCGAACATCATACGGGTTTTCTCAGGCTGCGACTGCCAAAACGGAAGACGGCTCTATGTCCTATCCGAATCACCCAAGGTTGAGCATCGGGCTTACGTTCATAAAGTTTATCAACCGCTATCATCGGCGAATTGGCTACCTCAAAATCTCCCGTCTCAATGTCAATGGCAACTATTTTGCCATGATTACCTGCTTCGACCTGTGGGCGGATTTGCGTCTGATAAATTAGATCGCCTCGTTGGGCAAATTCTTCTTTGCTATAGCGGGGTTGACGGACTGCCATGATTGTTAATTCCTAGATCCTTATATGGCATTATAACTGACCAGAAACTTCTCCGAATAGATTGCTTTTGTCAAAACAAAAAAAAGGCGCGTTATATTTTATTAACGCACCTTACAAGATTGGCGATCGCACTGAAAAAGTATTTTTAGGCTTCCATTACGAGCAGAATGCGGCATCGCTTCACAATGCTTCACAATTATTTGTCTTTGCATCGGGACGCATCCTGAAAGGACTCGCAAATCGCTCATCTGGATAAATAAGTATTGACATAGAGTAATGTTTATTGCTTTATTTTTCTTCTACTATATGGATTTCTTCTATAATGGGCTTCTACCCATGTTCCATTCTTTTTAATATGCCTTTTGACATACACATATTCACTTTTGTTAGAAATTCTTTGATATTCTTCTTCTGAGATTTGACTTTGAGTTGCCACTGAGTTAATGGACGAATCTAAATCTTTTAATTGTTTATTTAAGCTAGATATCATATCTTGTTGCTGGAGATATTGTTGCTGTAGAATTTGATTTTGTCTCTGTAGTTCTGAATTTTGAAGGCTTAGATGAGATTTCTCATTTTCTAAAATTTCAACCTTAGACTCTATTTTTCTAGTATTCGCCAAGATATCGTCAATTCTTTCTTGCAAGGTTAACTTTTGTTCGTTTAACTGAGATAATCTTCTTTGTAATTGACTAACTTGATCATATTCTTGATGTCTTGCGGCATCTGAATCTTGAATATCTCTTTGTAGGTCATATATTAAATTCTGTAGACTATCTATCTGAGTTTGTTTCTCTTTAACTGATTTTGTGAGATTTTGAATATTACGACGCAAAGTAGATATATCAGAATCACGGTTTGATATGTCTCGATGAAGGTCAGAAATATTTTTTGTAAGGTTTGAAACTTCTTGTGTTCGTCTATTTAATTCCTTCTTATCTTCTTGTTTAGTTTTAAGTAAATTGTTAAATTCTTGAGATAATAAATTGATTCGAGATCGTAATTCGTCAACAATTAATTGATAGTTACCATCAGTTCTAGAACTATTAGAATCTAGAATAAGTTTTTCTGATACAACGCGCATCAATTCATCTATTCTATAAGCTATCCGTAAACGAGAAGGACTAATTTGCTTATTGTTACGCGATATCTCTGAAGCTAATTTAGTAATTATTTCTGAAAGAATAATTTGTGAAGGCTTTTTATTTTTCGTAAAAAGAATTAGATTAGTTACAATTTTTTGAAGTTGCCTATAATCTTTTTCATCTTGACTATCCAAAATGCCTTGAACAGAATTTTGAAATTTTGATAGGATACGATACTTTTGAGGTCTTCTAGGTTCTAGTTCTTTTAGAATTTCATTTCTCTTGTACTCTAACGCCTCAAGGGTTTTTGCGATTTTTTCATGATTTACGGAAGGATTAGAACCAATCCGCCCCAAGATTCCCTCATATAACCATGCTTGAGAGTCTAAATTATTAAGTTTTTTGA
>JBAXTW010000143.1:0-12011 GCA_037129985.1 Pseudanabaena sp. ELA645 | reverse complement strand
GGACTTGTTAAGAAATATATCCTTTTTTGTTAAGAAACGTGTGCGGTTGCCCTGACCCAAAAGATGTGCCATCTAACGAAAGGGCTTATTTACTCCCAAAATTACGGGAGATGTTTGAGCGGGAGAAAACGGTTTTAGAAACTTTAGGAGAGGAGCATCCTTACAAACAAATTCCTCGGATGATCGATCATTTTGATCAGTGGAATGAATTTTTTTATGTGCAGGAGTTTGTTGATGGCAAAACTCTGGACGATCGCGGCGGTGGTGAAATGTCGCGGCGGTCTGAAGCGGATGTACGGCAGTTGCTGATCGAGATTTTGGAGGTTTTGGCTTTTGTGCATCAACGCCGTGTGGTGCATCGCGATCTTAAACCTGCGAATATCATGCGCCGTAGCAAGGATCGCAGGATTGTCTTAATTGATTTTGGTGCGGTCAAGGATTTAAGTGGCATTAGTGTTAATCGCAATAACCAAAGGAACTCTAGTTTGATTATTGGCACACCTGCCTATATGCCACCTGAGCAGCAAAATGGTGAACCGCACTTAGCCAGTGATGTTTATGCGATCGGGATGATTGGGATTCAGGCGCTGACGGGATATGTACCACTCACGTTTGTGAATCGTCAAACTTTAGCTTTGGATTGGCTTGGTTTTGCTGATGTCAGCCAAGAGTTTGCAGATATTTTGAATAAAATGATTAGCTATCGACCTATAGATCGCTATCCTTCTGCGGTTGAGGCTTTGCAAGCGATTCAAAATATAAAATCATCTCCTGTTCAATTTAATCCACCCCGTCCGCCAAAAGTCACGATTGATGATCCTTTTGCTCAGCCAGCTAAGCCAATATCGGTTTATGAACCAACGGTTGTGGCTCGTCCAAATAAGCCAGATATCAATCAAAAAACAGAACGAGTTGAGGCGGAGCGTCGTAAACAAAAGCTATTGGAGCAACAACGAGAACAAGAAAAGGTGAGGGAACGGGAGCGTCAGGTACAAATTCAGGCTCAGAGAGAAGCTGAGAAACAAGCAAAAATTAAGGCGCAAAGAGAAAAAGAAGCGGCTGAACGTCTTGCTGAAGCGAAACGCCGTGAATTGTTTATGGATCTTGGCAATGGGGTGACACTTGAATTAGTAAAGGTTCCCGCAGGAAAATTTACGATGGGGAGTGATGAGTATGGCAATGAGAAGCCTATCCATGAAGTGCAGCTAAAGGAATTTTTGATTGGGAAATATGCGGTGACTAATGCTCAATGGCAAGCAGTGATGAAAGCTAAGGGATCGGCAAATTGCGACAAAAAGTTTCAAGGAGATTTACAGCCTGTTGTGGGTGTGTCTTGGCATGAGGCTAGGGCATTTTGTAGGAAGGTACAAGAAAAGGCAGGTAGGGCGGTCAGACTTCCGACTGAGGCGGAATGGGAATATGCGGCGAGAGGTGGTAATCAAAGTAAGGCTTATGAATATGCAGGGAGCAATAATCTTGATGAAGTGGGTTGGTATGATGAAGATTATGGTAAAAGCTCAACGCATCCAGTAGGTCAGAAAAAGGCTAATGAGCTTGGTATTTATGACATGAGTGGCAATGTCTGGGAATGGTGTTTAGATGAGTGGCACGATAGCTATGCTGACAAGCCAGAAAATCTCAAGAAGCAGGGAAATCAAGCTTGGGGCGATCTGAATGTAGATGATAATGATAATCGTTATCACCTGCTGCGCGGCGGTTCTTGGTACGGTATCGCAACAGGAATATCGCGCGTGATCAGTACGACGACATCGGTTTTCGTCTGCTTCTCGCTTCTTCTTCGTGAGGACTTCATTTCCCCTTTACTCTTTTTCCCTCTTGCCCTTTGTATTCCCCCTATTCGCCGTCAGGCGATCAAATTTTTTTTGAGATGAGGCATACCCCTGTAGGGGTTGAGCATTTGCACCACAATTTCCCAACTCTTCACCAAAATATTGATCTGCAAATGCTCAACCCTCTTCACTTTCACCGATAAATTGTCCCTGCGTTGCGAGGTGTTGGGCAGAGCATTCCCCAATGAAGGGAATTTGAAAAATCATAAATTGTTGCGGGAATGCTCTGCCCCTACAGATATTTTCATTTTTTTGTCATAAACAGTCCATCGCCGACTATAATATATATAGCTATCCTTGTTTACAATTCTTAGAAATTGTGGCACATAGCTTGGGATTGAGTTACAACCTGCTGCGCGGCGGTTCTTGGAACAACAATGCTAGGAATTGCCGCTCGGTGAATCGCAACAGGAATAACGCGCGTAAACAGAACAACAACATCGGTTTTCGTCTGCTTCTCGCTTCTTCTTCGTGAGTACTCTCTACCATCAGAATTGCTGCAAGTGATTTGCACCAAGCGTATACAGAGAGTCCAGACTCCTTTCCAGTGACGCAGGTGACTGTTTCCGAATATAAAACCGATTCAGTTAGTTTAGTAGGGAAATCGAAACCCTAGCTGATTCACCAAATTTCAGCCCCAGTCAACCAAGAAATAAATTTCTTGGCTCAAAGCTAAAGTCAGCTAAAGCAGACTAAAGAATATTTCTAATTAACCCGTTTCAACGGGTTTTCGCTTTCAGCCCGCAATTTATTGCAGGGCTACTCCATGATTCTTACCGCCACCAATGACCGAACTCTCAATTATCCAAAAGACTTACGACCTGATCAAATGGTACATTCCCATTCTCAACCGCCTACCCAAACAGCATAAATTCCACTTAGGTAGCCGTACCATTGATACTCTCTACAGCATCCTCGAAGGCTTAATTACCGCCAAATATTCCCAAAATAAACAAACCCAACTCGAAAATCTCAATATATCCCTAGACATTCTCCGTTATCAAACCCGTCTTCTCTTTGACTTCAACGAACTTTCCATAGAGCGTTATGCTTATGTCAGTCAGCTAATCACCGAAATTGGTATTGAGTTAGGCGGCTGGATCAAACAAGCAAAAGGTGACAGCCATCAAACGTTACGGAAACCTCTACTCGCAAATCATCAGCTTTGAAAACCTGCTCCTCGCCGCCAAAAAAGCCCAGAAAGGCAAACGCTACCGTGATAATGTCCTCGCCTTTAATTATCATCTAGAATCCGAACTTCTCCAAATTCAAACCGAACTTCATAACCAAACCTATCAACCCCAGGGCTATCGCACCTTCCAAATCCAAGAGCCAAAACCGCGATTAATATCCGCCGCCCCATATCGTGACAGAGTAATACATCACGCCCTCTGCAATATCATCGCTCCCCTCATCGAGACTAGCTTCATTCCCGATTCCTATTCCAATCGCATCGGCTACGGCACTCACAAAGCGATTAGACGCTTCACGCACTTTGTGCGATCTAGTGAATATGTCCTGCAATGCGACATCCAGAAATATTTCCCAAGTATAGATCGCGAAATCCTCAAAAACATCCTCCATCAAAAAATTAAATGTCCACAAACACTCTGGCTCATTGATCTAATCATCGACAATAGCAACGACCAAATTCCTGTTCATGATTATTTTAATGGTGACGATTTACTCACTTCACTTCGCCGCCGAGGACTTCCCATAGGCAACCTCACTAGCCAATTTTTTGCCAATGTCTATCTCAATGACTTCGATCATTTTGTCAAAGAAAAACTAAAAATCAAAAAATATATTCGCTACGTTGATGATTTTGCGTTTTTTAGCAATGATTCAACAGAACTCACACAAGTCCGTCAATCCATAGAGAACTATCTAGCCACATTGCGCTTAAAAATTCATCCCATCAAAAGCCAAATATTTGCCACAAAACAAGGCACTAACTTTCTCGGTTTTCGCATCTTTCCCACCCATATTCGCGTTCGCAGCAATAATCTCCGCCTAGGCAAAAAGAAAATCTATCTTCTAAATCAAGCCGTTGCGATCGGTAAAATTTCTGCATCAACAGCTAATCTCTCGATCTTAAGTTGGTTTGCTCATCTAGCTCATGGTGATACTTGGCAACTGCGATCGCATATTTGTTTCAGCGTAAAGGACTGTAAAGCGGTAAAGTAGAGCCAGATCTAAAAGCTTTTGTTTTTTTGTTTATGGCTTTTCAACGTGCTAGCGGAATTTTGTTACATCCCACTTCATTACCCAGCCAATTTGGGATTGGAGACTTAGGCGAGACAGCCTACCAGTTTATTGAGTTTTTGTCGCGTAGTGGTCAAAAGCTTTGGCAAGTGCTACCACTAGGACCAACGGGTTATGGCAATTCGCCCTATATGTGCTTTAGCGCGATCGCGGGTAATCCCTATTTAATTAGTCCCGAATTACTCGCAAAGCAACATTTGCTGCAAGAGGAAGATTGGGCGGATATCCCCGAATTTAATCAAGATCGGGTTGATTTCGCGACAGTAATCCCCTACAAGCGCCAGTTATTAGAGCTTGCCTATACTCGCTTTAAACAGGGATTTACCGATCAAGATCAGCAACATCATCATGATCTGTATTTAGTTCAAGAGCAGTTCAAAAAGTTTTGCATCGAAGAAGCGGAATGGCTGGAAGACTATGTGCTGTTCATGGCGCTGCATGAAGAAAATCCTGAAATCATGTGGAACAAGTGGGAACCCGCGATCGCTAAGCGTGAACCCCAAGCATTACAACAAAAGCGTGAAGAACTAGAAGACAAAATTGGCTTCCAGAGATTCTTGCAATTTATCTTTTTTGATCAATGGCTGAAGCTTAAGCAATATGCCAATATGCGAAATATTCGGATTATTGGTGATATCCCCATCTATGTGTCCCACAATAGCGTTGATGTTTGGGCAAATCCTGAAAACTTCGCCCTCGATCCTGAGACTTATGAAGTAGCGATGATGGCAGGTGTGCCGCCTGATTATTTCAGTGCCACAGGACAGCTATGGGGCAATCCTGTCTATGACTGGGATTATCTCCAGAAAACGGATTTTGGCTGGTGGATCGATCGCTTTAGATTTTTACATCGCTATGTCGATATTATTCGCATCGACCACTTTCGCGGCTTTGAGTCATTTTGGCAAGTTGCCGCAGGTGAAGAAACTGCCATGAATGGCGAGTGGAAACTGGCTCTGGGCGATGCCATGTTCACCAAGCTTACGGAGGTGATGGGTGAGTTACCAATTCTTGCTGAAGATCTAGGCGTGATTACCCCCGAAGTTGTGAAATTACGCGATGATTTTAGTTTCCCCGGGATGCAGGTGCTGCTATTTGCCTTTGGTGGTGACTCCCATAATTTTCATTTACCACACCACTACAGACAAAACAGTGTCGTTTATACAGGAACCCATGACAATGACACGGCGGTTGGCTGGTGGCAAAGGTCAAGCAAATATGAAAAAGAATTGTTTTATAAATATGTCGTCGGTTATGCCGCAGGTGAGCCGATCAACTGGGTGCTAATTCGGATGGCGATGGCTTCGGTGGCGGTAATGGCGATCGCGCCTTTGCAAGATGTTCTCGGTTTAGATAACAGTGCGCGGATGAATGTCCCTGGCACAGCGACAGGCAATTGGGGATGGCGCTATAGCGATCCCGACTTGTTAACTCAAGAGTTGAGCGATCGGCTATTAGAAGTGACGCAGATGTATAGTCGCTAAATAGGATAAAGCTAGCGTAACAGGGCAAGCACGGGGGCATTGCCCCTACCTGAGAAATTCATGTTTTGTAGGGGCTGCGCCCCCGTGCCAGTAGGGGCTGCGCCCCCGTGCCAGCCCCCAACCTTGAGGAGCGCAGCAATTCCTTCCACGTAACATCAGTTATTAAAAAACTTGACACAAAGTTTGATGTGACAATATATCTATAATTAATTAATTTCTCAAACGATTCCCATAAAGTCGTTTTACCCCAAAAAAATGTCTTCCCTCGCTTTTGAAGCTTTACTCATCATTTTGCTCATTGTTGCCAATGGTGTTTTTTCGATGTCCGAGCTAGCCATTCTCTCTGCTCGCAAAGTGCGTCTAGAGCAATGGGCAAAGGAAGGAAATACCAGAGCTAGAGCGGCTTTAAGGCTGACTAGCTCACCCAATAATTTTTTGTCAACAGTCCAGATTGGTATTACTTTAATTGGAATTTTAAGTGGTGCTTTGGGCGGTGCAACGGTAGCCAAAACCCTAAAAGAATTATTAGATACAATTGACCTATTAAAACCCTATAGCGAGACTCTTAGTTTTACGATTGTCGTAGGTATTATTACTTATCTTTCTCTGGTGGTTGGCGAACTGGTTCCTAAACGTTTAGCCATGAGCAATGCTGAAAGAATTGCCTGTACCGTTGCCCCACCAATGCGATTCCTTGCCAATGTTGGTAAACCTGTAGTTTATTTGTTAAGTGTATCGACAGAGGCTTTGCTTGGTCTTTTAGGCATTCAGGCAAGTGAAGAGTCACAGGTTACAGAAGAAGAAATTAAGGTGATGATTGCTCAGGGTGCTGAGTCGGGGATGTTTGAGGAAGCAGAGCAGGATATGGTGGAGCGAGTATTTCGTTTAGGCGATCGCCCAATCAAGTCCTTAATGACCCCGCGCACCGAAATTGACTGGATCGATGTTGATTCTCCCTTTAATGAAACTCAGGATGAAGTTTTGGCAAGTGGACATTCACGATTTCCCGTAGCTAGAGAAAATCTTGATGATTGTTTAGGAATTGTCGATATCCGCGAGTTTTTGAAGGCTAGTCTTCATGGTGCGCCGATTGATTTACTTAAGGTCAGTAGCCCGCCACTATATGTTGCCGAAACAGCAAGTGCTTTAAGCGTGTTGGAGCAGTTCAAGCAATCTGGCGATCGCGTGGCGATGGTGACAGACGAGTATGGTGGTGTCGAAGGCATGGTGACGCTTACTGACCTGCTGGAGGCGATCGTCGGTGATTTGCCATCAAGCGATCGCCAAGGTGATCCCGATGCGATGCAAAGAGAGGATGGATCTTGGTTAATTGATGGCATGATATCTAGTGATCGGCTTAAAGAAGTCTTAGAAGTAGAAGACTTGCCCTACGAAGAAGAGCGCAATTACCACACTCTCGGTGGTTTGATGATGACCTATCTCCGACATATTCCCGCCGTTGGGGAGCATTTCACTTGGGAAAGAATGCGCTTTGAGGTTGTGGACATGGACGGTAATCGCGTCGATAAAGTTTTGGTCAATGTATTGCCGCCGATATTACCTATTGATGAAGAACCAAAAAGTCATTCTAAGCGATCGTAAAAAATGGAAAACAAAAAAGACATGCACTGCATGTCTTTGATAACAAATTTCGTCAACGCCACATTCTCATCGGTCAATATCTTGGCTTTGTATTGCTGATTCTGGCGAGTTTACCAGGGTATTTCGGCGGTTTAATTATTGACCACAAATGGATTGGATTATTAGGGCTATTACCGATCGCGATCGGTATCAAACATCTATTCCAGAAACAGGAAGAAGTAACTCTTCAAACTTGCGCGATTCCTGAACAAGGGAAATCACCTCTAATTGCACCACAAACCTACCATGTCGCGGCGGTTACTTTCGCAAATGGAGGAGATAATATCAGCATTTATATTCCTTTATTTGCTAGTAGTAATGTAGTTTCACTCTCAATCACGATCGCTACTTTTCTAGTGATGATCGCGGTTTGGTGTTATGCCGCCTATCAATTTAGTACGCATCCTGCGATCGCTAAGTTTCTATCTAAATATAGTGATGCGATAGTCCCTTTCGTTCTCATCGGTTTAGGCGTTTACATTCTCTACGAAAGCGAAACCTATCAACTACTTCCGTTCTTTCACTAATTGAGGCAATGGGCTTAAGCCCATTGTTCATAAAATTATTAGCTTATAATTTTGGTATGGAAACAAATCATAGTCTCACGTTAATTCTTGGCACGATCGCTATTGGTGCAGCGATTTGGGTAGCAAATTCGTATCTCAGTCTTGCATCTGGATACTTTTGTTTAAGACCAATTAAGCTCAACTCCAAGCAGCCTTTTGTTCAGATATAAACCCAAAATTCATCTACACGAAGATTTGGAGTCAATATACACTCATTAAACTAGTATTCCGAAATTATCTTTAAAGGATTTTTAGTTTTTGTCGCCCCTTCTGTGAGATTCTGGTATCAATACAGACTATGCACAACCTGCAAAAATGCTTATGAGTTCGATTCGTGTTGTTCTAATTGAAGACCATGACCTCACCCGCATGGGCATGAAGATCGCGCTGCAACAGCAAGGGGAATTGGTGTTTGTTGGTGAGGCGGCTACAGGTGCAGAGGGCGTGTCATTGGTAAATAGTCAACATCCTGATGTCGCGATCGTCGATTTGGGCTTGCCTGACATGGATGGCGTGGAAGTAACTCGCCAAATCAAAGCTGCGGCGATCGAATCAGGACGCGCCACTAAAGTTTTGATCTTAACCTTGACCGATAGTCAAGAAACCGTGTTGGCTGCCTTTGCCGCAGGTGCTGACTCCTATTGCATCAAAGATATTAGTTCTGAAAATCTTGTCCAAGCGCTGAAGTTAACTTCTGAAGGCAACTCATGGATTGACCCCGCGATCGCCAGTATTGTTTTGCAGCAGGTGCGCCGCCGTGAAGCAACCGTGGAGATTGATGCTGCTGAGGCTGATTACAAGCAAGTTCTCGCCGCAACGCCTCTAACTGAGCGTGAGTTAGAAGTACTATCGGAAATTGTCAATGGTAATAGTAATGCCGAAATTGCTGAACGACTTTACATTACCGTTGGTACGGTCAAAACCCATGTACGCAATATTTTGAATAAACTTTGCGCGGACGATCGCACTCAAGCAGCAGTTCGCGCCCTGAGAGCAGGGTTGGTTAAGTAATAGTCAACAATTAATCGCCCCCTAGCCCCCAATTCTGGGGGAACAAGAAAATAAAATCCTTTCAAAGTCCCCCAGAGTTGGGGGATTTAGGGGGCTTATATACATTGCAACGAAGACAGAGTGACTTGTGTGTACAGGGTAGCTCCCAAAGTAAAGATATTGGGTCACAATCAATGCTGAAAGATATTAGAATAAGACAGCAATAATCGCGATTCGCTTACATAATTCCATGACTGCTCAGAAATATCACATCATCACCTTCGGCTGCCAAATGAATAAGGCGGATTCTGAGCGCATGGCAGGCGTGTTAGAAAATATGGGCTATCAGTCTACCGAAGAGACCGAAGAAGCTGACTTGATTTTGTATAACACTTGCAGCATTCGCGACAATGCTGAACAAAAGGTTTACTCGTACTTGGGTAGACAAGCCAAACGTAAACGCGAAAATCCCAACTTAACTCTGGTGGTGGCGGGTTGTGTCGCTCAGCAAGAGGGTGAAGCCTTGATGCGTCGTGTTCCTGAGCTTGATCTGGTAATGGGACCACAGCATGTTAATCGCCTTGGCGATCTACTGGGACAAGTATTTAATGGCAACCAGGTTGTGGCGACCGATGAAGCCTATATCGAAGAAGATATCACCACTCCACGCCGTAATAGTTCGGTTTCAGCATGGGTAAATGTGATTTATGGCTGCAATGAAAACTGCACCTATTGCATCGTCCCTGCGGTAAGAGGACGCGAACAGTCCCGATCGCCTGAATCCATTCGCCAAGAAATCGAAAATCTGGCGGCGCAGGGCTACAAAGAAATCACCTTGCTTGGTCAAAATATTGATGCCTATGGGCGTGACTTACCCGCAGGTGGCATCGGTGCTGGGGTCGGCGGCAAAATTACCTTTACTGATTTACTTTATTACGTCCATGATGTCGAAGGGATCGATCGCATTCGTTATGCGACCAGTCACCCACGTTATTTTAGTCCCCGCTTGATCAAGGCTTGCGCGGAACTGCCCAAGGTTTGCGAACATTTTCACATCCCTTTTCAGTCGGGCGACAATGACATTCTCAAGGCGATGGCGCGGGGCTATACCCATGAGCGTTACCGCCGCATTATTGACGATATTCGTGAGATCATGCCTGATGCCGCGATTACTGCCGATGCGATCGTGGCGTTCCCTGGGGAAACTGAGGAGCAGTTTGAGCGGACGGTGCAACTGGTTAACGATATCGGCTTTGACTTGGTAAATACTGCCGCCTATTCGCCGCGCCCAGGCACACCTGCGGCGGTTTGGGATAATCAACTCAGCGAAGAGATCAAGAGCGATCGCCTTCAGCGACTCAATCATGCAGTCAATCAAAATGCTGCTGAGCGATCGCAGCGTTATGCAGGGCGGATCGAAGAAATCATGATCGAAGGGACAAATCATAAAAATCCTAATCAAATTATGGGACGCACGCGCACTAATCGCATCGCCTTTACCGAAAATACTACGGGACAATCATTAGCTGAGTTAATCGGTCAAACTGTTTCTATAAGTATTACTGAAGTAAGACCTTTTAGTTTGACGGGTGTAATTTGTTAAAACCGTGTTAGACTAGTCAAGCGCGTAAATGATTGTTTTTCTTTTGAAAATAAAACTTTACGTTGACTACTTAAATGGGTCGCTAACTCAATGGTAGAGTACTCGGCTTTTAACCGATTTGTTTCGGGTTCAAATCCCGAGCGACCCATATTTTTCTAACCGAACCCCAGGTGTGTCCGCGAAGCGGACGCGCTTGGGGTTTTATATTTAATTAAACCTAGTTCTGACTCTTGTTTATTTCAGGGTAAGCATTTGGTATCATACCAAAGCAAATAATGTGGTGTAGCTGATGCATATTGCATGGTTAGGTAAAAAATCCCCTGCTTGTGGCAATGTGACCTATAGTCGCGAAATTACAAATGCCTTACTCGATCGCGGACATCGAGTTAGCTTCATGCATTTTGCGGCGGAAACCGATGAGGATTTGGAAGAAAATTCTCAAGAGTCACAGGATGTGACCTTACCATTTCTGTACAAGTCCACCATTTATACAGTGCCATCGCTGCGGGCAAATAAAATTTTAGTGGATTCATTGCGATCGCTCAAGCCCGATCTGATCCATGCATCCCTTGCCATATCACCGCTCGATTTCCGATTGCCAGAAATTTGCGCTGAGCTTGATTTACCCCTTGTCGCCACATTCCATCAACCCTTTGATCTCAAACGTCGCAATATCGTCTCAAGTTCACAACAACTTACCTATCAAATTTATGCTCCATCTTTAGCTGATTACAATCAAGTAATTATTTTCTCGAATATTCAAAAAGAACTACTCAATAAACTCGGTGTTCCCAATACTCGTATCGCCGTTATTCCCAATGGAGTCGATAGCGATCGCTATTCTCCAGGGTTCTCGAATATCAAAGCAGAACTTAATGCTGATTTGCTATTTCTCTATCAGGGGCGATTAGCTGCCGAAAAGAATGTCGAAGCCCTGCTCAAGGCATGGCGCAAATGTCGGATGCCTAAAGGTTGCAAATTAGCGATCGTGGGGACTGGTCCCTTGTTAGCAGGCTTAAAAACTTTCTATGGTAATGATCCTAGTATTGTGTGGATGGGATATATTGCCGATGAGCAGAGACGGATTGAAATATTACGCGGTACGGATGTGTTTATTTTGCCTTCCCTAGTGGAAGGATTATCTTTATCTTTGTTGGAAGCGATGTCCTGCGGTGTCGCTTGTATTGCGACTGATGTGGGTGCGGATGGTGAGGTGATTGAGAATGGAGCAGGGATTATTCTGGATTCCCATAAGGTTACTTCCCAACTCTGTACGCTTTTGCCATTATTTGTTGATCATCCTGAAATGGCAAAGATCATTGGTTTAAAGGCAAGACAAAGGGTTTTAGATCGCTATACTCTGGTGAAAAATATTGATCGATTGGAATCTCTTTATGAGCAAACCATGAGTCAACAATGGGTTAGAGTTAGCGCCTTTTAAAAAATCCCTTGCTTCTTTTGACCGAAAATTGCTATAGTGAAATTCAAACTAAGTTTCGCTATGTTTTTTATACAGAAGTTATTGAACTCTCATTGGAATGATCGAATCCATCCTACTATCTTACCGTTCGCTGATTTTCTTAATGCAAATGACATTCATTAATTTGCACTT
>JBAXTW010000142.1:0-12021 GCA_037129985.1 Pseudanabaena sp. ELA645 | reverse complement strand
TTTCTAATGCGGCAACTCTAGTTTCTAGATGTTGAGATTTGTCTTCAAGCTGTTGGGAGAGCATAGAAGTTTTTGGTGAGTTAAGGTTATGTGGCTATTATAGCAAGATGCTTGCAAGTGTAAATTTACGCGATCGCCCCCAATCCTACAACTTCACAAATCGCTGCAAATATTAGCTAAAATATTGTAGTATCACAATTAATTAGTGATCGCTCAAATTAACCAGCGCAAACGATTATTTTATATAAAAATCTAAAACAATGAATATTCAACAAATTGAGTCGGCTATATTAGAACTTCCTCCTAGCGAATTTCGCAAAGTTATTGATTGGCTATTGGATTTAGATTATCAACTTTGGGATGAGGAGTTAGAGAGTGATATTGAGTCGGGGAAGTTAGATTTTCTAGCACAGGAAGCGATCGAGGATTTTGAAAATGGATTTTGCAAGCAAATCTAATGCACTTTACAACCAGACGATTTTGGGAATATTACAAAGCTTTACCTGAAACTGTTCAGGCGATTGCCGATCAAAGTTATGAGTTACTCAAAACTAATCCATCGCATCCATCTTTGCATTTAAAGAGAGTTGGGAAGTATTGGTCGGTGAGAATTAGTAAGGAATATAGGGCGGTGGGAATTGAGGTTGAGAAGGGTATTTCTTGGTTTTGGATTGGTACGCACGCTGAGTATGAACGTCTCATTGATAAAAAATAAGATTATTCGCGATCGCCTGACTAATCGCCACCTCCTGTTCCTTAACCGCAGTCTCGCGCAGAGTCGCCAGAAAGTCACGGAACTTTTGGATACTAACATCGAAGCCTTTAGCTAGGCACTTCCTGCTACTTCCTGCTGTTTGTTGTTGTTTCTTATTGCAATTGTCGATAGAATCTTCTAGGATGAATTGCGCTTATTAATTATAACTTTGAAAAAAATTAAACATTATGATTAAGAACAAAGATTTTCTCATTAATCAATATGAACAAGTTAGAGAAGAGTTTCATCGTCGTTACTCTATAGTAAATGTTTCCAATGATGCCAATGATGACACGTATCCACCTTTTACATTGGCAGTTGATGTTGTAAATAGTCTTTACTCAAATACCAACAAAATATTTGCTTCTGATGGATCTTTAATAGTTGAACTAGAAAATGAGCAGATTTTAGTGTTAGGTATTACATCAAATTTTCGCCCAAAGGCATTTGCTTCTAAAAATCAAAATGTTTATCTTGCAGTAATTAGTACTGGGTTGATAAAAACTCTATTTGACGTGTCGTTAGCAATTTGGGGAGACTCTAATTTTTTTGCACGGCATATTAATGCAAATGGTTGTATGCCGCCAAATAGTGTATTTAGTGGTTTAGATATACCCAGAGGTATTGAAAGTATGTACTTCGAGCATATGAAATCCCAAAAAGACTTCAATTATACGACTCAACCAGTTTGGTCAAATCAAGCACTTGAAAATTTATCAACAGAAAGAAGAAAACTAATGATATCAACTTTTAAGGAAGCTCTTAAATTCTGTTGGTTACATGAAAGTGCTCATATTTTGAGGGGGCATTTAGATTTTATTAAAGAAAATGCTCAAGGGATTGACTCTATAGAGATTAGTGAACTTGAATACCTAGAATTAGGAAACTCTATCTCCACTAATAATCCAAATTTAGACCAAGTTAGATGTGCTTTAGAACTTGATGCAGATAATTTTGGATTAGTTTGTCTTTTTGGAGAAGCTTATAATGTTGATTATGATGTATTTCCCATAACAACTTTTTTAGGTTCCATACTTTCTTTTATGGTTCTTTATTGTTCCCATGAAGTTCAAAGTATAAAAAGTAGGAAGAAGAATAGTACAAATTTACAACTAAAGATTACACATCCGCCACAATGGTTTAGAGCTGTTATGGTTAAAGAAGTGGAATCAATAATATGGACACAGTTTCAGCAGAATCGAATAGATTTAGCTTTAAATGCTCGAGAGCGTAATTTAAACTATCTAAACGAGTGCTTGTTAGACATTAGTAATATTCATCCGTTATATGGAAGTTGGGTATCTAATCTTATAGAAGAACATTATGATATAATAATGAAAATGAAGAAAGAAATGATCGATAACTTGAGTAAAATAAGTCTTGTGCAAAAATCTTGTAAATAAGCGACACAACTAATAATTTCTAAATTCTCTTTAAACTTTATGTAAATCTTGGCAAATCAGAAGAAAATTCTTGTGCCTTCGATTTATTGAAGGTTAATGAAGAAATTTGCGCTCTTATATCTTTCAATGTAATAGCCTGACCTTGAGATTTATCATTTATATGGAATTGCTTAAGCAGAACTTTTTGACTGTCGTTATTTTTGTCTTGATATAATCCGACTACTAGACCAGAAATGGGTTCAGTTGATTTAATTGAAGAATTAATATAGCTAGGTTCCATTGAAATACTCTTACCAGAAGTCTCCTTAATTTCTAATTTATCGTTTTTACTACCTAGAAGCTCAACTATGCGATTCATATAATTATTAGTGGCATCTCTCAAATCCTTTTTTCTATCCTCACTCCCTCTACCAGTATTATCAATAACTTCAGACAAAGCTTGCAAATATTCTTGTTTGGCTACACCTATTTTATTTGTTTCATTAAGAAAAGGTAAAAATGCAGAGCCATTGTCAAATAAAATATCATTTGGCAACCAAAAAAGAGGTATATCATTTAACTGCTCTTCATGTATTTTTTGTATATCAAGATAATCACTAAGGACTTGACCATATACAGTATCAACTCCAACATGATGTTTCTCATCATCATCAGATGTTAAAATCATGCCAAAGTTAGCGTGGTATAGCTGATTAGCAAGAGTCATCATTTCATTCATGAAAATACGGGGAGTATCCTTTGACTTAAAGACTTCATTTGCAGCATCTTCATACTTTGTTCTTGCTGCACCAGATTTTGGATCTTTCTCAAAGAATAATTCTTTAAATTTTTCTAGGTCTTCAGGTTGAATAAGTGTTAAGCCCATCTCCTCAGGAGATTCTTTCTCAGTGAGAACCCCATCGACTAGTTTAGTGAATCCTGCCCCCATATCTACAGATGGCCAGCCACGTGCATGACCTTTAAAGAAAGCAGAGTCTGCTATTCTTACCCATGTCTCCTTAAATTCACTTTTTTCATCAGCCCAACCTACTGCTTCCATTGACTCAATAAACGAGTGAACGCCAGCATTCTTCATGTCTTCTGGCATGGAAATAAGTTTTTCTGGTGTTTTTGCACGTGTCAGTATTCTTACAAACCCGTTGTCTAACATATGTCGAAGAACGCTATCTTCATCGACAAGATACTTACGGGCTGTAGGATGATTTATCAAATATCCATCATTTATATATAAACCTCCTCCAAAGAATATGTTTTTTGCAATCATCTTATTAAAAAACATTTCATTGGAATAATCGTCTGAGTAACGAATCATTACATCATCCAAGAGTCCAGTATAAGTTCGTTGAAGTGTATTGAGGCTGATTCTTCCCATAAGAGTAATTAAGATTAGATCCAAATTTAATGAAGAATAACGAATTCCAGTGATACTTTAGTCTAGTTCAACTTGAGGTCTTGACAAAGTTTATCTATACCTACTTTAACCAATAAACACGCGACTGCCACTGGGGGAACCCCACCAAAAGACAACCCAATAATGTAATCAGCTACAGCGGCAGCAGCAGCAACCATAGTGTCAGTAGAATTTCTAGATGATGAAATGAATTGAATAATATCGGATTTACATAAGATTTCCCTAAACTTTGGTTTATTGTCTTCTATCCAAGTATGACCTAAATCTTTGGCTTCATCTTCATCAATTTCATCAAGTCCCAAGCCATCACTTTCAAGGGCATAGCCAATTTGAATGAATAGTTCGTCTGAATCCATTGCCAAAAACTTCTCAACCTCTTTAATATTAGCCAACTTACATACCTCCATGAAAATGTAATGATTGATTTATAATTGATAAAATGCTACTAACTCGATAAATTTTTTCGAGTAAAAAACAACACTTTAACCGAAGTATATTTTTTGCAATATTATTACATTACTAATTTATAAATTTGGTTGAAATTCAATATCTATTTACAAATATTTAAAGTAGGTGATAAGCATATCCGATTAATTTACAAAAATCTACTAAAATCCTGCTTTAATCAACCGTCAAGTTTTGCAGCGCGATCGCCAAAAGCGCTTGAGCTTGATCGAGAATCTCCTCCACATCTTCCTGCGAAGCAATCGAATTAGTGTCATAATCCGCAAGAGTACGCATGGCTTGAGCATCAATCAGATAACGATGAAACTCCATTGGAACCTTACCAGCATGAGCGAGATAACGCCCAAAAGCACTGATGACAGCAGCATGACTCGAAAAAGAAAGTCCTTCATGATCTAGAAGTGCCTCAGCAATATAGAACATCCCATAGTAACCACGGGAAATTGCAAAATCATGAAACCCTTGATCGCTTAAGCTTTGGGCTGCCTCTATACTACGTTCAGCTTTATCTAGTAGAGCTTTTTGTTCTGGAGTCATAGCAAGATTCCATCTTGGCGAATGTTGCGTAATAGAGGAGAATTTTCAGTTTCAAACCTAGATCGCGGTAGGAAGAGACGCGAAACCAGTAAATTATGCTCTAGACAAAATTGGGCGATGAAATGACTGGTGCGGCGTAGCTCCGTGCTGGAATTAACAGGATCTTGCAGCACAATCAAGATATCGATATCTGAGGTAGGTAACGCTTCTCCTCTAGCTTGAGAACCAAACAAAATCAAGCGATCGAGACGAGATTGATATTCCTGCTGAAAATATTCTCGCAGAGGCGCAAGCAGAGTGAAAAGTTGTTGATGTCCTTGAGTCACGATCATAAAAGATTCGCTTCATTCTCGAAGTTGTTAGCTAACTGCGGTTCTCTTTCTTTTAGGATACTACATTCTCACAAAACTTTGCTAAACGTTTCGCCAGATAAGTATATCTCTGCCGATCGCTGACTTGTTTAACTGCCAGCCCGATCGCCTTCGACTCACCGACAATAATGGCAAGCTTTCGCGAACGAGTTAAACCAGTTTCATAGCTGTCGCCATCCCCAAAAAGATACGTGTTGCACAATCGATGACCTGACTATTTCAATAGTTGCACAACTAGGCGATCGCCCTATAACAAAGGAGCAAATAACCTCACCTAGCCTTATTACTAGACATGAACCTTCCGTATTTATTAATACAAAAGCACCTAAGAATAACCACTTAGTCTGAAAAGTAATCCAATAAGTAGAATTGAACCTATGACGACAAATCATTATCCAGTCATCATTGTCGGTGGCGGTCAGGCGGGGCTATGTATGAGCTATGCCTTAAAAGAAAAGGGGCTTGATCACTTAGTTTTTGAAAAGCATCAGATTGGACATTCATGGCAGACATATCGTTGGGATACATTCTGTTTAGTCACCCCAAATTGGCAATGTCAATTGCTGGGCTATCCCTACTCAGGCAGCGATCCGAATGGATTTATGGTTAAAGATGACATCGTTCAATATATTGAAAATTATGCAAAATCCTTTAATCCGCCGATTAAAGAAGGAGTGGAAGTCTCTAAGATTAAAAAAAGTGAATCTCAAAATATTTTTGAAATCACTACAAACATTGGCAACTATACCGCCGATCAGGTCGTTATCGCTGTGGGTGGATATCATCGCCCTAAGTTGCCGAGAATTGCCGAGAAGTTTCCCGAAAGCATCGCCCAGATTCATTCATCAGAATATAAAAATCCCGATCAATTGCCAGAAGGTGCGGTATTAGTAGTGGGTACTGGACAGTCAGGCTGTCAAATTGCCGAAGATTTGCATCTGGCGGGTCGAAAAGTGCATTTATGTGTCGGCAGTGCGCCGCGATCACCTCGTCGTTATCGTGGCAAAGATGTGGTGGAATGGCTAGATCAAATGGGCTACTACGATCTCTCGATTGAGGATCATCCCCAGAAGGAGAAAGCTAGAGCCAATACTAATCACTATGTGACTGGTCGCGATGGCGGTCGAGAAATCGATCTACGGCAATTTGCTTTAGAAGGAATGGAACTTCATGGTCGATTGAAGATTATCCGCGATCGCAAGTTGGAGTTTTCTGATGATCTCGCAAAAAACCTCGACAATGCCGATGCAGTGGCGGAAAACATCAAAAAAACGATTGATGGCTTCATTAGCAAAAATAAAATTGCAGCCCCCATCGATCCACCCTATCAACCTGTTTGGCAACCTCCTGAAGAAGATGTAGCCATAGATTACGAGCAGGCAAATATTAGCGCTGTGGTTTGGTGTACGGGCTTTTATGCTGATTTTAATTGGATTGAAATTCCTGTTTTTGACGGTAAGGGTTATCCCGGTCATCAGCGCGGGGTCACGGAAGTAAGCGGTTTTTATTTTTTAGGATTACCTTGGCTCTACACATGGGGTTCAGCGAGATTCTCAGGTGTAGCGAGGGATGCAAGTTATTTAGGCGATCGCATTGCCTCAAAACAAAATGTTAGGAGAGCTAGTAGCGAAGATTGGAGGATCGTTAATGAATTTCTGCTTGGCTCATGAAAAAGTCTTAACATCCCAAAAGCTGTGGTGTAGTTTTTGGGATGTTAAGCTACCTATCGAAATCGATAGGTAAACGAGTCAATTTACTCTGATTTTTAAATTAGCGATCGCCTTGCCTAGCCATACAGACAGACTTCACTCTTTTGTATCCAATTTGACAAACCCCTAACTTGCCAAACCCTATTACTGATACAAGCTTCCAAACAAATTTCCAATAAACTACCAATAAGCGCAAGCAAGAGAAAACAATGCCTCAAGTTACTACCCCTGCTCATCAAAGTGGTGATTGCTTTGTTGATTACGAAGAAAAAGTATTTCCAGATGTCAAAGCCGATCCAGGAGAGAAAGCGCTGGTGACTTTTCATACAGTTGCTTTTGAAGGTTCGATTGGGTTTGTAAACTTACTGCAAGCAACCCGCCTACAGAGAAAAGGATTTGAGACTTCGATCCTGCTCTATGGTCCTGGTGTAACTTTAGGAATTCAGCGTGGCTTTCCAAAATTAGGAGATAGCGCCTTCCCAGGACACCAGAATTTTGGCGATCAAATTACCAAATTTATGTCTGAAGGTGGCAAGGTTTATGCTTGTCGGTTTGCGCTACAAGCGCTCTATGGTCATGGAGAACCTTCGCTACTCCCTGGAATTCGTCCGATTAGTCCCCTTGATGTGTTGGATATCATCCTCATGCATCGCAAGGATGGCGCTTTCATTCTCGATACTTGGACTCTATAGGTTGCTATTTCCCATGGATTATTCACGCACAGTTAGAGCCGCCGCCGTTCAAATTAGCCCCGTTCTGTTTAGTCGCGATGGCACAACCGAGAAGGTTCTCGATGCGATCGCTAAAGCTACAAAAGAAGGCGCTCAACTGGTTGTTTTTCCAGAAACATTTATCCCTTACTATCCCTATTTCTCCTTTGTGCAGCCGCCTGTATTAATGGGTAAAGAACATATGCGTCTTTACGAAGAGGCGGTGACAGTGCCGAGTCCTGTGACTGAATCGGTCAGCAATGCTGCCAAATCCCATGGGATTGTGGTGGTGTTAGGGATAAATGAGCGCGATCGCGGTTCGCTATACAATACGCAGCTAATTTTTGATGCCGATGGCACTTTGTTGCTAAAGCGGCGCAAAATTACGCCGACCTATCATGAGCGCATGGTTTGGGGGCAAGGCGATGGCGCGGGGCTAACTGTGGTGGATAGTGCTGTGGGAAAACTTGGGGCTTTAGCTTGTTGGGAGCATTACAATCCTTTGGCAAGATATGCGCTGATGTCGCAACATGAACAAATCCATTGCGCTCAGTTCCCAGGTTCGATGGTTGGACAGATTTTTGCCGATCAGATTGAAGTGACAATTCGTCATCATGCTTTGGAGGCGGGTTGTTTTGTCGTGAATTCCACAGGTTGGCTTTCGCCCGATCAAGTCGCACAGATTACTACTGATGAGAAGTTGCAGAAAGTACTGAGTGGTGGTTGTCATACAGCCATTATTGGACCAGAGGGCAATCATCTCTGTCCGCCAATTACGGAAGGTGAGGGGATGGCGATCGCCGATCTTGATTTTTCGCTCATCACGAAGCGTAAACGGATGATGGATTCGGTTGGTCACTATTCTCGTCCCGATCTCCTGCAATTGCATCTCAATTCCCAGCCTTGGTCGGCTATGGAGAATCGAATACCTAGCCAATTACCCGATCAATTACCAAATGTAGCCGATGAATAAGCAACAACTAATTACAGACATTCAAACTCAAGGCTTGAGTTGGGTAGAACCGAATATTGGTGTGGCGGGTCGTCAGGGCGGTGCGGGACCTTCCGATCATAAAGCGATCGCTATTGATGGCACTACGGTTATGGTTCCGATTTATACAGGCTCGTCGGCGCGATCGCCCTATACGGCGGTGATCGATCCAGACACCGATCAACTAGTATTGCGGATGGATGGATTGGAAATCATGCCGATCGCCTTTCCACAGGAACCAAAATTTTATAGCCTGACGACGGCGGATGGAATTCCCTATCGCAAGATTGCGTTGTTGCATAGCCGTGATGTGCTTGCGACGACGGTTTTGCAAACTTGTATGCGTTACAACAACACTGAAACATCCTGTCAATTTTGTGCGATCGGTGCATCTTTAGAAGCAGGGCATACAATCGCGAGAAAGACTCCATCACAACTTGCGGAAGTTGCCGAAGCTGCTGTACGTCTTGATGGGGTTAAGCATCTTGTGATGACTACAGGTACACCAAATACTAGCGATCGCGGTGCTGCTTATTTAACTGAATGTGCTAAAGCAATTAAGGCAAGAGTGGATATTCCCATTCAAGCGCAATGCGAACCGCCCGATGATTTCATCTGGTTTGAGCGGATGAAGGCGGCTGGAGTTGATACTTTAGGGATGCATTTGGAAGCAGCCGATCCAGAGGTGCGATCGCGCATTATGGCAGGTAAAGCATCCGTACCGATTGAATATTATTTCGAGGCGTTTGCGGCGGCGGTGAAAATATTTGGTTGGGGACAGGTGAGTACTTATTTGCTAGCTGGTTTGGGAGATAGTTTTGAGACTCTAGTGGAAATTAGCGATCGCCTGATTAAGTGTGGTGTTTATCCCTTTGTGGTTCCCTTTGTGCCGATATCTGGGACACCTTTAGCCAATCATCCTGCACCGAAGAGCGAGTTTATGTTTGCTCTCTATGAAAAGATTGGAACAATGCTCAAGCAAGCAGGAATGTCTTCGGCAGACATGAAAGCAGGCTGTGGGAAGTGTGGTGCTTGCTCGGCGCTTTCTACTTTTGAAAAGTTATAGATCCCCCCAGCCCCCCTTGTAAAGGCTAACTTGTACACACAAGTCTCTCTATCTACGTTTCAGTGTGTAGATCCCCCCCAGCCCCCCTTGTAAAGGGGGGAGAATTAATTAAATTTTCTTCTTCCCCCTTTATAAGGGGGATTGAGGGGGATCTCTTCAATATCAATTACAACGAAGAGAAGAATATGTCTCAACCCTATATTTTTAAGCTTGCCACCTCCCCTAAAGAAATAAAAGATTACTTCGATTTAAGAAGGGCGATCTTTGTGGAAGAGCAGGATGTATTTGAAGAAGACGATCTTGATGATATCGATAAAACCGCTTATCCCATTGTTGCCATAGAAACATCGAGCGATCGCGTTGTGGGTGTGGTCAGAATTTATGAAACCCAGCCCAGACTATGGTATGGCGGTAGATTGGGAACCCATCCAGAATTTCGTCGCGGTTGGCAGATTGGCAAAGGATTGATCCACAAGGCTGTCACCACTGCCAATACTTGGGGATGCGATCGCTTTTTGGCAACCGTCCAATTACAAAACGTGCGCTTTTTCCAGCGTTTACATTGGGAATCTCTAAACGAGATCACAATTTGCGATCGCCCCCATCATTTAATGGAAGCCGATCTCAATTTCTATCCTGCGGCGATCGAGCTATGTCCTAGTCTCCTTTGGCAAAGCAAAAAGGTATCTTGATGCTTTCAGAACTGGTGACAAGATTGCAGCGATCGCTTAGTTTGCCGCAAAAGCAGGATATTCAAACGGCGGCAAAGGCTCTATATCAAGCATGGCAACCCGAACAATGGCAGAGCGATCGGGTTCTGTTAGGCGATGATTGCGCCGCAATTCCTGATGGCGATGGCTTCTTACTACTAGCTTCTGAGGGAATGTTACCCAAACTAATTGAAACTGACCCTTGGTTTGCGGGTTGGTGTGCGGTGATGGTAAATGTGAGCGATATTTACGCAATGGGAGGTGTGCCGATCGCAGTTGTCGATAGTATTTGGAGTCAGTCTCGCGAGCAAACAGAACCAATATGGGAAGGAATGCGAGCTGCATCTCTTGCCTATCAAGTTCCCATTGTTGGCGGTCATACTAACTGTCATAGTGTATACAATGCTTTGTCTGTGGCTATTTTAGGACGCGCTCACAATCTAATCTCCAGTTTTAAGGCTCAACCCAACGATTTGTTATTAATCGCAACGGATTTTCGGGGACAATCCCATCCCGATTATGCTTTTTGGAATGCCGCTACGACCGCCGATCCTCTGCGATTGCGTCAAAACCTAGCGATTCTGCCAAAACTGGCGACAAATGGTTGGTGTGATGCGGGCAAAGACATCAGCATGGGTGGACTTGTTGGCACATTGTTGATGCTCATAGAAACCTCTGAATGTGGTGCAATTCTCGATATAGATCGCGTTCCCTGTCCTGAGTCACTTTCTCTGGAAAAATGGTTGACTTCATTTCCTAGTTATGGATTTCTCCTGAGCATCCGCCCCGAACATTTAGCGAATGTGCAAGCAGAATTTGAGCAACAGGATTTGGTCTGTGCGATAGTTGGGGAAGTACAAGCAAATACTCAGTTGATATTGCGATCGCAAGGTGAATCATGTTTATTTTGGGATTTCGAGCGTGAAGCTTTAACTGGATTTTGAGTTGTAGTTTTGAAAAATTAGAGATTGTAAAATAGTAAATCACTTAATTATTAGGGATTAATTTTTTAGAAATGTTATCATCGATAACACATATATTAAGAACATAACAGGAGAAAAAAGAGGAATTTTTTTAGATGGAAATCAGCATGAGAGCATATTCAATAGTCTTTCTATTTCAGATTTTCAATCTTGGTTTACTCTCTCTTGCTACTGTAACTCACTAAGCTAAAATTTCCTGTGTTTTTCGCTGAAATATTGAATAAACCAGACAAGTCAAACATCAGGAAATCCTCACGTAGCTATGAGACAATTTATCGAATGATCTATTGCATTTCATCCGCATTACATCTTTAGAATTGGCGAATCAATAGGTTGTAAACGATACAATCTCCATTTTTGTGAGTTCTATAATAGTTATCACGTAGCTAAGTGAGATTGAACATATAATCCTAAAACTTGTGACGCACACGCATCCTGCGCTACAGGTTTTGGATATTGGTTTTAATTATGCCTAGATACTTATTAGATACTTAACTGTTAATATCCTTGCTAAGACCTCGTAAATTAAGAACAAATATTGTTGTTGATTTTGTTTTATTAATTAGTTATGGATTTGAGTTGTATTTATTAATCATAAAATGTTTAGCAATTAAATTAAGAAGCAAGAGTAATTATTATTTCTCAGCACGTCTTTTATAGCTAAACAAAGTCTAAATTTATTTGTAATAAGTAGAGGATTTTATGTCTTATCATGGCGATATATCTTCGAGCGAAGATGCGGTTGGAGTTGCGGTTGTTAATTACAAAATGCCGCGCATGCATACCAAGGAAGAAGTCATTGAAAATTGCAAGAAAATTGCTTCAATGATTGATGGAATGAAGGTTGGCTTACCTGGTATGGATCTGGTGATCTTTCCAGAATATTCCACCCACGGCATCATGTACGATCC
>JBAXTW010000141.1:0-12515 GCA_037129985.1 Pseudanabaena sp. ELA645 | reverse complement strand
AGAAAGAGTAAAACCCGTTCTGTACTTTACTTTTATTTCCCAACAGGTCTATTGATTAATCTGCTCACCAATGCCGTCAAATTTACTCCCAAGGGCGGAACTGTCAATCTTCTCGTGGCGATCGGTAGCGGTGACACATGGCAAGGAGAAGCGACAATTCCCCAACGACTTAGAGAGATGAATTCACCGACGATCCTATTTCAAGTAGTCGATACGGGCATTGGTATCGCTGCCAAAGATTTGCAAATGCTCTTCCAGCCCTTTGTACAAGTCGATAGCGCTCTTAACCGTCAGTACGAAGGCACGGGTTTAGGACTCTCCCTAGTTAAGCAGCTTGTGGAACTGCATGGTGGTCAAGTCATGGCTGAGAGCGAAGTTGGACAAGGTAGTCGCTTTACAGTTGCCCTACCCTGTGAAATGTCAGAATTATCTGCGATCGCCTCCGTCCCAACTTCGACCACTTCATCATCACTGGACATAACTCCTGACAATGCACCGCTTATTTTATTAGCTGAAGACAACGAAGCCAATATCCACACCTTCAGTTCCTATCTAACCGCCATCAATTACCGCGTCATCATCGCTCGAGATGGAATAGAAGCCATTGCTCAAGCCAAAGCCAATCTGCCCGATATCATCCTCATGGATATTCAAATGCCCACTATGGATGGACTAGAAGCAACTAAGCAAATCCGTCTCGATCCTAACTTGGTTAATATTCCCATCATAGCCATAACTGCTTTGGCGATGGAAGGCGATCGCGAGAAATGTCTAGACGCAGGAGCCAATGAATATCTCTCTAAACCCATCAAGCTCCGCCAACTCACCACTATAATTCAGCAATTCTTGGAACAGAATTAATTATTAATTAGGAATCAGAAATAAATAACATATCAGAGTAGGGGCGGGTTTAGTCGATAATTTGACCATACACCAAGAGGTTATTAGTAAAACCCGCCCCTACAGCAAATGATGATTTTATTAAATTCCTAATCCTAACTACGTTCTAGCAAAACCTGTTTTAATCGCATCGGATCGCCTTTATCGATGACCTGACCACGCTCTAATAAAAATGCTCCATCAGCATAATTAAGCTCATTCAATCGATGCGTTACCCATAAAGCCGTCAGATTTTTTTGCTTAACCAGATCACGAACTGCGGCAACTAGCTCAAGCTGATTTTCACCATCTAGTAAAGCCGTTGGCTCGTCTAACAACAAAACTTCGGCATGACGCGCGATCGCACCAGCGATCGCTACACGTTGTTTTTGACCACCACTGAGAGCATAAATCGGGCGACGGATCATCTGCGCGAGATTTACCGCTTTGAGAGATTCTTCCACCCGATCGCGAGTTTCGCCATAGGTCAGATTTTCGGATACTAGTCCAAAAGCAATATCTGCCCCCACTGTAGGCATCACCAATTGATGATCGGGATTTTGAAACACAAAGCCAAGGCGATCGCTAATCTCAATATCGCCAGATTTTGGTTTTAATAATCCTGCTAATAACCTCAGCAAAGTCGATTTACCACTACCATTAGTCCCCAATAACATCCAAAATTCGCCTTTAGGAACCGACAAACTGAGGTGGTCAAGAACAGTCACTCCTGAATCCCATGCAAAATTAAGATCGCAAACATTAATAGCGATCGGGGCGATCGCCTTGGGGGAAAGATTTGAATTTTGAGTTACAGACTGGTTTACAGAATAATCAATCGGCATTTTTTATCGCGTTTTTCTGTTGAATATTTTCAGTTGCATGTTTCATACAAGGGGCTTAAGCCGCCTGTTACTAAGCCTACCGTGTAAACACAAGTCGTAAAACCCAGTCAAGTCAACAATTAATCGCCCCCTAGCCCCCAATTCTGGGGGAACAAGAAAATAAAACTCTTTCAAAGTCCCCCAGAATTGGGGGATTTAGGGGGCTTAGATCAATCAAAACGTAGACATTTAGCCTTATATGTACAAGGTAGGTTACTAAGCGCGGATAAACCCTGCACCCATATTTGCAGAGGCTCCCGATTTTTCGGAAACCTGCACGGCGGAGATCTCGCTCACCAGTACGGAGACTTTTTTACCCTCTTGTTTTTCACAAGTTATTTCCAACAACTTGGGGTTACTATCAGCGATCGCCGTAGCAATCTCACGATAAAGAGCTTCGGCTTGTTCTTGTTCCTTGCGCTGCACGGACAAAGCGATCGGATTGTTTTTGAGAGTCAGTTCAACTGTGTACATCAGCATTAATTAAGGTTTCCTGCCTAGAAATATAAAGATAGATAGGTACTTATCACCTTTAGTATGCCATTGCATCGGCGATCGCGGTCAGGTTGATTCAATTGCAACACTTACTTGTTGCCTAATGACTATTTCGAGATAATCCAGTTGCGGCGGAAAAACTTAGCTAAATCTGACTCATCGATCGCTAGACAGATCGGACGACCATGAGGGCAAGTATGCGGATTGCGGGTTTGTTGCCATTGCGAAAGTAAATCGCGAATAGTCGTTAAATCTAATTTTGTACCATTGCGAATTGCGCTGCGACAGGCGGCTGTAGCTCTCGCCATTGTGGGATCATCCTGTTGACTCATTTCTAGTAAGATTATCGCGCAGTCTGCATGTCCGATTAAAATCTCAGGTAGCGATCGCACCGCCCATAGACCATTCCCAAAGATCTCGACTTCTAAACCCAATGATTGCAAGCGTTCTAATCCATCTGGACTAAGTTGTTTTAACAAAATTGGCTGCTCGATCGCCACAATTTGCCATTGAAGTTCGATCCGTTCAAATAGAACTCGCTCATGGGCGACATGCTGTTCCACTAACCAAAGTCCGCCAGAATGTTCGGCAAGAATATAAGTATCAAGTACTTGAGCGATCGCTTTTAAAGAATTATGGGGCTGATTAAAGTTTTCTTTTTTAGCTGGAATTAGATAGGAAGTTTTGCGCTCAGCAGCACGGAGTAAATCGTTAGTAGCGTTGGTATAGGTGAATTTGGAACTTGATTCAGGAATTTTTAAAGCTTCTGTAATAAGATCTTTTAGTTGAGATTGAATTTCTGCGAGATTTTGAATATAAGCTTCGGCCTTAGCAGGATGACGATTCCAATCAATGCGATCGCATGGTAAGTTTAAATTCACAATGCAAACGGGAAAGCGATTTCGGGGTAAGGTTCGCTCTAAGCTAGCAAGAATTGTCTGTTCTAATTCAGGAAAATTAATCACTCGTCCATTAAGAATAACTTTTACCCAATCAGGACGACGACGCGACAAGCGATCGGGCAGTCCAAGAGTGATAGAAATATTCTTGCTCCCCTCTCCTGCGGGAGAGGGGCTGGGGGTGAGGGAGATATTCTTGCTCCCCTCTCCTGCGGGAGAGGGGCTGGGGGTGAGGGCGAATTCCTTGTGCAATAAATCATAGGGCTGAATCGAACTAATAATTTGCGGCAAAATTTCGCTAGCATTCTCTCCTTCCCAAACTGTCATCCATTCGCGATTATCAAGATTGACTTGCCAATTAATTTGAGGATTAGCGATCGCCATAAGCTGCAATTGTAGTTGCACTTTGCGAACCTGTTGAGAATTACTAGGCAAAGACTCTAAGCGGTTGGGATACCGAGAAAAAAGATTGCGAATGGTGACGATTGTGCCTATGGCGATCGCCGTGACTTTGGGTGGTGATTGTAAATTACCATGCTCGTCATAATTAGCTTGATAGCCGACTGGTTCTAGAATTGGGCGACTACAAATACTCAAATCTGCAAGTTGAGCCAGACTATAGAGCGCCTCACCGCGAAAACCTAAACTCTGAATTTGTTGTAAATCTTCGGCATTATTGATTTTGCTGGTGGTGTGAGGTGTCGCCGCCTGTGATAAATCCGCGATCGCCATGCCACAACCATTATCACTCACCTGCACCGAGAGCGTATCTGTCCAAATAGAAATAACAATTCGCTTCGCACCCGCATCGATCGCATTTTCGGCAAGTTCACGCACCACGGCTGCCAAGGAGTCGATGACTTCACCTGCGGCAATCAGGTGAACAACTTCAAGGGGGAGGGTGTGAATATTTGACATGAATTGCGATAAATTTACTTAAGAAATTAGCGTTATTGCTGAATGACATTCTTAGCCAATGCGAAATACAATTATAGCGATCAGGAAAGATTTATAAGATAAGATCTCGATGGCAATGGATTGCTATAGAAAACCTTGCCATAAAAAACGTAGGGTTAATTCATGAATTAACCCTACGTTTTTTATATATTTTTAGATTGGATTTGAGCGTAAAGCGTCACCAATCTCTTTTGAACTAAATCTAAGGAATCAAGGGAATTGTCGCACTGCGAGTAAATTCCTCGTAAGCCGACTCTAAATTAGTGGAATATAGCCCTTGAAATTTGTAGTCTTTATAGACAGCAGGAACTTCCGCATACTTTTTCAGGACTTGCTCCTTGGATAAAACCTGACTCTTCCATTCCAAAGCGGTGCGCTCTAGCCAGTTGAAATAAGATTGTTGAGCTTGCAAACCAGTCACATCAGTTACATCACCATGCCCAGGCACAACCTTAGCATCAGGGAAAGTCGCAATGAGACGATATAAACTACCCTGCCATTGACGAATATTGCCATCACCAGTGTAGGGAATCCGCTTATTGAAAACCATATCACCCGTAAATAGAACCTTGGCATCAGTTACAAATGCGACCAGATCAGTTCCTGCTGAATGTCCATCAACACGCTCAATTCGGACTTGGCGATCGCCTAACCAAACATCAGTTTGGCTATTGATAATCACATTTGGCGGTAGAACTCCAGCCGTATTATTTTGACCGCGTTGGATATATTCACGAATCACACCACGCCCAATAATCGGTACATCACGTTTCACAAACGCAGCATTACCGCCCGTATGGTCAAAGTGATAATGGGTATTCAAGACATATTTAATCGGTTTGTCTGTCAGTGATTTCACCGTAGAGATCATTAATTCAGCAAGGGCCGGGGATTGGAAAGGATCGATTACCAACACGCCATCGCTACCAATCACGAAGCCACCATTGCAAATGGCGATCGCAGGACTCGCAGGTGGGAAATCAGTGCTGGCAACTAAAGCATAAACTCCTTTAGCGACCTCTTGTAATTGTAAACCTGCTTCTTTAAGACTAATTGTTTTAACATTTGGGTCTACAGGGCTAGCAGGAGTTTGTTTTGGAGGTTTTGCCTGAGTTTGAATATCTACCTGAGTTGGTGACTGAGTTTGCGATTGAGCAGGACTCCAGCTAGAGCCAAACATCAAAGCACTCAAAGCGGCGATCGCTGCTAAGACGAAGGCTAGAAGATACTTAATTTTTAGCTTTTTCAGCATTGTAATTCCTCAGAGCTAGATTCAAAAGTTCTCATATTTCTCATCCAGTTTAAACTATCACCATCGCTATGAATCCTCAAAAAAGCAAGGGAGCGCTTTGCGCTCCCTTGCTTTTTTGGGTTTTCGAGAAATTCAAATCGTGCCTTTAAATAAGCCTTGCGGCTTGAATAGTAATACCAAAATCATAATAATCAATCCCACACCCAACTTATATTCAGTGCCGATGCAATATTTCTGCCATTCGCCCAGAGCCGCAGGACAAGTTGTTGCTACCTCTTGGGAAATTCCCACAATCAACGCCCCAGCGATCGCGCCATAGGGATTGCCAATACCACCGAGAATCACCGCCGCAAACATTGGCAAAATCAAAAACCAGCCCATATTGGGTCGCAAATTAGTAATTAAGCCATACATACTGCCACCAAAAGCCGTCATGCCCCCTGCAATTACCCATGTCCATAAAATAACCGCATTGACGTTAATTCCCGCCACTTTCGCCAGTTCAGGATTATCAGCGACCGCCCGCATCGCCTTACCAATTTTGGTGTTTTGTAATAAATAATAGAGTCCTGCAATTACCGCGATCGCTGCCACAATGACGACTATTTTATTTCGAGTAATTGCCAAGCCGAAAACATCGATCGCAGGGAAAGTCGGCAAATTATATTTCTGTGGTTTCGCGCCCCAAATCAAAACGATCGCATTACGAATCACCAACGCCAAACCAATCGAAACAATCATCATCGTTGTCGATGTAGCTTTTTTGGCGCGTAATGGTTGCCACAGGATTTTTTCGCATATCAAGACTAAGGCGACTGAGAAGGCACTACCCAAAGCGATCGATAGCCAAATATCGAGCTTGAGTGTGGTATTAGCGAGAAAAGCCAGATATGCGCCTAAGGTGAGAATATCACCATGAGCAAAGTTAGCGAGGCGGAGGATGCCATAGGTAAGGGTTAAACCGACTGCGGCAAGGGCAATAATACTGCCAACAGCGACACCATCAATGGTTGATTGCAGGACTTCCAGCATTTTTTTCTGTGTAAGTTTCAGGGGATAAATCCCCCTTAAAAATCTACCCTGTACACGCAAGTCATAAAACCCAGTCAAGTCAAAAATTAATCGCCCCCTAGCCCCCAATTCTGGGGGAACAAGAAAATAAAATTCTTTCAAAGTCCCCCAGAATTGGGGGATTTAGGGGGCTTAGATAAATTAAAATGCAGACAGTTAGACTTGTGTGTAAACGGCAGATGAAAAAGGGGGACGATTTTCTTCTTCCCCCTTTTTAAGGGGGATTGAGGGGGATCTTTAGTAAAACGAAATTACTGTAGGGTGCGTTAGCCATAGCGTAACGCACTATCTAACCTTTGGTCGTGCGTTACGCTGCGCTAATACACGCTACAAGAATTAAAGCGCAAAGCGCTGTATTTAGAATGCGGATGGAGAGACTCGAACTCTCACATCAAAGATACTAGAACCTAAATCTAGCGCGTCTACCAATTCCGCCACATCCGCTTGTGTTTTTCACACCGATTGTCATAATACAGCAATTTAAGTTAATTACTGCACAAATATTTTTTTTTATAATGGTCTATGAGAATGAGTCCAGAAGGGGCGTATTCTCATAGACAAATTGAGCAACGTCTAGTGCATACTCACAAGCCTCACAAAATCGATCTAGACCAGATTTATCCTTGTCCTTGCCCTCGTAAACGGGGCAAGTTAAAACCGATCGCCCTAACTAATGCCTTTGGATGCGATCGCTGTTCTTTGCTATTTGAGCTAGAAAATGATGGATATAGCCTATTACAACTGTGTGGACTGGACTCTCAAAGACATCTCTGGCAATGGTTTGGCAAATGGCAAGCCATTCGGGAATCTAACCCAACCCATTTACTAGAAATAGTTTTGAGGGCGATCGCCTTTTTTATATTTTTAGTCCTCATAGTTTTGTGGACACTAAACCTTAAATCAAGTTTTATTATTCCTGTAGTGATTTTGTTGTTTAGCTTTTTAGGTTTGCTAATATGGCGCTTGGTTATGCTGCGTCATCGCAATTTTTAATACTTTAGTTACCTATATGTCACCAGAAGACCTCACAGGCTTCATTTATAAATCTCATGTGGCTGCCCACCAACTGGCGCAGATCTCAACTAGAGAACGCGATGCTTTGTTGCTAGATCTTGCTGAAGCGGTCAAAAAACATAAGAACGAGATCCTAGAGGCGAATACCCTCGATCTAGAAGCTAGCCGTGATATGGCTGTTCCAGACTTGGTGCTGGAATGGCTGAAACTAACTCCTGAACGACTTAATCATGCGATCGAATGTATCAAACAACTTTCGAGTCTGCCCGATCCTCTCACACTGCATGTGGGATTAAATGGTTATCAGCGAGTACCTCTAGGTGTAGTTGCTTTTGTCTCTGAAGGGTTTCCACAACTAGGTTTAATCGCAGCAAGTATGTGCCTAAAGGTCGGCAATACGATCATTCTCAAGGGGGGGAATGAAGGAGTGAATACTCAAGATGCGATCGCAGCGATCGCCAAAGATGTTTTAATCGCGAGGGGATTTCCTGAAGCCTGTATCACATCTGCGCCGAAAGCTATGGTACTAAAGGAGTTAATCGTCCAAGAGAAATATTTGCGGCTGGTAATTCCCTATGGTCGTCCCAGTTTTGTGCAGCAGGTTAGCAAACAGGCGACAGTTTCAGTTTTACCGATCGCTATGGGAAATTGTTATTTGTATTTGTCAGAATCAGGAAATTTGGACTTTGCTAAAGAGATTATTCTGAATAGTCGTAAGGGTGATCCCGATGCAGTCAATGCGATCGAAAAGGTGATTATTCATCAATCATGGCTTGATCGCGGTTTAGGTGAGTGGATCGGGCGGTTAAAAAAGCACGGGTTAGCAGTCAGGGGATGTCCAGCAGCTACGGCTTATTTTCGGCATTTTCTTGAAGAAACCTATAGCGATGAAAACGATAAACCCAGTCAGGCGCTAATTGATAAGGCGATCGAATCTGAAGATGTGTGGGGACAGCCTTATTTAGACGAAACGATCGCCATCAAACTTGTGAATGACACGGAGGAGGCGATCGCTTGGATCAATCAATACAGTAGTGGTCATGCCGATGTCTTGCTAACTGATTCGTTATCTGAGCGCGATCATTTTGTCAGTCGGATTAATAGCAGTACGATTTTTGTAAATGCCCATAGTCGTTTCTATCGCTACAGCAAATCTAGCGATAATGGCAATATCAAAATTGCACTAGGTATGTCCAGTCTCAAGACTCGCGGCGCAACCAGATACCCAGGTTTTATTGATATCTACGCTTTGACCACGACTAAGCAGGTGTTAACGAATTCTTGGCTGCAATAAGCATCGCTTCTAGTTTTTCGACAGGCGATCGCGGTGGAAATCTTGGTAATTCTCGCTCTTGTTGGCGATCGCTTACCAAACACAGCACAGGTATTTCATATTGATAGCGATCGAACCAATCGGGACTAGTGGTTATGTCCCTGACTTCTAGCTCAAATTCTACATTTTTGACCTGTTGTAATTTTGTTAGCAACCCCTCACAGAGACAGCAACCTTGCTTGCTATACAAAACTAGTTTCATGAGTTTTAATATTTTTGTGTTTAATTGTTTGTTTATTTTACGACCAATATGTTATATTACTAATCCGTTAGAACGCATAGCTCAGTTGGTTAGAGCACCACGTTGACATCGTGGGGGTCGATGGTTCGAGTCCATTTGCGTTCATACTTATCTTTTTGACAATTGATAAAAAAGCTTTCCGAACAAGACTTTTTATCGATTTTTGTTTAGGAGATTACGATAATGCCAAGAATTTTTGACAATATGCAGCATAATTTGCTGCCAGAGTTGCGCGATACTCTTGATGGGGCGATTAGGGCGGATTTTTGTGTGGGATACGCTAATTTAAGAGGATGGCGATCACTTGAAGACAAGATCGAACAGTTTGCGGGGACAGATGACGCACAGTGTCGCTTATTAGTGGGAATGCAGACTTTAGATAAAGATGAACTGCAAACTTTATTGAGTTTAAAATCAAGTTTAAAACATGAAATAACAGGAATTGTCAATTACGATTTGCCTTGGGCGATTATTCGCTTAATCCAACGGGCGGGGCGGATTGATCGGATTGGTCAAGCATCAGAACAGATTCTTTGTTATTCGTTTTTACCTGCGGATGGAGTGGAGAAATTGATTAATCTGCGTGGTCGCTTACGCAAGCGGTTGAATGAAAATGCGGAAGTGGTAGGTACGGATGAAAAATTCTTTGAAGGTGATGATGATCAGGTGGTAAGGGATTTGTATAACGAGAAGTCGGGACTGATTGATGATGATGACGATAATGAGGTGGATTTGACTTCGGAAGCGTTACAAATCTGGAAAAATGCGACTGATAATAATCCTGAGCTAAAGAAGAAGATTGAAAAGTTACAGAATGTCTCTTTTTCGACGCGATCGCATATTCCTGAACCAACTAAGCCTGAAGGGGTGCTGCTCTATCTCCGTACTGCTGAGGGGAATGATGCGCTGGCTTATGTCGATCGCGATGGTAAAAGTGTGACCGAATCACAGTTAGCAATTTTGCGGTTAGCGGCTTGTGAGCCAGATACACCTGCGCTTGAGCATGATGATCAACATTTTGGATTGGTTGCCGTAGGGACAGAGATGATTGCCAGTGAGGAGCGAACTACGGGCGGTCAGTTTGGCAGTTCTAAGAGTGCAAAGATGCGTACCTATGAACGATTGAAGCGCTATGTGGAAAATTATCCTCTGTTAGTACCTGCGGATTTGCCACAGGCTATTTCAGAGCTTTATCGCTATCCTTTACGCCAATCAGCGATCGATGTGCTGAATCGTTGTTTAAAGGAAGGAATTAGCGATCGGCAATTGGTGGATCTAGTTTTGGAGCGCCGACTGAATGATTTATTATGTATCATTTCTGAAGATGGACAAGAGAGTGAGCCACAGATTATTTGTTCTTTGGGACTGTTTGACAAGTAAAAAGCAAAAGAAAACGAGGTAATCATCACATGGAAAATCTAGAGAAAATCGCCATTTATCGCACCATCATCAAAGAGATTTTGGGACAGTATGCCAGATACAAACCTTCTCATGGTGAGATCGAGATGCAGTTTCTATCGGATACAGAACATGATCACTATCAAGTGCTAGGTGTGGGCTGGGATCAAAAAATACGGGTTTACGGCTGTTCGATGCACTTAGATATTAAAAATGGCAAAATCTGGATTCAAACCAATAATACGGAATTAGATATTGGTCAAGTTCTTGTTGAAAAGGGCGTGCCACGAGAGGATATTGTGATCGGTTTTCAGCCTGTTTATATTCGCAAAGTATCTGGATATGCGATCGCTTAACAAGGAAAAAGGTAAAAGTAAAAAGTAAAAATTTATGAGTACCAGTTTATATGAGACGGATTTTTATCAATGGACGGTTGAGCAGTCAAAGCTTCTAGCGATCGGTAAGTTAGAGGGTTTGGACTTGGTGAATTTGGTTGAGGAGATTGAGTCTTTGGGTAAGCAGAAGCAGCAGGAGTTATCAAATCGTTTGGGTGTGTTGATTGGACATTTACTAAAGTGGCAATATCAGCCAGAAAAGCGATCGCGTAGTTGGCAGGTGACAATTCAGTTGCAAAGAGAAGAAATTCGAGATTTATTATTGGATAATCCTAGTTTGAAGTCTTATCTGGATCGGGCTTTGCCAAAGGGTTTTCGATTAGGATTAGCATTAGTTTTAGGTGAGACTCCGATTAGTAAGAAGTTATTGCCTAGAGAATGTCCCTATAGCTTTGAGCAGTTGATAGATATGAGTTTTCCTGAGGATATTGATGTGGAATTTTGAGTAAAGTAAAAAGTAAAAAATCATGAGTACTGATTTGTATGAGACGGATTTTTATCGGTGGTCGGTTGAACAGGCTCAGCTTTTGGAGTTGGGACAGGTTGACGATTTAGATTTGGTGAATTTGGCGGATGAGATTGGAGCTTTGGGTAGAGAAGAGGCGAGATCGCTGGAGCGTCATTTTGCAGAGTTGATTGGGAATTTATTGAAGTGGGAATATGCTCCTCAATGGCGTAATAAAATTTGGCGTATTGATATTTCGAGTAAACGGCGTGAGATTAAGCGCTTGTTACAGGATAGTCCTAGCCTGAATGAGCAGGTTGATGAGTTGTTTCAGGAAAGTTATGAGTCTGCTTTGAATGTGGTGATGATGGACAATGGCTTTGAGTCAGTTGATTTACCGCCAGAATGTCCATATTCAGTTGCACAGGTTTTTGATGATAATTTTCCTGTGGGGATGATCGATTTTTCACTGCCCTACGATCGCAATGTGTTGTCGTTTGAGGAGTTTCTGGCTTTACCAGAGACAAAACCTGCGAGTGAGTATATCAATGGCAAGATTTCTCAGAAGCCAATGCCATATATGCATCACAGTGTTTTGCAAGGAGGGTTAACGAGTTTAATCAATCAAAAAGGAAAGAGCGATCGCTTGGCTAGTGCTTTTCTGGAGTTAGATTTTGTGTTGAGTGATGCGATGATGGTTCCCGATATTTCGGTGTTTGAAAGCGATCATATTTTGGTTGATGAGAATGGTCACATCTCTAATGATCTGATTAAGGTTGCGCCTGATTGGTTGATTGAGATTCTTTCCTCTGAGCAGTCGGTGACTTTGTTGATTGATAAAATCAAATTAGCAATTTTGCATGGGACTAAGTTGGCTTGGCTGGTTGATCCTATGGAGGATGTAATTCTAACTTTTACAGCGAATGGATTTAATAGCCATCAAGGTATGGACATTTTGCCAGTGTTAGAAATTTTTGAGGATTGGCAATTGTCGGTGCAGGATGTGTTTAACTTGCTAAAATTAAAATAAAAATCGGGATTATGGCAATCAATCTAAAAAAGTCGCGTCAATATTTACAAGATTTTGAGTTTTCGAGTTTGTTTATTGAGGAGTTGGGTTGGTCGAATCCGCCGAGTCGTGGCGCGATCGCTTTTAAGTGTGATGGCAAGACTTTTTACAGAAAAGGTGTGGCGGAATTGGCGGGGGTGTTGGTTTTAGAGGTTACGTCTGAGGATGGGGAGATTCCTGATG
>JBAXTW010000140.1:0-12567 GCA_037129985.1 Pseudanabaena sp. ELA645 | reverse complement strand
AAGGCACAATTTAAGTGCCGAAGTTTAAAAGGCACAATTTAAGTGCCAATTAAATGCCAATCAAATACCGTCCAATAATTTATTGTCAGTATTTAACAAAGTTAAATCAAGGAGATCATTATTATGGCAGTTGAAAAAGTCAACTCTTCCTCTAGCTTAGCGGAAGTCATCGATCGCATTTTGGACAAGGGCATCGTCATTGATGCATGGGTGAGAGTCTCTCTAGTGGGAATCGAACTACTATCCATCGAAGCTCGTGTGGTCATCGCCTCTGTCGAAACATACCTCAAGTATGCTGAAGCAGTTGGTCTAACCGCATCGGCAGCCGTACCTGCTGCTTAGTTTTCTTGTTCTACTCCCTTTTTACTGAGAGCGACCTTGTTCGGTTTATTGGTGACAAAGCAGTAAGTTTTTGACAAAGTGGTTATGCAGTGAAGAGGGGGATCAATATGATGACGCATTACAAAATTTTTAAAGAATTTTATACATAAACTTGAGGATAGGCATTATGACTTCTTTGATGCAAGAATTTGCGGAAGCAAGACAGCAACGATTGCAAGAAAGAGCAGAATTTTTGGTGGATTGCGAACAAGCAAAACAAGAATGGGCAAGGGAATTTCAAGAACAATCGGAAGCCACGGCTGATTATTTAGCCCATGCTGAGCAAACTCGTCTTGCTGGGGAATTAGGACGACAGGCGATCGCCGAGATTGCTTTAGATGCGCGACTAGAAGAAGTCAAAGACCGTGCTTCCCAAGTCTCAGAATATTTACAAGAACTCAGCACTAACCGCACTGAGCAGGCTGCTGAGGCTAGCGAACAACGCGCTCAAGATGTCAGGACGCGCACTTTTAAAATGCGATCGCAGTTAAAGCACATCCACAAAGCCAGAGTTCGGGCTGCTCAAGCCGATCAAGTACAACGGCGACAACTGGTAGAGGATAGAGCCGCACTCACCCAAATGCAAATTGAAGATCTCACCAAAAATCGTCTTGCTAGTGCAACTCTCGCCAGTCAGCAAAGATATCAAGAATTTAGCGATCGCGCCGCTAATGTCAAAAATTCTCTAGAAAATTTAGAGACTACTCGCCTTGAAAAAGCAAATGCACAAGCTTTGAAATTAAAGGCTTTCCGCACTAATTTAACTAATTCCGTTTGGGCGGGAGCGCGTTCTGTTGCAGCACCTCAGGTGAAAGTATCTGTACAGGCTTCTGTGAAAGTCAGTGAAGTATCTGTGAGCAACAGTTCTGAACCTAAAAAGAAGAACGGCAAAGCCGAAAGTGTTGCTGTCAAATCACCAGAACCTGCGATCGCTAAACCCGTTGAAGTCAAAGACGTTGCCAAGGAAACCCCGAAAGAAGTTTCCAAAGTCACTGGCAAAATCGAGCAGTTTGTGGTTGACTATGTGTCCCAATTATCGACAAACTCTAGTTTGTTAGAAGTTGTCAACGATCGCGACACCGTGAGAGATTTACTTGCTCAAGGTGCAAATACATTGAAAGTCGATCCTTCAGATATCCTTAATACTCTGCTGCAAATGGCGGAAGGCTCCTAAACATGACCACAGTTCTCCATGCCAATGCCCGTCAGTTTATTAGCACTGACTTCACCAAGCAAATAGTCCGCCGCGCCTTACGTTATTTACAATCAGGTTTCGCAATCCATTTGCGGGGTCCTGCGGGTACTGGTAAAACTACCTTAGCGATGCACCTTGCAGGGCTAGTCGGACGACCTATGGTCTTGATCTATGGCGATGAAGATCTGGGATCGTCACAGTTGATCGGTTCTAATTCTGGATATTCCCGCAAAAAAGTTGTTGATAACTACATCCATTCTGTTTTAAAAGTTGAAGACGATCTGCGCCAAAGCTGGACAGATTCGCGCTTAACCTTGGCGGCTAAGGAAGGTTTCACCTTAATTTATGATGAATTTAACCGATCTCGTCCCGAAGTAAATAACGTACTGCTCAGCGCTCTCGAAGAAAAACTAATCGTATTGCCGCCCGACAGTTCTCAAATGGAATATGTGCGAGTACATCCCCTTTTTCGAGCGATCTTTACTTCTAATCCTGATGAATATGCGGGAGTCCATCCCACACAGGATGCATTGCTCGATCGCATGATCACCATTAACATCGGTGAAGCGGATGTGGAAACTGAGAAGCAAATCTTGGTAAATCGGGTCGGCTTAGAACGCACTCAAGCCCTGAAATTAATCAATTTAATTCGTGGCTATCGTCGTCAGGTGGAATGTAGTAAGGCTTCGAGCTTGAGAGCTTGCTTGCTAATTGGCAAAATTTGTCATGAGCATGAAATTCCTGTCTCTGGCAAAGACGAAGATTTTCGCGATCTTTGCTTTGATGTGCTGATTTCTCGCTATGGTAATGGGGAGCCTGAGTCAGAACTCGGACTCGCTAAATTATTGGATCAAATACCTTAATGTCTCAAGCGATAAGACCACAAGCTGTCAAAACGAGTACTACTGGATCTTCCCTTGCCGATATTCTCGAACGAGTATTGGATAAAGGAATTGTGATTGCGGGGGATATCACGGTGTCCGTGGGCAGTGTGGAGTTACTGAGCATCAGGATTCGCTTATTGGTCGCATCTGTGGATAAAGCCAAGGAAATCGGCATCAACTGGTGGGAGTCCGATCCTTATTTATCATCAAGAACACAGGAGCTACTTGCTTCTAATCAACAACTATTAGAGCGCGTGAATCTCTTAGAACGCGAATTAGCCGCCACTAAGCAACTAACCGATTAACAAAACTATTAACAAAATAAGGCTCGCTTTGCGGGTCTTATTTTGTTTTATCTATTCCAAATAAGTAAGTGGGCTAAATTAAATATTGCGATCAACTATAGCAATCCTAAATGAGTTGTGAGAGGCTTCGCTCAGCCAGCGTATATCGTTGACTGAGCGAAGTCGAAGCCCTATTTTTCTCATAAATGATTTAGGACTGCTATAGTTCCATTTCATATTTAGAGATTTTGCGATCGGCGATCGCTTGCTCAATGACTGAGTGTAAACCGTAAGCATTACACCAAAATTAAAAATGGCTACGCCATTTTTAATTTTGGTGCAATCTCAGATTAGGCTAGCTTTATACAAACAGAGACAGCGATCGCTGTTAGGATCAATCATAATTTCTGGAAAGGAGTAAACATTCGATGTCCGCAGTCAATCAGCAAGAAGTTTTGGCAAGCTTTAAGGTATTGGTAAGCATGGCAAAAGCCGACGGTAAACTGCTCGAAGAAGAGTTTGCCAGTCTTGCCGATACTTTTGAAGAAATTCATTTACCCGAAGGTGTTACTGTTGATCGCCTCCTAAATGAAGACGATGAGCCAATTGATACATTACTTACACAAATTACCAGTGAGATCGCACAGGAGATGGTTTACCAGTCAGCCTATGCGATGGCAAATATCGATGGTGAATGCAGTACTGAAGAAAAAGATCTGTTGGATAAAATTGGTGCAACTTTTACCAATTCTAAACTTTGGGGCAAGCAGGAATGGTTGGAAAACCTAGAACGGCGCTCCACCAAGTCATCAATTTCTGAGCAAGTCCGTCAAATCGACGATCCCAGCATCCGTGCGATCGAGGTTGAGAATGCAATTACTGATACTTGCTTTCTCAACGCAGTTCTAGGTGCTTTTCCTCTCCCAGGCATTGCGATCGCCTTTGATATGTTGATTTATTGGAACCAACTCGATCTTGCTCAAACAATTGGGCAAAGTTGGGGTTACGATCGCGACAATGAAAATCTTCGCAAAGCTCTATTTGGCAGCTTGGGTCTCACTGGCACAAGAATCGCCGTTAGCAATTTAGCGAAGTTGGTTCCTGTATTCGGTATGGTAGTTGGCGCGACCACAGCCTATGCCAGTACATGGGCGCTTGGTAAGGTTGCCAACGAATATTTTGCCTCTGGCGGTGAAATGGATGCCTTTAGTTTGCGTCAAGCCTTCAAACAAGCGAAAAAAGAAGGTGAAGCCGTCTATAAAACTAAAGCCGATGAAATTGCGGCGAAGAAAAAAGCGATCGAGCCTCAATTGCAATTGCTCAGCGAGGAGCTTAAGGCTGGAAGCATTACTCCTGAAGAATATCAAGAGAAACTAAAAAATCTTCTCTAAAAAATATTCCTTAAAAAGAAGAGGGCGCTTTGCGCCCTCTTCTTTTTAACGGATGGAATTTACGCATCAAAAATAGATCTCGGTAAACTTTTAACAACCCACACATCTATCTCATCAGTTTTTACAGATTCAGCAATTTGTTGGGCGCGATCGCTATCAGCCGCGATCGCAAATACAGTGGAGCCAGAGCCAGACATCATCGCACCGAGACATTCTTGATCGAGAAGTTTATTTTTGAGTTCAGCGATCGCAGGATATTCTGGCAACACGACTCGTTCAAGATCGTTATACAGTAATCGCCCGATCTTATTGGGTGCGGACTCACCGCCAGAAGCGATCGCCGCCACCATTTGACTCGATAGATTTTGATCTTTGACGCTGCTTGTTGCTAATAAACCCTGACTTCTAAAGGTTTGATAAGCCCATGCTGTGGCGATCGCAATCTGACGCGGTTTACAAATCACTAATGTTAAATCCGTCAGATCGGGCAGCGGCGATAAAATTTCGCCGCGACCTGTGGCTAGGGCTGTGCCACCAGTGACACAAAAAGGAATATCTGAACCTAACTGAGATGCCAAATCACATAATTGTGACTGCGTGAGTCCCAAATCCCAGAGGCGATCAATTCCTACTAGTACTGCCGCCGCATTCCCAGATCCACCAGCTAAGCCAGCCCCCATCGGGATCTGCTTATCGATCGCGATTTCCATGCCCCCAATTTCAGGATATACACTTTGCATCAGCGCGGCGGCTTTATAAGCGAGATTAGTGCGATCGCAAGGCACTTCAGGATTAGTACAAGTTACTTGAATTTCATCTGTACCAATTTTGCGAATATCTAGGCGATCGCAGAGATCGATACTTTGCAAAATCATTACTAGATCGTGATAACCATCAGGGCGACTGCCCGTAATCTCTAGGTAAAGATTAATTTTCGCCGCAGCTTTGAGAGAAATACGCGAGGTCATTGAGAAAAAGTTCGCTTGTATATATGTTGTAAATTTTTTTGATCGGTGTCAGAGCCAAAACGACGTACCGCACGCATCTGATTTTCGACCATAAGCTTGGCATCGGCGCGTGAGACAGGATCAAATTGGATACCTTCAGGACTAGTCGTAATTAGGAAAAACAACCTTTGGGCGTAGAGTGTAGTAAACAGACTACGAGACTCATCGACTTTACACAAGCGAGATAGCAAGCCAAAAGTAGGATGATTGAGATAATTTTCGGACATTTGGCGGGCTGGGCAAATTAGTTGATAAATGTGGGCGATTTTTTCTGTATCGCACACAACATCAGTTTAACAAGAGCCTGATAGTTGAGTGCTAAAGAAAAATTTAAGAAATCCTAGAAATTAGACAATACAGCCTATTCGATAAGAATACGATTACTATTTTGATATGTCTTGATATATTAAGGACGATTAATTAGAAAATGTTATCAAACCTTAACGGTTTTTTTGAGGGTTCGGGAGCTAAATTATGCGACTAGTTGGTGGTTTTCGTATGCTTACAAGTCTTATTTTAGTTGTCGCCACGATCGCGATTCTTTTGGGCTTACCCTCTCAGGCGATCGCTGCGACTCGTCATCCTGTGATTCCTGCAAATGGTCAGCCAATTCTGGGTGGCAACATGCATGGCTCAGATTGGATCGCCGCCTCAAATGATTCCAAGCAAGCCTATTGCCAAGAAGCCTTCGCTGCTTTTCGTGGCTCGGCAGCCCAGAGTTACATCATTAGCCATAACATCCAAAGCCTAAGTCCAGCAGGATTGTGCGATCGCATGGATCAGTACTATAGTCTCGAAGATTATCTCGATGAGCGTTTGGGGTCAGCCGCAGCGATCGCCCCAATTCTGTTTGCTGACACGCCCCTTGGCACGAAATATTAAACCCTGATCCGTATAATTACTCATTAGATATATTTATATCTATACAAAAATACACATGACATAGGCTAAAATTTGAGTCATGAATGTATTTACAGTATTTACTGCAAATATTTTTTGTATTCTCTTGGTGTGATCGTAACGTTTTTGAAACGTTTTATAAGGAAGTATGAGCAAACAAACTGAAGCCCCAGCAAAAGAAATTTCGACATTGAACGTAACCGCTAAAAAGTTATATTCCGAAGAAGTGCAAGCCAATTTTGCAGAATTGCAATCGGATATTGACGTTCTTTTACAACAATTGCAAGGTTTGAGCCGTCAACGACTCACTACAGTAGGGAGTGCTTCTTAGTGGTTGCCATACAAAACGCCTCACACACTCTCACTTCTGAGACAACCCTCCGCGACATTATCAAGACTATTCCATCTGAATATTTTGAGAAGAAACCACTCAAAGCTTGGTTGAGTGTTTTGTTATCAGTGACCGCCGCCGTCCTTGGCTATGTCAGTATCGCTTTCTCTCCTTGGTATTTGCTGCCCTTGGCATGGATTTTTACAGGCACGGCGCTTACAGGATTTTTCGTAATTGGTCATGACTGTGGTCATCGTTCCTTTTCTAACAAGATTTGGGTTAACGATTTAGTCGGTCATATCGCCTTTTTGCCTTTGATTTTCCCTTTTCACGGTTGGCGCTTCAAGCATGATCACCATCACCTCCACACAAACAAGATGGGCGAAGATAATGCTTGGTATCCTTTTACTGTTGAAGAGTATGAACAGGGGAAAGGACTTATTTCGGGAGTTTACACATTAATTCGCACTCGTTTTTGGTGGATTGGCTCGGTCATTCATTGGGCAAATTTGCACTTTAATGCCAGCCTCTATCCTGAGCGTCAGCAATCACAGGTTAAGTTTTCCTATCGCTTGGTGATTGCCTATGCGGCGATCGTTTTTCCAACTTTGATTGTTACCACAGGCTTTTTCGGATTTGTTAGCTTTTTTGTAATGCCTTGGTTGGTCTATCATTTCTGGATGAGTACCTTCACAATCGTTCACCACACGATGCCTGATATCCAGTTTAAGGATAAGGATAAGTGGCAAGCTGCGAACGATCAGTTGACTGGCACCGTACATTGCGACTATCCAGCATGGGTTGAGTTTTTATGTCATGATATTAATGTCCATGTTCCTCACCATGTTTCTACTGGTATTCCTTCATATAACTTGCGTTTGGCACATAAGTCTCTTGATGAGAATTGGGGACAATATCTATATAAGACCAATTTCTCATGGGAATTGATGAAAGATATCGGCGATCGCTGTCATATATACGATGCGGAAAAATGTTATAAAACTTTCTCTGAAGTCGATGCTGCTAAAGCATCATAAATAAAAAAGAATAAAAAAAAGCAGGGTGCAATACACCCTGTTTTTTTGTTTGGATAAGCGCTACAACACCTTTTTCCAGTCATGCTAAAATCGACTCAATGTATCTCTTAGAGTTACTATGCAAACTACCCAATCTCCAGTTAAGCCTACGCATCTTCTAACTCAAAATCATCTAGCAATCCCCCCAGTTAATCTTCCCGATCATAAGCAAGTGGAGAGAAGGAACGCGCCGAGCAAAAAGCCAAACGTTTAGCGGAAAAATTGCGGGCGCTTGGATACGATCCCGAACACATGTAGCGAACCACAAAGAGGCTAATTCGCTCGCGAAGCGAGCGAATTAGCCTCTACTTATTGAGCTATAGAACGCGCAACACCGTAGGAATACTGTGTAGTGTCGGTAGCTCGCGAATTGTGGCGATCGCCTGTTGGAAATTTAACTCGCTCACTTTTTGCGTAACCACCACGATTTCCGCTAAACCATCGTGAATCGTATTTTTTTGTAAAATCGCATTTAAGCTGACATGGTGTTTACCAAAGGCTGTACCGAGATCACCGATTACACCTGGTTTATCGTGGGTTAGCAATCGCGCATAAAAGTGCGTGACTGTATTTTCAATTGGTGCAATCTTGGCATAGTGTTCGTGGGAACATCCCATTAGTTGATTGACCTGATTGGGCATAGATTTCAGTGCGGCGACTACATTAATAATGTCGGCGACTACGGCGCTGGCTGTTGCGCCTGCGCCTGCACCAGGTCCTGAAAATACAACTTCACCAATGGGGTCACCCTCAATTCTCACAGCGTTAGTAACACCATGAATATTTGCTAATGGATGCTGGATCGGAATGAGGGTGGGATGTACTCGGATTTCTAGATTGCCCTCTTGTTCACCGCTAGCTCTTTTGGCAATCCCTAACAGTTTAATCGTGAAGCCAAGTTCTTTGGCATAGCCGATGTCGGCACTGGTAATCGAGCGGATGCCTTCGCGATAGATATCTTCAAGTTTGATGCGATCGCCAAAGGCAAGACTTGCCAAAATCGCCATTTTGTCGGCTGCGTCATAACCATCGACATCGGCAGTGGGGTCGGCTTCGGCATAGCCGAGTTGCTGTGCTTCGGCAAGGGTTGCGTCAAAATCTGCGCCTTCAAAATACATACGACTGAGAATGTAATTGGTTGTGCCGTTGACGATGCCTGTTAATTGACTAATGCGATTACCGCCCAGACTTTGCTTTAGGGCTTGGATCACGGGTATGCCGCCGCAAGCCGCCGCTTCTAACATTACATATACGCCTTTTTGTTTGGCTGCGGTAAAAATTTCATTGCCATGTCTGGCAATAACAGCTTTGTTGGCTGTAACTACATGCTTGCCATTAGCGATTGCCTTTAAAATCAAACTTTTGGCTGGTTCGATCCCGCCGATTACTTCAACGACAATATCAACCGCAGGATCATTAACTATTGCTTCTAAATCGTCTGTGACTATATTTGTCGCGATCGCCACGTCCCGATGCTTGTTTAGCGATCGCACTCCAATACGGGCGATTTCGATATCTGGCAGTAGTGGGTGGCGACCATGAGGGTCTTGGAAGATTTTGGCAACACCTGTGCCGACCGTTCCTAATCCGAGAAGTCCAACTTTATATGTCACAGTCTTAATTTATTTAGATTTTTCATCAATTGCTATTGTCTCTATTGTAGTTTTTTTCGCGACTTAGGATACATGAGCCTTTGCGTCATTTGGTATCATCGCTTTGCGATCGCATTCTAAATATGACTGAAACAACGTTTTTGCGTTTTAGCCATCGATACTATGCTGGATATAAGTTTTAGTGTTTTTAGTTGGTTGTGTTTTTTGTTTTTGTCCTGTTTTTTGGTAGCCCTCGCAAATGATGGCTGGACTCAGGACGGTGTAACGGTGCTACAACGTAGCCTTCCCTACTCGCTAGGGGAAGTGATCCATTGTCTACTTCATAAGCGTATACAAGTTGTATTACTTCTGTGTTTTCCCTACTCTCTAGGGGACGGGAGCCATTTACTAGCCCATCAACTATGAAGGTAGTTATTTCCCTACTCGCTAGGGGACGTGATCCATTGGAAACTTTGCGTGCTTCAGCATTTTCTTGATATCTACCGCGAATCTGCACATACTCATCCTCCAACAGAAAATCTTTTACCTTCTCATAGTCTCGTGCCGCATAAACCACTTTATACTCCTCAGTTGGGTCATAAAGTGTATAGCTTCCATCCACATCACCAACCAACATCAACACATAGGGCAGATCAGAGCTAGGATCGACCCACATTTCAACAAACTTCCAACTAGATAACTTCGCTTGGTTTTGTGCGTGGAATGACATGATATTCACCCTTAATAATTTTCATCTCTGCAAAATACAACGACAATCGATTACCTTCTAAATCAATTCTATAGCCAATTGATCGCTCGAAATACATCCCATAGCGTTCATGCCCTCTCACCGTACCAATAAACTCACCCGAATCAAACAAAGCCTCCGTAACCTCAAGTAAAGTTTGGAGATCGTTAAACACATGAGCTTTACCATCTTCCTTTAGTAGTTTTAGCATCTGGGGTGTATCAGGTAAATGCTTCTGAACGTGTCTTTCTGCTAAATTAAATCCTCTCGGTGGCTTGCGTTTATCTCCATCCTTTAGCGGCATAAATTTTAAAATATTGCTGCGAAGTAGCTTACCACACCATTTCTAGCGATCACCCTTTACTTTCACATAGCTTAAACAGGCAATTTCGCGATCGCACTCCAACACGGGCGATTTCGATATCTGGCAGTAGTGGGTGAACAAATGCTTGGTTTATGAGGCGATCGCTAAGTTGCTTGGTTTATGAGATTTTAGCTAAATCGCTCATTGAATAAGTGCAGTAAAGGCGATCGCTTATAATTAAATCAAAATTTAGCACAAATTGAGATGAGCAATCGCAGGAGCAACATCAATGACTCAAACAATTGCACGAAATACTTCACTTTACGATCGCGATCTTGATTTGTGGTTAGAGACTGCGATCGCGCAATTAAAAGTGGGTGACTTTCACAATCTTGATATCGAAAATTTAATAGAGGAGTTAGAAGGTTTGTCAGGTAGTAACAAGCGCGAGATAGAGCATAGGTTGGAGCGTTTGATCGAGCATATTCTCAAGCGCTGCTATGTGAATATGCCTGAATGTTATCGAGGTTGGTTATTGACAATATTCGATCAACGTAGGGATATTAACAAGCTTTTTCGCCAATCCCCAAGCCTCAAACGTCACTTCTTAAAAATGTTTGATGAGTGCTTTGAAACTTCTCTAAATCGGATCAAGATTGAATATCCTGATTACCAATTTCCTGATAAATGGCAATTTGGGAGTGATATTGACACGATGCTAAATGTTGATTTTTGGGAAGAGTTATAAGAGACAAATTGCGATCGCTTCTCAAATAATCACATCACAAGACGATCGCTATTCGCTAAAAGTAAAACCGCGATCGCTTTATTTAAATGATGTGAGACAAATGCTTGGCTTATGAGATAGTCGCTAAATCACTATTCACTTTCCGAAAATTCTAGCGTTGTCTGTTTTGCTTTAACCTCCATTTGCTTTTCAGCCGATTTCAGGACTTCTAAACTGAGGAGAATATCGAGGCGTTTTTGTTCTTCGATGATTTCTTGGACGGTAACGATCCGAATTGTATCGACAGGGGCATTCATGTATTGATTTTTATAAATTCCTGCTTCTTTGGCTTCTTTGATCATGTCTTTGGTGGGCTTTTGTAGGGTAATAAATACACCTAATACTGCACTCTCACGGGGCATTGTGCCTTGCAGATCGCGGATATCGCCAGATTTGACTTTGCCAGATTTGACTTGCAAGATAATTTTTTCAGGATCATCTTTTTCGCTTCTGAAATAAGCAATACCATCAATGCCTTTGTCTGCACCTTTCTTTTGGTTGATGGTGGCGCGGTTGTTGGAATAGGTAAGGACTGCCCATTTTTCAAATTCTTTACGGGTGCGATCGTCACTTTTATTAGCTAACGCTTCGGCAGATTTCATGTCTTTTGGAATCCCGTTAAGCGTGATGTTGTCTAATACGCCTTTCCCAAATGTGTCTTCTAAACGTTTGAGAATTAAGCTAATACTTTGATAGGTGATATCAATCCCAATCCATTGACGGTTTAATCTTTGAGAAACTGCAACAGTCGTACCACAGCCACAATAAGCATCAAGAACTACATCGCCTTCGTTACTAGAAGCACTAATAATTCTCTCCAAAAGTCCAAATGGTTTTTGAGTGGGATATCCAAGAGACTCACCAGATTGCGATTGAATAGGAAGTATATCAATCCATGTATCATCAATTGGGGTTCCTTCCTGCTCGTCTAAGTATCTTTTGAACGCGGGAACTGAACCACTTTTTGATTGAATAACTAACCCTTTATCGTAGGCTTCTTGCATCCTCTCTTTCGTCCAGCGCCACACTCTTGTAACACCTAAAAATTCATAAGTTAAGTTCGGTCTATCTTTATTAGGATTAGTTAAGTCACCTAATCTATATCGTCTCCCCGTTTCTGGTTCAGTGTATTTATAAAAATCACTTAGATATTTCTCATCATGTTTTTTGTATTGTGGATTCCATGTAAACTGCTTGTTTTTGGTGTAATAAAAGATAACATCATGGTTAGAGGCAAACCTAGTAAAAGCTAATCCTTTAGAGTTCGTTCGTTTCCAAATTATCTCATTTTTGAAATCTCCACCTTGACCGCAAAAAATAGCATCTAGCACTAATTTCAAATAATGACTTGCACTTGGGTCGCAATGAAAATAAAAGCTTCCAGTTGGTTTTAAAACTCGATAGATTTCAGCAATTCGCAACGTCATACTGACCAGATAAGCCAACAAACTCCCCTTACCCAAAACCTTAGCCAAACCAGAAATTAGATCAATACTTTGGGAAGTAAAATGACCCAAATAATTTTCTTGAATCTCCGCTAAACCCTGATTAGCAATATCATCCCAAGTCCAAGTATCGATAAACGCCTGAGCTTGTGCCTGATCTTCCTTGCCAATATTGTTATAAATCTGGTTATACTTACCGTTCGCTGATTTTCTTAATGCAAATGACATTCATTAATTTGCAC
>JBAXTW010000014.1:0-56168 GCA_037129985.1 Pseudanabaena sp. ELA645 | reverse complement strand
TAAGTGTAAGACTCTCCAAGCTAGAATAGATGGGTCAAGTCGCAACAAGGTCAAATGTATGGCGGTTCGTCAACGGCGCTACAGCAAAGAAGAATTAGCTCGGCGTGGGCAAGAACTCTATGAAGCTAGCATTCGGCAGCAAGTAGAATCTGGAAATACAGGCAAAATCGTAGCGATCGATATTGAAACAGGAGCCTTTGAAGTCGCCGATCATGTTTTGCCAGCGACTAACGAATTATTCAAGCGATATCCTGATGCTCAACCTTGGGTTATTCGTATTGGACACCGTGCTGTTTATCACTTTGGCTCACGGAGTTTAGTGAAACCTAAATGATGCAAGGAGTTGTTAATCGGCGGTGTGAGGCAACACTTCCATTGGTTGTTGGTAATGCGAACGGGCAAAGGCAAGTTATCGATGCTGTCATTGACACAGGTTTCAATGGGTTCCTCACTTTGCCATCTTCAATCATCGCTGCTCTTGATTTACCGTGGAACGCTTCCGACATCGTGACCTTGGGTGACGGTAGCGAAACTTTCTTTGATCTGTATTCAGTAACAGTTATTTGGGATGGACAGTTTCGTGAAATTGATGTTGCTGAATCAGAGACTGACCCTTTGATTGGAATGTCACTACTCTACAAGTATGGATTGCGAATAGATGCAGTTGAAGGAGGTATCGTGAGAGTTGAAGCCCTATGACTCAGTAAAAAGTTACGTTGTTTAGTTCCGAGAAGTTATTGGCGATCGCAAAGACAAATAATAGTGCGATCGATGATCTCGAAGGGTGATGCAATTCATATAGCTGGGATACAATTGAGGTCGGATTGATAATAATCACAGACTTGTCAGACTTTGCTAAAATAGCGTAATGAAATTTGAGTGGGACAAGAATAAAGCAACCAAAAACTTTTCAAAGCATGGAGTTTCATTCAATGAGGCGGGAACTGTCTTTGACGATCCACACCACTCGGACGATGAAGATCGCTACCTTATTGTCGGTGCATCAAATCGAGGACGTTTGTTGATTGTTTCGTATACGGAGAGAAGAGATTCAATTCGCATTATAAGTACAAGAGAAGTCACAAGAGCGGAGCGTGAAGTATATGAAGAAGGCTGAATTAGAAATAGAAGACGATCTTCGAGATGAATATGACCTAAAAAGTTTGCGCGTGAGGAGACTAGGCTCAGGTCGAAAGAGCTTTGGTGGATCGACGGTGCGTCTAGAACCCGATGTGGCAGAAATATTTTCTAGCGCAGATGCAGTCAATGAAGCCCTGAGATTTTTAATTAAAATAATGCAACAAAATCAGCCACCTACGTTCGCGGGTCAGTCTAACACTGCGTTGGAGAGGACGGATGAAAAGTCCTAGTGCGATGAAAAGCCGACTTAACTAAAAGCGATCGCGGGTCAAAAATCTGGCGGCGATACTGATACTCAAAATCAGCGCGACTAACACCAGCGCGGCAGTCCATGCTAGGGCTTGATGGTTGGGATAGGGCGATAGGGCAAAGTTGTAAATCAGCACCGACATCGAAGCAACAGGCTTCCACAATCCATTCAATCCATATTGACTAAATAGCGACGTAAACAGCAATGGAGCGGTTTCGCCAGCAGCACGGGCGATCGCCAGCACTACACCAGTGACGATCGCGGGAGTTGCCGCAGGTATGACGACAAATGCGATCGCTTGAATCGGACTGGCTCCTATGGCGATCGCACCTTCGCGCAATTCTGAAGCAACGGCTTTCAATCCTTCTTCCGCAGTTCGAGCGATCGTCGGCAGCATCACCACTGCGAGGGCAACACCACCCGCGATCGCCGAGAAGGTTCCCGTCGCGAGTACGACTAAACCATAGGCAAACAAACCGCAAAGAATTGACGGTACTCCACTCAAAACTCCATTAAAAAACCGCACCCATTGCGATAGGACTCTGCCGCGCCCAAATTCAACCAGATAAATTGCTGCGCCAAGCCCTATGGGAGCGCTCAATCCTACTCCAATTCCCACCATTAGCAGCGTGCCAATAATAGCATTGCCAAAGCCGCCTCCTAATTCCAAAGGTGGTGGCGGTAGTTCCGTAAAGGCGGCAACATCAAAACGCGACGTTCCGTTAGTAATGAGACTGAAAAGAATTGAGCCAAAGGCAAGAATGGCGATCGCTGTTCCCAAAAATATACCAATAGTCAAAAGCAAAGATACGATTTTGCGTCTCGTCGGATTTGGCTTCCATTTCTCTTCGGTGCATTCCTTATTGATGTCGTCCAATGCCCCCCTTTCCAAGGGGGGTAGGGGGGATCTAAAATCTTCAACACTGGCAGAAAAGTCTTGGTCTGCAACACAAACTTGCAAAATGGGATTGAGTATTTCTTGCTGTTGAAATGAATGGAAAGAAGCGATAAAACTATTCGCAAATACATTCACGACTAAGGTTAAAGCCATCAACACCAAAGCAGCATAAAGCAAAGCCGATACTTGAAGCCCAGTCGCTTCCGTAAACTGATTGGCAACTAATGAGGCGATCGTGGAACCAGAAGCCAGCCAAGACCAGTTAATTTGATTGGCATTGCCGATCAGCATCACCGCCGCCATTGTTTCGCCGATCGCCCTTCCTAGAGCGAGTACCGTCGCCCCGACAATGCCAGACATACTCGCAGGAATCGCAATTCCGAGAATGAATTCCCAACGGTTCGCACCGATCGCCGCCGCTCCCATCCGCAACTCAAAAGGGATTGAAGCGATCGCATCGCGGGACATCGCCACCACGATCGGCAAAATCATTAATGTCAACACCAAAATTGTTGGCAATAGCGATCGATTGGCAGGCAGGGTACTAAAAAATGGAATCCATCCCATATTTTGATGCAACCAGCGCAATAACGGTTTCAACATGGGAATCAGTACAAAAATTCCCCACAAGCCGTAAACGACACTGGGAATCGCAGCGAGCAACTCGATCGCATAGGAAATCGGCAAGCGCAAGGCTTTAGGAGCGAAATCCTCATTTAAAAAAATCGCAATACCAACACCCAAAGGCATCGCCAGCGCGATCGCCACTAACGAACTGACGAGAGTTCCGTATATCTGCGGCAAAATTCCATAGATATTTTTAACGGGATTCCATTCTGTCGTCCATAAAAATCCCAAACCGAATCTCTGCAAGGCAGGAATGGCGGCAATTGCTAATTCAATCGCGATCGCTCCAACCAAAAGTAGGATGGCGATCGCTAACCCCTGCGTGATTTTCTGAAAGATTAAATCAATCCAGAGAGAGGTTCTCGGACGGGTAAGAACTTTCTCTAAAGAATGCTTAGGCACTACAGAGATTAGCTCCCAATTGTTTTTCGCAACTTGCCCGCTCTGAAGCACTGAGATCTTGCATTTTTATATCCCGACGCAATACCATGCCGTTATGCCCAGTAATCGATTTCGGCAACTCATCGTATTTAATCGGCTGCATAGTTCTCATGTCGTAGGTAGTGTAGGTAGTCAGTTCGGGCGATGAGAAGTTGATATCCATTACTGTCATCGACTTGCGCGGCGGCATCCGACTTTCAAGATATGGGCGCGGTCCCGCTCCGAGAATGCCCATATGCAGAAGTTGAAGTTTGCCCTTGTGCGCTGGGTAATAGCCGTGATGATGACCGCTAATGTAAGTATGGACGTTATTGCGCTCCAGCATGGCGCGTAACTCTTCTGTATTTGACATCACTTCTCCAGCGCTGTCTCGTCCCACAGTCACCGCATAGAGCGGCAAATGTCCTAGCAAAATCTTGATCTTTGCCGCCTTTGCTGCTGGGCTTTGAAGAGCCTTCTCCACCCATGCCAATTTGTCTTTGGGAATAAAATCGGACGAACCATCCCAAGTCAAAAAGAAAACATCCTTGTATTTAAACGTGTAATAAAACGGAAACTCAAAGCGATCAACAAATTCCACACCAGAATCGTGAGAGGGTTCGTTCCAATATTTCGAGGCAACATCCCGCTCACGCGAGAATAAAAACTTGCCAGAAACACTTCTAGCACTAGATGCATCATGATTACCCATTGTAAAACCATAGGGCAGCTTAGCCTTCCGCATGGGTGCTGCAATGCGATCATCAAAAGCAGCCCACATCGCTTTCATCTGATCTTCAGTCAGCGACGGATACTGCCCCGCTACCATATCGCCGCTACAAACAACCATATCTGGCTGCCAAAAGGGAAGCAATGCGATCGCTTTATCCACCTCTGGTTCGTAATCAGTCGAGCCATAGGCACTATTCAAATCGCTGATTGCTACTAGTCTGATATCGCCACGCGGCGGATTGTATAGTCCATTGGGAACACTATCGACGATCGCCTTAGTTGCTGGTGGCAATGCTGCTTGTTTTTTGGGCTGATCTTGAGACTTAGAAGTAACGGTAACTTTGCCCGTTTCCGATTTATTTGCTTCCGAATTGAGAGTAGCGACAGAGCCATTATTAGAAGCATTCGGTTCGGCTTGACAGGCATGGAGGACGATCGCTGCGATCAGCCCTGCAATGATGCCAAAAAAAATTCGTAACAGCGATCGCCAAGAAAGCATAATTAAAGCGAGAGTTCAGCGTGAACTATACAATGATTCATGTTAAATTAAGCATAAAATTAACTGACTTGCAACCTCCTGAACTAAACGGGGAAAACTACCGCATATTTCATATTTGCTCAACCGTACTAAGTTAAGTGGGCTTAATTAATTGTTAGATAGAGGAACAGGCTTCCAGCCTGTAGAGGGGCAAGATGCCCATTCCACATTTTACATTTAATTGTGACCAGCTACTTAATTGCAGTCACAGATTACTGAAATTAATGCATGTTAATGCATATTATTTAGGCTTTGGTGGGGACTAAAATAGGTGTAAATAATGGTCAGGATATGGAAACGCTTTTAAATTCGCTAGCCAATTGGTTTTATCAACTCGAACAATGGGCTGATGTCTTGGTGAATAATCAACTCAATCAAGCCTCATGGACAAGTGTGGGCGTAGTCTTTTTGGCAGGACTAATTACTAGCCTCACTCCCTGCACTCTATCGATGTTACCCCTCACGATTGGTTATATTGGCGGTTATGAATCCAAAAGTACATGGAGATCCGCTTTACAATCGGCTTGGTTTTGTTTAGGATTTGCGATCGCCCTCACGGGTTTTGGGATAGCCGCCGCGCTCCTCGGCAAAATTTATGGACAAACGGCTTGGGGATGGTCAGTGGTAATGGGAATGATTGCGATCGCGATGGGATTGCAGTTATTAGAAGTTATTTCTTTCCGTTTACCAAGTTTTGGTAATTGGGAAATATCGCAAAATTTACCGCAGGGGTTGCGATCGCTGCTAGTTGGTTTGTCATTTGGTTTTGTGGCTTCACCTTGCAGTACGCCCGTGCTAGTGACCTTGTTAGCTTGGGTAAGTGGTTCTGGAAATTTGTTGGTTGGTACAGAGTTTTTGCTAGCCTATGCGATCGGTTCTGTCTTACCCTTAGCGATCGCTGGTACATTTACGGGAGTTATCAAACAGTTTCTAGAATTACGCCGTTGGTCAAGCTGGTTGAATTGGGGAAGTGGAATTATTTTGATTGGCTTCGGCACAATTTCTATTTTGAGCAAAATAACCTAGCTTAAGTTAAAGAGTGCCGCTTCGCGGCACTCTTTAACTGCTAAACCTGTACTAAAGGTCTTGCACCAGTGCGAATAGGGATAGAAATACACATTCCTTCCCTTGCCATTACCGCCCCCGAAAACCGCTCTTTTGCTAATATACCAACTTCATCCAAGTAATCATCGCTATGCAAAGGATCATGGTGGAAAATCACTAGAGTCTTCACCTTCGCCGCCACCGCCACCTTAATCGCTTCTTGCCATGTGGAATGTCCCCAACCGATTTTTGAGGTTTTACTTGACCAATATTCCTCATCTGAATAAGTAGCATCCATAATCAACACATCAGCATTACGCGCCAAATGTACTAAGTTTTGATCGAGGCGATCGCTAAAATGTTCGGTATCTGTCGCATAAACCGCTACGCGATCGCCACAACTGACACGATATCCCGTTGCTTCCCCTGGATGATTGAGCGATCCCGTTTCAATGGTTACATCATTACCTATCTCAATCACACTCGGCACATCCACATCTATGAACTCAAGATTTGAAGCCATAACTCGCAATGGCACAGGGAAATTTGGGTTATGCATCTGCTCTTCTAAGCGATCCTGCATGGTATGTCCTGTGGGTGCAACTTTACCGTAAATTTTAAATTTATTACCCTTAATAAAAGCAGGTGCAAAAAAGGGAAACCCCTGAACATGATCCCAATGGCTATGGGTAAAGAAAATATTTGCTTCTGTGGGTAACTGCTTTAGTAAATGCTGACCTAAAACTCTAATTCCCGTACCGCCATCAAAAATCAATCGCTTGCCTTGACAACGCATTTCTACGCAAGGTGTATTACCACCATAGCGCACAGTGCTTATTCCTGGGGTGGCGATACTACCGCGCACGCCCCAAAAATGAATAGAAAATTCGCTGTCAGAAATGGACATTAGCTAACTCATTGTTAGAGAATTTTATTAGAGAATTTGGATTGGAAAATTTTGAACCATGTGGGTAAGTAGCAAACAGATAACATTAGGAATACCGCAAATTTTGTTGACTTGCTATGTTTTGATAAAATCATGCCAATCGGTCAGCTATGGCTAGTAGAGTTAATCATCTTAACTTTAGCTGATATCTCTAAACTTAGCAGTCACCCACAATTTACAAGATAAGTAGATAAAAACCTAAATACCGACATGCTATATCAGAATAATTACCCAATGCATCGAATTAAATTCTTTTATATGCTAACCCTATGTATTGATATGTGGCTATCAGCTTTTAGTACTAGCTAGATATAGTAGAGCTAGGGCTAAGAAATCTTGCCTGTGGATTTTTATAGATTTTTTACAGATTGCGGATATAAGTTTGTGGCAATAACTCAATCAATGGCAACGACTCAATCAATGACAGGAGTAAAAACGGATGCGCCATCAGCCCGATCGTCTTCTGTATCTTTGGCGATATCTTTGGCGATCGCGGGGATGAAATGCGCGGGTTGTGAAGCGGTGGTCGAAAAACGTTTGCTATCCTGTGATGGTGTAAGCGCTGCAAGCGTGAATTTATTAACCGAAAAAGCGACAGTGTTTTATGGCGAGGTAAACCCATCGCAGGATTTAGCAGCCCTAGAGACTACTGAATTAACAGCTAAATTAGCCAGTGAATTAATAGGCGCGATCGCTAAAGCTGGGTTTTCGGCAGAACTAATCGATCAACGCGATCGCAAACCAACTTCTAAAAATAATCTCCAAAACCCTCAAAAAGCTTTGTGGCTTGGCATTAGCAAAGAAATTCTTATTCCTGCGTCATTGGTGATGTTGGCGATCGTCGGACATTTGGGGTTAATCGGTATTGTTGATCTACCGTTTTTGGGAAACATGTATGCCCACTGGATAATCGCCACGATCGCACTGGGTTGGGTTGGTCGCCCCATTTGGTGGGATGGATTGAAATCCCTATGGTATCGCGCCCCAAATATGAATTCCTTGGTGGGTTTAGGGACGCTTTCGGCATATTTTGCTAGCACGATCGCTTTATTTTTACCGCAATTGGGTTGGGCTTGTTTTTTTGAAGAACCAGTCATGTTGCTAGGGTTTGTGCTGTTGGGACAGGCGCTATTGGAACGCGCTAAGGGAAGGGCTTCCCAAGCAATTCATGCGCTCATGGATTTACAACCTGCTCAAGCCAAATTACTCGTAAACGGCGTTGATGGGGAGATGCAAGTGGCGATCGCGGTCGAAGATTTACAAGTCGGCGATCGCATCGTGGTTTTACCAGGGGAGAAAATTCCTGTCGATGGCGAAATTATCGGTGGTAGTTCTAGTATTGACGAGTCAATGCTGACAGGTGAATCTAGTCCTGTCCTCAAGCAGTTAGGCGCAAAAGTCACGGGAGCCACACTTAATTTGACAGGGGCGATTACCGTTCAAGTTTTACAAACTGGTGCAGATACAACTTTGGCGAGAATTGTCGCCCTAGTGGAAGCGGCGCAAGAAAGTAAAGCCCCAATTCAAAATCTAGCCGATCGCGTAGCAGGATATTTTGCCTACTCAGTCATGGCGATCGCCGCTTCTACATTTTTGATCTGGTACGGCGTAATTCATGAGGAAATCCTGTTTAGTTTGCGCTTAGCGATCGCGGTTTTGGTAGTGGCTTGTCCTTGCGCGTTGGGTTTAGCGACACCGACAGCGATCATGGTCGGTACGGGGATGGGAGCGGAAAGAGGGATTTTAATCAAGGGCGGCGCAAGTTTGGAAAAGATTGATCAACTATCAGCGGTAATTTTTGATAAAACAGGCACTTTAACCACGGGGCAGCCAGAAGTTACCGATGTTGTCACCGATGATTTAATCGTGTTTGGACGCAAAATGCTCGATCAAACTAGTTTTAAAAGTCTCGGCGATCGCGATCTGCCCAAGCCAGCTTTAAGGCTGTTGCAAATTGCGGCTAGTGCGGAAGTGGGAGCCAATCACATTCTGGGCGCAGCGACGATCGCCAAGACAAAAGAACTAAATATCGAGCTATTACCAACTCAATCTTCACAAATCGTAATTGGCTGCGGTGTGGAAGCAATGCTCTGTAATGGTGAAACAATTTTAGTGGGCAATAGTTTATGGTTTGCGGATCGCCATATCGAGATTTCTGATGAAATGTTAGAGCGATCACAACAATTCGCAGAAGCAGGTAAAACGCCCATTTTTGTAGCTCTTAATTCGCAATTAATCGGGCTGATGTCCCTACGCGATCGCCTCAAACCTGAAGCCCCTGAAGTAATTCGTCAAATCGAAGCAATGGGTTTACAAGTATGGATGCTCACAGGTGATCGTCAAGAAACTGCAAATGCGATCGCTAATCAACTTGGCATTCCGACCGAAAGAGCGATCGCTGAAGTCAAGCCCGATGGAAAAGCGGCGGCGATCGCTAAATTACTTGCCGAAGGTCAGCGCGTAGCCATGATCGGTGATGGTGTGAATGATGCCCCTGCTTTAGCCAGCGCCACCGTAGGCATTGCCCTCAGTTCAGGGACTGATGTGGCTATGGAAACCGCCGATATTGTCTTAATGCGCCATGACATTAGCGATGTTGTTCCCGCGATCCAACTCAGTCGTGCCACCTTCCGCAAAATTCGCCAAAATCTATTCTGGGCTTTTGCCTACAATACTCTGGCGATACCTGTAGCCGCAGGGATTCTCTACCCCAACTTTGGCATCTCTCTCAATCCCACGATCGCGGGTTTAGCGATGGCGTTTAGTTCGGTAAGTGTGGTAGCAAGTTCACTATCATTGCGATCGCAGACTTTAGATTCAACCAAAAGCTAATTTCCCCGCATCGCGGGGAAATTAGCTTGTTTTTTTAGTCGCTTAAGCGACTAAAGAAAAGTGTGTGATTTTTCGGATATGCGTTTAGCCAATCCAGTGCTATGCTTCAATCACAAATTTAATCAATCCAACTACCCAATTTATTTTTGTAATGCTGCATCCAACTGCCATCCCTTACTTGGTCGCCTTTGTGGTATCTGCGATCGCGGTGTGGCTAGGTACACCGATTATTCGTCATTTTGGACTCAAGGCAGGATTAGTAGATAAGCCGAACAGTCGCAAGATGCATACAACGCCTGTGGTGCGTGTGGGCGGTGCGGCGATTTTTTTAGGAAGCGTCTCCGCTTTATTACTCGTATGGGGCGCAGGATGGTTTGGCATTTTACCGCCAGCCAGAGAATATGAAGTTTGGGGTGTAACCATCGGCGGGGCGGCTTTCTTTCTAATTGGCTTTGCCGATGATTTATTTAACTTACCGCCCTTACCCAGACTGATTGCCCAGTTAGCAGTCGCGGCGGCGGCTTGGCGAGTGGGCGTTAGGATTGACTTTATCTCCGTACCATTCATCGGCATCGTCAAATTTGGTTGGTTCAGCTTACCAATCACGATGGTCTGGTTGGCGGGTATGGCAAATGCGATCAATTGGCTCGACGGCTTAGATGGGCTTGCCGCAGGTGTGACCACGATCGCCGCCGCCGTACTGCTGATTACCAGTTTGTTTATGAAACAACCCGCCGCCGCTTTAATTGCCGCCGCTTTAGCAGGGGGATGTCTCGGTTTTTTGCGCTATAACTTCAAGCCAAAAGGTTCTGCTGAAATTTTTATGGGTGATGGTGGTGCGTACTTTTTAGGTTTTACTCTAGCAGGGGTTAGCATCATCGGGCTGGTCAAGTCCGTAGCCACGATCGCTCTCATTCTTCCCTATGTAATTCTTGCCGTGCCAATTCTGGATGCAACCTCAGTGATGTTGCAGCGTATTAGTCGCGGTGAATCCCCAATGGTGGCTGGGAATCAACATTTGCATCATCGTCTAGTCAAGGCTGGTGTATCCAAGCGGCTGACGGTTTTATTTATCTATGCTCTGACTCTGTGGGTGGGAAGCCTCGCGATGGCGGTGTCAGGTATGCCTGCGGGTGGGACATATGCTGCGATTAGTACCATTTTAATGACTTATGCCTGTTGGCAAGTTTGGAAGCGGATTAGAGCTAACGAAGCGCGATCGCTACAAGAATCTCTAAAAGAGCAATCTTCTAAACTCAACGATCAATAACTTTGGTAGGGTGTGTTAGCGCAGCGTAACGCACAATCATTTAGCCAACTCAATCAATGCGTTGCGATATTTCTTCATCCCACGTCGAGCTACTTCAATTTTTTTTGCGAAATCAGGATTATATGCAGAGATCTCACATATTGAGTTTTATGTTTTTCTGACATTTAGAAGCATGGCTATTTCCTCCAATAAATTACATTTAAACGGCTTTTACTTTCGATGTTAGTAAAATGTTGTAAGTAGGTAGGCATAATTAATTATTAGATAGTGGAACAGGCTTCTAGCCTGTTGACGGGCAAGATGCCCGTTCCACAAACATTTTATGTTTAATTACAACCAGCTACTTAGTAAAAGATTTTAGGCAATAAAGACGAATTAACCTTAAATCGTTAAATTTTTTGCCAGTTTGATTTATTGAAATGCCACAAATGTAATAATACCCTTAGCTGACTTATACCTGAGTATATGGTGATTAGTATGAAGACTTTAGAGCAGGATCGGACTGATTGCGTGGTGTTGGATAGGAATTTAGCGGTGGATGGTAGATTGCAGCCAGTCACTGATCGCCAAGAAGCATTGATGCTTAGGGGTATTTTGCGAAATACGCTGCTTGAAGATTTGTATTGTGGCTATGGGCGCTGCTCGTCTAGTGGGTGTTATTGCTAGAAGTATGAGGGTAATGCTAGTACTTGCCAAAATTCGGGATGTGGACATAGCTATGGCGATCATTGGTAATTTTAATCGCACCGAATATTCATAAAAACATTTAAAAAATCATGTAAATAAATCATGCAAATAACTAGAGATTATCATGACGGGATGATTCAGGGCATGGGCTACAACGCCCTCACTGGTGAGATCTATGATGTTTTTGTGGAATCTGATCCCTTTGTTTCTATGGGGGACACCGATGGACAAACTGCGGAATTGTTTTATAAACGAGTAGAATCTAGCAGCGAATTGCATAGTCTCTTGGGGACTAATTTTGAGGCGAATGTAAATGCTAGTTGGTTTCAGTTCGGTGGTTCGCTAAAGGCTAAGGCTGTTGCGGAAGTTGAGCAGAAAGCTAACCAATTTTCTAGCTTTGCGGTGCTGTATGTGAAGGTAAGCGGAGCGCCCAAAAGTATAGTTGGGGTCAAATTGCAGACTGACATGGTTGATTTTATTGACGATAATGGTTTAGATGCATTTCACAGAATAGCGGGTTATGAATATATTTCAGGGTTTATTGCGGGTGGTGAGTTTATCAGTACGATTGAGATAATTTCTAGCGATCGCGAAACTAAGCAAAAAATTGATGCTGAACTGAGTGCCGAAATTTCCTATAAAACCGTTGTGCCGAATGTTGGCTCTATTGAAGCTAAGGCTGAACTGAAGTCTCGGTTTGAGAGTTTTGCGAAATATAGTAATGTGCGGATTGAGGCGCGGTGTTATCGCAAAGGTGGGGCGGGTTTGTTAGTGGTCAACCCTCAAGAAGCGCTGAAATATGCTCTCGATTTTCCTGCATCGGTGCGTGAGTCGCAAAGTATTTTGCAGGTGTTTTGTAGACCCTATGAAGAGCTACGAAATTTCCCTCAAAAGATGAAGGGAATTGGTGATGTGATGTTTTTGCAAAAGCAGCAAAGGATCTTGAAGGGGCTATGGGATCAGTTTCAAAAGATTTCACGCACGCTCGAGCAGATTGACGATATTCTGTTGAATCCGATGCAGTTTGAACGGGTGGATTTAAATACTTTGCGAAAAGGGAAGATCCAGTTGGAAGAGCAGTTGGATCAAATTATCGAAAAGGCAACAAGTTGTGCCAGAGAACCCAACAAGCATAAGATCGATCCTAGTGAGTTTTCGCATACTGCTCCTGCTCTCCCTACTCGTTATCGGGTGGAAGATCTGATTGAGTTCGTGAATATCCCTGCGGGTAGTTTTATGATGGGATCAGATGCTTATAGTAGCGAGCAGCCAATTCATCGAGTTAATGTGAAGGCGTTTCGGATGAGTAAATATCCAATCACGCAGAAGCAATATCTGGCGGTGATGGGGAATAATCCATCGGACTTTAAAGGTGACGAAAATTGTCCCGTTGAGTCTGTGTCTTGGCATCAGGCGGTTGAGTTTTGTCAGAAGCTATCACAAATGACAGGACAGACGGTGAGGTTGCCTAGTGAAGCGGAATGGGAATATGCTTGTCGGGCGGGAAGTACTGGCAAATATTGTTTTGGTGATGATGAGAGTAAGTTGGGGAGCTATGCATGGTATACACAGAACTCAGAACAGAAAACCCATCCTGTAGGCAAAAAATCATCGAACGCTTGGGGATTGCATGATATGCATGGCAATGTTTGGGAATGGTGTGAAGACATTTACCATGAAAATTATCAAGGTGCGCCGAGTGATGGAACTGCGTGGATAAATGGGGGCGATCGCGATGTAAAAGTGCTGCGCGGCGGTTCTTGGTTCGACTGCGCTGGGGTTTGCCGCTCGGTGTTTCGCCTCAGGAACAACGCGCGTTAACAGGACTACAACTTCGGTTTTCGTCTGCTTCTCGCTTCTTCTTCGTGAGGACTTTAGATTACCCTTTACTCTTTTCCCCTCTTGCCCTCTTCTCTTCCCCCCTTCGCCTTTGGCGATCAATTTTTTTTGATATTGAGGTATTTGCCTAAACTCATCACCAAGTCCCCTTTCCATCGACACTAAAAATCAGCTTATGACCACCAGCACTTTATCCAAATCAAATGATACCAACCTAGAACAGAGACTATTACTGCCAAGAAACTATAGCTGGCAAGAATTTGTGGTGCTAGAAAACCTCTTGGTATCATCTGGTAGCTTTCGGATTACTTATCTTGATGGTTGGATTGAACTAATGACTGTTGGCGAACCCCATGAATTGATTAAAAAATCTCTAGCGATTTTGCTAGAAGCCTACTTTATCGAGATGGGAATTGAATTTATACCCGTAGGAAATGCCACTCGACGCGGTGAAGAAAAAGGGACATCCTTTGAACCTGACGAATCCTATTATTTGGGTGCAAAAAAAGCCAATCCCGACCTTGCGATCGAAGTGATCTTAACCAGTGGCAGCATAGAAAAATTAGAAAAATATCGCCGCTTTAAAATTCCTGAAGTCTGGCTCTGGGAAAATAATCAACTTTTTGTTTATGCGTTAATTTCATCAGAATATCGTCTTGTTAACTATAGTCAACTATTACCAGATCTCGATCTGGAACTGCTAGCACGCTGTGTGCTGATGCCATCAAGACTAGAAGCAATGAATGCATTTAAGGCTGGAATGCGCTACTAATAGGATTGGAAATTTAATAAAGTCATCATCTTCTGTAGGGGCGGGTTTAGCCGATAATTTGACCATACACGGTAAAGTTATCAGCAAAACCCGCCCCTACCTTGCATATGTTATTTAATTTGTGATCCTAACTTATGGGGCAACTAAAAAAATCCTATTTCCTGTGTACCCGAAATTATGGTAACTTAGGATACTGCAACCATTTTAGAGATATTTTCGGCAACGAGCAAAACTCATCGCTCCTCGAAATGTTGCCCTAGAGATCCCCAACAAGTTTATTAAATATGGCAGACATTACTACTCAACAAATTCAAGAACTCCGTGCGAGAACTGGTGCAGGTATCAAAGACTGTAAAGCCGCTCTCGTTGATTCTAGCGGCGATTTCACCAAGGCAACCGAATACCTCAGACAAAAGGGTTTAGCCTCCGCCGTCAAAAAAGCAAGTCGTGCAGCCTCTGAAGGCATCGTCCATAGTTACATTCACTTTGGTAGCCGCATTGGTGTACTAGTCGAAGTTAACTGCGAAACTGATTTCGTCGCCCGTCGTGAAGAACTCAAAGAACTAGCTGATAACGTAGCCAAGCAAATTGCCGCTTGCCCTAACGTTGAATATGTCAGTGTTGCCGATATTCCTGCCGCTTTTGTCGAAAGTGAAAAGCAAATCGAATCAGGTAAAGATGACTTAGCTAGCAAACCTGCTGCAATTCGCGAAAAGATCGTTCTCGGTCGCATCGAAAAGCGCTTGAAAGAATTGTGCTTGCTTGATCAGCCTTACATCAAAGATCAAAGCATTACCGTTGATGAATTGGTGAAGCTAACTGGTACAAAACTCAGCGAAAACGTCAAAGTTCGTCGCTTTGTGCGTTTTGTCGTTGGCGAAGAAGTTGCTTCTGAAACTCCCGTCGAAGCAGTAGCATAGTTTTGCTATTAAAAATTAAGATAGATGGCGCAATGCGTTGTCTATCTTAATTTTTGGAAAATCAAAAAATATTGTGAACAACTACTGTGAACAACCATGACGATGCTAGTGCGTATTGATAAAGATATTCATGATAATCAACGGGCGATCGCTGAAGTGATTAGTCGAATTGACTTGATTCATCAGGAATATGCACAAGCGATCGCCTTAGCCGCCCAGCAGCAGATTTTACTCGCTGTCTTCAAATTTTGTACCCAACATTGTCCTGAGTCATTTCTGGCGATCTCATTATCAGAGCGTCAAAACTTACAGGCAGATTTACGCGAAACTATCAAGTCCCTGAGCGATCGCATTCAAAAGAATTTAGAAGAATGCGATCGCGATAGTCGTATTAACCAAGAAAATCTGGATACGCTCCTCAGTAATCTCCTCAACGAAAGCATGGAGACTCTGAACAAGTTATTAGTTAGTCGAAAAATTGTCAGCAACGATGATAAAGCTGAACCACTAAATATTCGTCTTGCCGAAATTGAATTTACTGATCGCCAAGTCATGTCCCATCGTGGTGAATTACGAGTTTTATCGGCAAGGCTAGCGCATTTGCATAAAGAATTAGAAAAAAAATATCAACAAAAGACCATCGCTGAGGCAGAACTAGCATGGCGATCGGCATGGTCAGAATAAATAAGTTAAAACTATGGCAAAAAATCGTGTAGTTTATCGTGAGTTCGGTACGCCTGAAGAGGATAATTCCGATCAAAATGCAGTTGATTTGCCGCCGCAGCAACAAAATCCGCGTATTCAAGTGACCCGACGCGGTAAGGGCGGTAAGACTGTAACTGAGGTGACAGGTTTTCAGACCACACCAGAGAATTTGACAAAGCTAACCAAGCAACTCAAAAATCAATGTGGGACGGGTGGGACATCGAAGGATCAAGCGATCGAGATTCAGGGCGATTGCAGTCAGAAAATTTTACAGATTTTGATTGGTTTGGGTTATAAAGCCAAAATAAGCGGGAAGTAATTATTTCTGTAACCAACCAAAAATTTGATTAGGAGTTAGCTCTAGAGAAATTCCATTGAGAACAGTTAAAGTCGTATCGCCACTAATCAATTGCAAAGGTTGATCTGGCAGAAATATCATGATTACTTCTTCTTGGCTATCAAGTAACCAAGCCAGTTTTGTTCCTTCCGCTAGACAAGCTTGAATTTTAGCGATTAGTTTGGTCGTACTTTGATCGGGGGAGAGAATTTCAATCAACCAATCTGGAGCGCCTTGAATTGCCGAATTATCCAAGGGTCTACGGTTTTTATGAATGATCGTTACATCGGGAACGATGGAGTTTTTACTCAAGATACAGCGCAATTCTGGGAAAGCTTCATAGATGCTATTCGCATTGTCGATCGCCCTAACTAGATATTTTTGTAAAGAACTATGGTAAAAAGTTGGTATCGGCTTTTGCAATACTTGATCATTGAGAAGTTCCCAAGCTGGTGATTCTTCGATGTTAGGAAGTTGCGAAAATTCATCTAAGGTAATGCGCTGAAGGGTGGCTAAAACCATACTTTTGATCACAGAAGTAGACCTTAAGTATACCAAATCGTTTCAATGCGATCGCGTAGGTCAATAGCAATATCATAGGTTTCGGCAAGAATCGTAACGTGACCGAGTTTTCGCCCAACTGAAGCACTGGTTTTGTTGTACCAATGAATATGCGTATTAGGAAAACTAGCGATCGCCTGACGCTTTTCTAGATAATCTGAAGTCTTCTGTTCAAAACCAAGTAAATTAACCATGATCGCCACAGGAGCCATCATCGAGATATTTCCAAGCGGTTGACCACTGACTACGCGCAACAACTGCTCAAATTGTGAAGTTTGACAGCCTTCGATGGTGTAATGCCCTGAATTATGGGTACGCGGCGCAATTTCGTTCACACTGATAGCGCCTTCAGCCGTTAAAAAGAATTCAATTCCAAATACACCGATCGCATCGAGACTGGTGACAATTTGTTCGGCAATATTTCTAACTTGGGTCTGAATATCTGCATTAATTCTGGCTGGAGCGATCGTATAACGACAAACTTGATTGGTTTGCAATGTCTCGACTACAGGATAAATAGCGATTTCTCCCGACTGCGATCGCGCCACAATCACCGCAAGTTCACGCTCAAATGGAATAAATGCTTCGGCAATCGCTGGTAATCTTTGCATCGTTTCCCAAGCCGATCGCAATTCCATTTCATCTGCAATTACCCAAGTTCCTTTCCCGTCATAGCCATGCCGTCTTGCCTTGAGTACTAATGGATAACCTAAGCGATCGGCGGCGGCTAGTAGTTCTATCTCTGTATCAATGCCATAAAATTCGGGAGTGGGAATTTGGCGATCGCGAAAATGTTGTCGTTGCTTGAGCTTATCGACAGAGATCGCGAGGGTTTCCAGTTTTGGTAAAAAAAGTAACGGGCGATCGACCTCTTGATTAACAAAATCTTGATTAATAAAATCCTCTAGTTCTTGCAAGGCGACTAGATCGACAAACTCATTCTCAAAGGTAATTACTTGGCAATACTTAGCAAGTTGAGCGGTTGCTTCTGCATCATTCACATCGCCATAAACTACGCGATCGGCAATACTCACGGCTGACTCATCGGGACTCCCCGCTAGTACCGTTAACTCTAATCCTAGTTTTTTAGCCGCGATCGCCATCATCCAAGCCAACTGACCGCCACCAATCACCCCAATTTTTTGCCTACTAATCACTACGAAATTCCTGAACTAATCCTGAATTGATGCTTGTGTAAAGTTATAAATAGTTTTTTACTTCAGCCATTTTACCGTTTTCTCGTCCAGTACTATGACTAGATCTGTTCAAGCGATCGCTAGCAATGGATTTCATTTACAAAAACAACCCAAAAAGCTAATAATTAATATGTTTAGTCATCGGCAAAAATGATATGGGAATAATGAAAGCGAAGGTTGCGACGAAACTTAAAGTGCGTCCAGTTGGTTCTGACCAGCTTACAAAACCGAATGAAACTATCGATGTGCCTGCGGGTAAAAGCTACGGATTTGATAAGTTTGAGCCAGCAGAAAACGGTCATTTGAAAGTTACATTGGCTGCAAACAGTGGCACTTATTTTGCTTATCCACCCCACTGGGATGGACTAGCGGCGGCGGCGGCTCCTGCATCGGCTCAAATTGTCAGCAAACAGAAGGCTGAAGCTTTATTTGGCAATACAATTTCCGATGTTCAACTTCAAGATTTAAATTCTTGTTTGAATCGTTACAAGATCTCGACTCCAGCAAGACTCCGCCATTTTCTGAGTCAAATCGCCCACGAATCAGGCGGATTGCTATACACTGAAGAGCTTGCTGATGGTTCGGATTACGAATATCGCGATGATCTGGGTAATGTTAATCCTGGGGATGGACCAAAATACAAGGGCGCTGGGGTAATTCAGTTGACAGGTCGAGCTAATTATCAGGCTTTTAGCAATGCGATCGGTGATTCGAGGGTGATGGAAGGCGTTACCTATGTAGCGGCGAAGTATCCTTTTACTAGTGCAGGTTTTTGGTGGGACAACAATAATATGAACTCGCTATGCGATCGCGGTGGCTCGGTCGAAGATGTCACCTTGCGTGTAAACGGTGGGTATAACGGTTTAGACGATCGCCAACATTATTACGATAAAGCTTGTGGGCTTTTTGCTTAAAACCAAAAAAAGGCGGTGCTATGCACCGCCTTTTTTTATTTCGATAAGCTGGCGACCAGACTCGAACTCGTGACCTGCTGATTACAAATCAGCTGCTCTACCAACTGAGCTACGCCAGCAAACTTAAACCTTTGTAACTATAACAGCATGGCGATCGCTTTAGCAATAGTTATTTTAAAAATATTTTTAGTCACGGATAATAATAGAGTTGTAAAGGTTGGCGAGTCGATGGGCGGCTTGGGCTTGCTGATTTACTAAACTCTGTGGAGCAAGGACGATCGCATTATCCATGTACCGATTTACCCAGAGACTAAATTCACCTAGTGATCGCGGCGGTAAACTTAAGTGCAAGTCTATGGATTCGGGTTTGCGTCTTGCATCAATTTTTTGAGAAGGATGTCGATAGGTTCCTTCTTCGATGAACTGGATTACGGGTGCAAAAAATCGCACTATGACTGTCTCAAATTCTAATTCCATTTGACGTTCTTGCATTTGTTCTTCTGGTTCGCCCATGTTTAAGCCCCAACCGTTTGCGAGAAGTTGGTGAGCTAGATCTAGGCTTTGTTTTTGGGTTTGTAAGCTGCGAGTTTGCGATGGAATGGCTATGCATTTATCGGTTAGGCGATCGACGCGCACGACCATAAAGTGGGAATTACCGCAGTTCTCATAGAGTAAGTACCAAGCAATATCGTGATAAATAAGCTGTAATGGATAGACTTGGGCTGCCCCCGTATTGTCGGCATAGGGATCGGTATGTCGGTAAATCTCGATCGCTTGTCCATCAAGTATGGCTTTTTCGACTGTGGTGAGGCTATCGAATAGGGTGTGACGATTTTGGGCTTGTTTTTTCTTGATGCGATCTTCGAGATCGGTGGTGACGATGAGATGATTGATTTGCGATCGCACGGGATAGAGTAATTTGCTGTTTTCGGCGGCATCAAAACCTTGTAAGCGTTTGAGTAGTGATGCATAGATTCTAATAATTTGCGGCGATCGCTGATATTCGGCTAGGGAGGCAAGGGCATTGAGTGCGACGCTGAGTTCTTGTTTGGTCATCACGCCTGTACCGAGGTAATAGCCCCAACGATATATACGCTTATTTAAAATGCCATATTTACGGAGTGTTACAAGGTCTTTGCGAATTGTGGGAATGGAGCAGTTATTAATGGTGATTCCCAAATCTTGAGCAAGTTGTTCAAGTTGCTGTTTTACGTCTGTGAGGGATTCATGGGGTTGATTATTATTTTGAGTTGATGCTTCGGGACTACCGATACTGGGATATCGTAAAAAAGTTGCAATCAGTAGCATTAATCGCTCAAAGGCTTGGCGATCGCTGTAGGGATGAGTTTGTGATGATTTTGGCATGTCAGCTTTTTGTCAAGTAATTGACGATATTTATTAAAGTTCATAAATCTGCCTGTAAGGGTTTATATAAGCTTGATTTGGTCTGTATAAATTAATTGTAAAAATATTCTTATTTATTTGCTTATTTGTGGAGTTTACTGGTAGATTGCTTTTAATCAATAAGATGCGTGTTAAATAGATGCGTGAGAGGGATCGTGATGACAGCATTACAAATCAGTGAAAAGCCGAAAACCCAAGCAACTCAAGATGCGAAATATACAGTAGTAAGCTTTGCGCCTGTGCAAGGTTTTATCGAGAAGTCTCGTAAGTTGCGCGATCTTGATGGTGCTTCAAAAATTCTTTCGTATCTAAGCTGGAAGATCGTTAAACGTGCTGAAGATTCAGGGCTTAGGGTTATCTCACCTGCTAATAATGATGTGGCGGGTAATGCAAACATAATCCAAGGGATGCCAAACCGTATCTTAATTCAAGGTGATTTTTTGCAAGGATATGTGAACAGCGCACTTGCCGAAGGTTGGAAAGAAATCGTCACTGAATGTCACAACTGGCTCACAGAGAATTTACAAATCTCAGAAGTTGGATGGATAAGTTCTTGGACGCGATGGAAGAATCATGCGTGGGAATTGTTTTGTGGTACTGGCAAGACGATTGATGAGGCAATGCGCGATCTGGAAACTCGTAAACTCCGCCGCGATTGGATAGTACCAAACTGGAATGGTGAGAGTTCTAGTTTATCTGGCTATGATGCGATCGCGCATCCAAATATGGATAGTTTGGGAACGAATGAGGCAGAGATTAAAAGCTTTTACAAGAGGCTTGCTGAAGTTCTCGATCCTTCTGGTGATGAGAACGATCGCGCTTATATCAATGAAAATGAGCGATTGAGTATTCCTGAATTAATCAAAAGATTGGTTACTTACGGGGCGATCGCTAGAAATATCCATCGCGATCTTTATGCGCCGACTTTTCGAGAAGTGCTTCGCAAAGATGATAAGTCTGGTGCGACCTATTGGACTGGCTGGTTTATGGGTGATGGCGATAAGGTCGGTGAGCATCTCAAGAAGCTTACAGATAAGGCTAGCGTTACTCAGTTTAGCCAGTCTTTAAGATCTTGGGGTAAGCAATTCCAAACAGATTTTGATCAAAAAGGACGTGTAGTTTACGCGGGAGGCGATGATTTTCTTGGGGTGATGTATGGGGACAAACAGACTCCTAAATTAGATAGTCGTGCAGTGATTGAATGGTTGCAGGATTTGCGTGATAGTTGGGAACAAGGAAAACTTGGGATTACGCTCAGTGTGGGTTTTGTGTGGGCGGGGCATAGTGTACCGCAGCGTGATGTGTTGCAGCATTGCCGTGATGCTGAGAAATTGGCTAAGAAATTAGGGCGCGATCGCGTGACGATTCGGGTTCTGTTTAACAATGGTCAATTTGTGCAGTGGACTACGCCTTGGAAGTATTTAGCATGGTTAGCAGATTATCGCGATCGCAATGACAATACTGGCAAAGATGCGAATTGGAGCCATGTATATACAGATCTGGCGCAACTTAAAGCTCGTCATGCGATTCCACCTGCTACTGCTGAAACAGCTAATGATGCGATCTCGCTTAATTTATTTGGATTGTATTTCGGAGAAGACAAGCAGGAAATGCTCTCTCAACAACGTGGACAAATCACGGGGTCTGAAGATCCCAAATCGATGATCGAATGGATTGACGGCATGATTAAAGTGGGGTGGCAGTTATGTTCAAATTCCTAATTGTGATACGTCCGTTGGGGTTGCTCTATGGCAGTGCTGGCGCATTTCTCTCTCCTGAAAACCTTGTTGGACGCTCTGGTGCAAAATTTCCACCTGATGCGGGAACGCTTTCGGGGTTGATTTTGGCGACGAATCAGGAGCAGAAGTTTACCGAGCATCAAGAGCTAAAAACTAATCTGGCTGTGGCTGGAGCATTTTGGGCGGAGTCTGATCATCCTGAGAACTTCTTTGTGCCAATTCCGCGATCGCGCATTGTGGGTGAGAAGAATAAGGATTTTGATGAGTGGGCGCTAACCAATCACAAATGGGAGCGTCAACATCCCGATCTCGATCCTGAATATCAATGGCAGAGTATCAACTCTTGGCACAAGCAAACCCCACAGCTAAAGCGTCCTGAGAAAGGCAAGCTGAATGATGTTGGGAAAACTCCTTGGGAATTCATGCCGATTTTGCATCCTTATCTTAAGGATGATGAGAAACATGTGCGCGATCGCGATGGATTGTTTTTAGAGAACGCTGTGCAGATGCGTGAAGATAGCTGTTTGGTTTATCTCTCGACGCATAAACTTCCTGATGGATGGTATCGCTTTGGTGGTGAAAATCACATTGTGGAAATCACCAGTCAAGAACTGACAGAGCATAGTTCGATTCTCAAATTACTGAAGCAAAAAATCGGGCGAAGTTTTGCGCTGATTGCGCCTGCGGTATGGGGAAGCAACAATCTCTCAACTCGCTATCCTAACGACGTTCGCTTTAGCAATAAGCGTCCTGAGATGCTGACCGATCGCCCTGAGCCTTGGCGTTATCGCGTGGGTAAAGGTGAGACGCAAAATAAACGGGCAAGTAAGCTGAGCATTGGTCGCTATGCCGTGCCTGCGGGAACGGTTTATGTGGTCAAACATCCCCTCGATCTCACTTGGTGGGACTTCCCGCCTGAGTGGTTTGCGTCGGGTGAGGGGCTACCGTTGCGGCAGTTTGGTTGTGGTTTGTGCTTACCTGTAGAAATCAAAATCGAGCCTAAAGTTGAGCCGAAAGCTGACCTAAAAATCACACAAAAAGGAGAGGATTAATGTACAAAAAAGCCTATGGAATTATTGAAACCCTTGCCCCTTTGCATGTTGGCGCTGCCGCAGGTGAGGAGTCTGGTAATCTCAATTTGATTTTTCGCGATCAATTTACGCAGACAGGGATTATTGCAGGTAGTTCGATTCGTGGACGCTTTCGGGCGGATATGCGTAAGACGGGAACGGGATTAGAGAATGCATGGTACGGACATGAATCTGTAGAGGGTAGACCTGATGGCGGGACTACGGAAGCGATCGTCAAATTTGAATATGCTTCGCTGGTTTGGTTGCCTGTATTTTGTCCAGGACAGCCTGTAGTTTGGATTAGTTGCCCAAGATTGCTGAAGCGATATAAATTGATTACGGGATCTACAGACGCTATCCCAAGACCTTACACATCGGCGAAAACTCTGCGGGGTCGTCAAATTAGCGATCGCGGTACTGCTAAACAAATCCTATTTTTCAACCTTGGATTTATGGAAATCGAGCAGCAAATCGAAGCCGAAGCAATGCAGAAATGGATTCCTACTGGTGCAGATCTGGCGGTTGAGAGTTTGGTGGTGGTTGGCGATAACGATATTGCGATGTTGCATGACATGGCTTTGTATCGCCAGAGTCGCATCAAGATGATGGATGACATGAAAAAGGTAGATGGAGGAGCCTTTTTTAATGTTGAGGCTTTGCCAGAGGGAAGCGTTTTAATATTTCCGATCGCTTTGAAGGAATTAGGCTGGAAACCTTTTGGCGATAGCGCTTCACAGGATATGTATTTTGGTGGTTTGGAGTCGGTTGGCTTTGGTCGTTGTAATGTCACACTTGCAGGAGAGTATCAGTAATGGCTTGGAAAACCTACGATTTGGATCGGATCGCTCAGAAGCTGGTTCTAGATGCGAAAGAACGTGACAAAGATTCTTTGGGGCAAGCCTTTAAGATGCGTGTAGCTGTGGCTTATGGCTTAGAACGTTTCTGGGGTGAGCATTTGCGCTTGCAAGGCACTCCTAAGGGTGCTTACTGGAAAGAGACATGGGAGCAACTTGTGGCGGTAATGGCAAAAGCAGGTGTAAAAATTCCTAACGATCCTGTAAAAGCTGAAGATGCTAAAGCTGTGCGAGCGATGGCAGAAAGGCTGTGGAAAGAGGTAGACATTCAAGATCAACGGGTGGCGATGGCTGTGCTGACGCAACTTTGCGACTGTTTGGTTTGGTGGACTCAGCGCTATAAGAAAAAATAGTTTTTAGGGACTAAAAAAATGTCAAATATTCCCGATGCTTATAGAAAAGTGCCGATGATGTTTCAGGCGCAAACGAATGGGCGCTGTCAGTTGCAACGTCTTGATCCAGAGCGCAAAAAGGCTGGCGATTCGCAAGATGCTGAGATCTGGTGTGAAGAGTGGACAAGTGAAGCTTATCCTGTTGCGCCGATATTTGATGAGCCAGTCAAAACGCAGGAATATACGATTAGTTGGCGATTTGTGACGAATTCAGGTCAGGATGATGGCGTGATTCGTCCTGTTATTGGTGCGTCTGGCTATCCTTTTTACCCAGGTTCGAGTATGAAGGGAGCTTTTCGTCAGGCTTGCAAGCGGTTATTTGGCGATCGCCTTGTTAAATATTGCGGACAGGAGATTTCTAAAGGGGATTTCTCTCCAGGGATTTTGCGCTTTCATGGTGGTTATCCTACGGACGATAGTTGGTGTGATGGGTTGGTTGATTTAGTTCACCCACAGCAAAAGTTACAGGTGATGAATAGTGAGAAAGAAGGAGCCAAAATCCAAATTTCGCTCTATCAACCCACAATTCAGTTTGGAATTTCGGCTTCGGAGGAGCTTGAGGAGTCTGAGTGGGATGAGATCTGGCAAATTTGGGAAGCGGCGATGGGTCGTGGGATTGGTTGTCGGGTTTCCGCAGGTTATGGGCATCGGGATCAACTAAAGGGTGAGTTGTTGTATCCGCCGCATCTTTTGAAAGGGCAAGGGATGTCATCTAAGCGTTTAGATGAATCTGGCGAGTTTCGTCCCAATATTTTTCGGGCGGCGATTCGTGGTCATGCGTTGCGGATTTTTGGTGGTTTAACGGATGCGGAGACGGCAGAACGAGAAGTCGAGAAAATTTTCGGCGGTGTTTCAGGGCAAGGTGTATGGGGTTTATTGATGATGAACTTTGTGACAACTAGCCTTGATGAGCAAATGTTTGGTAATGAACCTAGCTATCAAGTAGAAGGAGAACTAGGCTGGTTATTATCACAGAATCTTTCAGAAGAACGTAAAACTGCTTTAAAAAATCTAATCTTACATCTAAATCAATTTGCCATGATCTTTGGTGGTTTTGGCAAATCATGGCGCAGAGCTGATCATCGGTTATTTTATGAGAAATATTATAGGCAGCATAATAAAAAATATCTGATCGGCTGTCATTGGGAATGGGAAGGTGAATTTCGCCGTGATGTTAAGGTTTATAACCTCAATCATATTTCTGCTTTTTTAAATCAGTTGCAAAATGTAGCTAAAATCTGGCTAAAACTACAAGGTGTAAAGAGCTATGCAGATGGATGGCGAGAATCATGGCACGTTGATAATGTGCAGGTTTGGGGCAGGCGTGCAGATGATGATTCAGATTCTGAAGCTATTCATTGGTTACATGGAGATTATCAAGATGCAGATAAAAGGATGCGTATTCCTGCATTATCTATTAAGCAATCATCTGTTACAGGAGGAAAAAATAGACAGCAACAAATACAGATCGGGCGACTATGGCATCGAATGTATCCTTTAAAAAAGCAAGTTCGAGACCCTATTGATTCAACAAAATGGTTGGTAGAAGATACAGATCAATATATTGAACTATTGACGATTTTCCCTGATAAATCTGACAAATGCTTAGATTTTCTGGATTTCTTGGCTGATGATGGTCAGTTTAAACAGTTATGGGGAAAGCCTTGGGAAATAGAATAGTTGATGAAGATGATGGGTTACGCTGTCGCTAACCCATCCTACGGTTGATTCACTATAGAGAAAGAAAACTATAAAACTATGGCTTACAGTGATTTTACGGTTGAACAGATTATAGATAAGTTCTCTCTCGATTTTGTTGAGCAGGACTTGTTTGCATCTCCAGAAAGTACGATTCAAATTAGTAGTTGGTTGTTGGAAACCCTTGCGAAGGGTAAGAAATTTGCGCTCACGACTAGCAGCGAAAAGGCAAAATCTGAGTTTATTATTGCGCCAATTTTGTTGGAAGTGGAGGCGCATTTTTCGACACAGTTGGCTATTTATTCGGGCAAAAACCTTGATAGCGATCGCGAGGCGGGACTGGTAGGAGAATGTGATTTTATTCTTGGTAAGGGTACGACGGCAACTTTTATTAGTACGCCAATTATGGCGATCGTTGAGGCGAAGCGCGATAATTTGGAGAATGGGCTAGGGCAATGTGCGGCGCAAATGTATGGGGCAATTCGCTATAACCAAAAGCATGGTGAGACTTTGGATAAGGTTTATGGATGTGTGACGACGGGCAATTTATGGCAGTTTTTGAAGTTAGAAAATAAGTTGCTCACTCTTGATAGTAATGTTTTCTATCTCAATGAGCTTGATCGGATTTTGAGTTGTTTTAGTACGATCATCACTGAGTTTCTGTAGTCTTTTTTTGTAAATCTTGGAGCTTAATCATGTCTGTAGTTTGGATTGTGACGACGGGTAATAGTGATGTCAAGCTGACGGATGATACTGGCTGGGGAGATTTGCGGATTAAAAAGATGGAGCAGTTATATCCCTGTGAAAACGAATTTTCGCCAACACCAGAGAGTAATAGTGATTTGTTGACTTTGCCTGCAAGGGTGATGGGAATTGCTTATGGTGATGCAATTGAGACATATTGGGAGCGTTTGACTTTTCCTTTGTTGGATGGCTTTTGTCAGGAGTTTAAGACTGATAAAAAGAATAAGCCCGATCGCATTATTGTTTTGCTGACCGATCAGGAGGCGATTTTTGATGATTACAGTCGAGGTCATTCGGATTCACCCTATTGGCAGGATACATATACGCTTCAGCCAATTTTGAAGCATTATTTTATGCAAGTGTTTGGTGAAAGGTTTGCCAATGAAAAGCTTGAATTTTCGGTTTTGAAGCCGCAACAGGGGGCGGATGGGTTAGATGATTGGGATGCGACATTGACGCTAGTAAAGGCGGAGTTGACAAAGTGGGAGGAAAACAAGTGGATTTCTAAGAGCGATCGCGTGATTGTGAGTCATCAGGCGGGGACTCCTGCAATTTCTTCGGCGGTGCAGTTAACTTGTTTGATTCGCTTTGGTAAAAAGGTGGAGTTTCTGGTTAGTAGTGAGTTAGATCCAGATAGGACTAAGTTTTTAAAGGGTTCGTCCTATTTTGAGACGTTGCAATTTAAGAAGTTAGAGAATTTGCTGGCAAGGGATGATTATGCTGGGGTGGCTAGTGTTGTGGACAGTCTGGGTTTAGAAGATTCGGTGCTGAAGGTGAAGTTGGATCATTTACTGGAACTGGCGAAGTTGTGGAATGCGGCTAAGTTTGATGAGTTTGCTAACAGGATGAGTTTTGTGACACCTAGCCGAGTTAGGGAATGGTGGTGGAAGGGTTATGAAATGGCTTATCTGGCTGTGGTGAGGATGAAAAATGGCGATCCGACTGAGGCGCTTTTTCATAGTGTGAGAGCGATCGAGGGGTTGATTTGTGAATGGGCGATCGCGACTCATGGATCTAATATTCACTACAGCTTCATTAAACTGGATCGCAATGGTGATCCTGCGCTTGATCAAAGAGGTAGTAAAATTCGAGAATATGATTCTAGGCGTTATCGTGGTGATAAGGAAGGTTCGCCAGTTGCAAAACGTACTATTAATTCTAGATTTGAAAATGCTCTGAAATATTCAAATCAGAAAGATGATTTAAACCGTAATAAGCTTGGTTTGTATGGGCGAGTTCTATACACGCTATTTGAATCCACGTTTGAACCGAGTTCACGGTTAACAGGTCATCCAATTTCGATTGTTTGGGAACAGTTAGCGGATGAACGTAACGAGTTATTTCATCGATTAAGGGGAATGTCTCCTCAAGAGGTTTATGAGGCTTGGGGTAAAGGAAATCAAGAGCAATGGACAAAGGTTTTGCTTGATTGTTTAAATTTAGTTGCTGGTCAGTCTTTTGTATCCTTAAAATCTGCTAGTTTAATGTCACAGGTGCATAAGGATTTGGAGGAGGTGATTAAGGCGATCGCTTCTTATTAGCTGACGAGTTATTGTCAGTTTTGGCAGTATCAAAATTAGTCTCCTACTCGCTAGGGGACGTGATCGATTGGAAATGCCTCACGACCAAATGCTAGCGATTGATAAACAGATCTCCTACTCGCTAGGGGACGCGATCAATTGGAAACATCGATTGATGAGCCGATCCCGCTTTGTTTGCTGTCCTCTCCTACTCGCTAGGGGACGCGATCGATTGGAAACAACTATACAAGGGATACTTTTTATGAAACTTACACCAATTATCGTAAGCACTGGCATTTTGTTATTTTGTACCAGTTGCTTTGCCCCGTCTCCTGAAATAAATAGAAGTTCTAACCTATCTCAACAGTCTGCGATCGCCCAAAGTAACTCAATTAACTACACCGATGCCCCTAAGTACATCGGTAAACAGGTTATTATCTCAGGGAAAGTTATCGATGTTTTTGTCTCCCAAACAAATACGACTTTCATAAATTTTTGCAAAGATTACCGATCATGTCCTTTTTCAGCAGTGATATTTGCAGATGATCGCAGTCAGTTTGGCGATTTAGAAAAACTGATAGGGGAGACTGTTCAAATCTCTGGAATTGTCAATGAGTACAAAGGTAATCCACAGATTATTCTCCAAGATCCGAGTCAACTTAAATAACTATATAGTCATCATAAAATTTATGAGATGCCTTGTAAAATAGTTCTAAATTCACACAATTTAACCATGAAAAAATTACTGCTAATGCTTGGCTTAATTGCGATCGCCTATCCCCTAGAAGTATCTGCTAGAGATTTAGTGAAATTGGGGGAAACAAATGACGGAAGAGCCGATTATGTGTGGCAAGATTCAATTCGTAGAAACGGAAATATTGTTTGGTGGAGAAATGAAAGAGTTAAATATGGGTCAGATGGTCGCCTTGAAGAGCATCTTATCGCTGACTTTTCAGGAGATTGTCAAAATATGACATCAAGACTACAAAAGCTTTACGACCAAATCACTGGAGAAAGTTTTCTTAAACCAGGTGCATTACGCTCTAATCCTCCAGAATCGATAGGATTTGTAACGATTAAATATGTCTGCTCCCAAAAATAAATAGCGGCAAGTACCGAAAGACCGCTCAAACGCCGCTATAGGTTCAGAAACAATTGTTGTAGTGCCTTCAGTCTCCTACTCGCTAGGGGACGCGATCGATTGGAAACACCTTGCGAGTTAGCGCAACACCATTCTGATATTGAGTTCTCCTACTCGCTAGGGGACGCGATCAATTGGAAACTTCAGGATCTCAAAAAACTTGATAGGGATAATTAGGTCTCCTACTCGCTAGGGGATGCGATCGATTGGAAACACCCGATCCTGCAATACTCTTACTGAGTAAAGGATTATCCCCTACTCGCTAGGGGACGCGATCGATTGGAAACTAGAAGTTATCACCCTTGATATTCCAGTGTGCCTGTTCTCCTACTCGCTAGGGGACGCGATCGATTGGAAACTGCATACCTAGCGCCGCAACATTGTCCATCGCGATAATGATGTCCCCTACTCGCTAGGGGACGCGATCGATTGGAAACCCTTCAGATAAATCACGAGCGCTTAAAGTTTCAATTAATTCCCTACTCGCTAGGGGACGCGATCGATTGGAAACCCAATACGCTGAGACTGACTGCACTCATGGACTGTGTTCCCCTACTCGCTAGGGGACGCGATCGATTGGAAACGTTGAGGGTAAGAGTGGAGTTATAAGCATCAAACAAAATCCCCTACTCGCTAGGGGACGCGATCGATTGGAAACGCATTTGGCTTTTCAGCAGGCACAACGAATTGCAGATTTCCCCTCATTGGTGAGATCGATTATCTGCAATAGTTTGTGATAGATCTCCTACTCGCTAGGGGACGCGATTGATTGGAAACCGAAACTCTATGTGTGCGCTAAGGAGTGCATCTAGTCTCCTACTCGTTAGGGGACGCGATTGATTGGAAACTAACTAGGTAACTTCTTTTGTTCTGGATTTTCTGCGGTGAATCTCCTACTCGCTAGGGGACGCGATCGATTGGAAACGAGTCAATGGTTAGTAACTGCGCGGTTGTGGTGAAGTCTCCTACTCGCTAGGGGACGCGATCGATTGGAAACATGTCTTCATGGATTGGTACATTTGGGTAATGTTTTCTCCTACTCGCTAGGGGACGCGATCGATTGGAAACCCGACTCCATCATCTTGATTTACTGAATCAAATCTTTGTCTCCTACTCGTTATGGGACGCGATCGATTGGAAACTAGGCGTTCATTGCATCTTTAAAATCCTTCATACCTTTCCCCTACTCGCTAGGGGACGCGATCGATTGGAAACCGAAAAGCCATGCTCTCAGCATTTGAACTCGGATCTCTCCTACTCGCTAGGGGACGCGATCGATTGGAAACTTAAAGCTCCAAACACTATTAGGGTAATTGCCTTCAAACCATCTCCCCTACTCGCTAGGGGACGCGATTGATTGGAAACTTGTTTGCGCCGTCGTGGATTCTTTGTGCTGTTTTTGTGTGATCCCCTACTCGCTAGGGGACGCGATCGATTGGAAACGAAGTCTATTTACATTACTTGCATACAATGAATTGGGTTCCCCTACTCGCTAGGGGACGCGATCGATTGGAAACCTCTTAATGTAGAACTTTTGAGATCATTATTAATTACTCGCTAGGGGACGCGATCGATTGGAAACGCTTTAATGAATTGCTGCGCGAATGTTTCTTTACTTTCCCTACTCGTTAGGGGACGCGATTGATTGGAAACTTCTATAATCCTCGCCCGATCTTGCGGTTAAGCTCGGCTTCCCCTTCTCGTTAGGGGACGCGATTGATTGGAAACGGTACATACTCAGTGATCGCAGTTCCTCCAAATATTCCCCTACTCGTTAGGGGACGCGATTGATTGGAAACATAAGGTTTTCCACCCACTTGGCTTTCCATTCCCATCTCCTACTCGCTAGGGAATGCGATCGATTGGAAACTTTCATGGTTATAATGTGTGTAATGCAGTTTTGGAATTTTGCGTCCCCTACACGCTAGGGGACGCGATTGATTGGAAACGCATAGGGGCAATCTAAGCTGTCATAGGCGCTGATTGTCCCCTACACGCTAGGGGACGCGATTGATTGGAAACATTAAACCCTCAATAGTTTCCAAATTAAAGTCTATACTCCCCTACACGCTAGGGGACGCGATTGATTGGAAACGACTTATCGCGTTGACGAGAGCTAAGGGTATAAGATTCCCCTACACGCTAGGGGACGCGATTGATTGGAAACTCAAATTGTAGAGTAAGTAGTGCGTTTGCATAACCTTTCCCCTACACGCTAGGGGACGCGATTGATTGGAAACGCAGTAGAAAATGTTACAGAAGCCGCCGCCAAGTTTCCCCTACACGCTAGGGGACGCGATTGATTGGAAACACCATTGCTTTAGTCACTGAGTTGTAAGGGTATAGATCCCCTACACGCTAGGGGACGCGATTGATTGGAAACTTCGCCAGCCATTTTGAGATCCCCCCTTGAGATATTCCCCTACACGCTAGGGGACGCGATTGATTGGAAACTATCGATAGCATCAGTAGACAGATTTGGGGTTGTCGTCTCCCTTACACGCTAGGGGACGCGATTGATTGGAAACTCATCACCATCTTGTCTTTCAAATGTAACAATTGTGTTTTCTCCCCTACACGCTAGGGGACGCGATTGATTGGAAACCAAATGATAGGAGACTGTAGATATAGAGCGTATGTGGTAACTCCCCTACACGCTAGGGGACGCGATCGATTGGAAACAACTGAAGTGTGATAAGAATGTTGCGATAACCTTGTGTTCCCCTACTCGCTAGGGGACGCGATCGATTGGAAACCGCTCGTAAGCGACACCGATTTTTTGAATGATCATTTTAATCTCCTACTCGCTAGGGGACGCGATCGATTGGAAACTTCCATTGGTGATAACGGATAGCCCTCACAAAATCATCCCCTAATTGCTAGGGGGCGCGATCGATTGGAAACTTATTGTTGTGCAGTGCAGCTTCTTCCAGATAACCGTTTCTCCTACTCGCTAGGGGACGCGATCGATTGGAAACCATTGTGATATCCTCTTAATACTTTTTGGTTAAAGTCTCCTACTCGCTAGGGGACGCGATCGATTGGAAACTTGTGTGCTTGTGCCATAGCTCCTGCATATAGGTCACGAATATCCCCTACTCGCTAGGGGACGCGATCGATTGGAAACCTACATAGACCCATAAGGACAGTAGTAGCAACATCATTCTCCTACTCGCTAGGGGACGCGATCGATTGGAAACCCAACTGGAAGGAACTCATGCTTGTTCTTAGCGCTAGGTCTCCTACTCGCTAGGGGACGCGATCAATTGGAAACACACCAGTTTGAGCTAGTACACCTTGAAGGAAGTCATGATCTCCTACTCGCTAGGGGATGCGATCGATTGGAAACACTTGAGTTTCTGGCAACTTATCAAATACACCCATTCCCCTACTCGCTAGGGGGCGCGATCGATTGGAAACAACATTTTGCGGGTTGAAACTGAAAGCTGTTTTGCTCTCCTACTCGCTAGGGGACGCGATCGATTGGAAACTAGTAAAATAATGAGCGAAAGTGAGTGAACGAACTTGCTATTCTCCTACTCGCTAAGAGACGCGATCGATTGGAAAGTAAATGCAATTATTTTCTACAGCTAATTTAATTAAGTCCCCTACTCGCTAGGGGACGCGATCGATTGGAAACATCTTCGCCAGCATAAGCTTGGGTTTGAATTCCATTTCTCCTACTCGCTAGGGGACGCGATCGATTGGAAACGATGCGAACAATTCACCGAGAGTTAAATCATCAGTTAAATCCCCTACTCGCTAGGGGACGCGATCGATTGGAAACGTCCAAGTGATGTGATTGCCAAGCGTATCGGTAATCTCTCCCCTACTCGCTAGGGGACGCGATCGATTGGAAACCGTTTTGAATTTCACCAAAATCATTGAGACAATCACCTTTCCCCTACTCGCTAGGGGACGCGATCGATTGGAAACTGCGATTTTGCGCCCGTCTTTGGTTGTCCAGTATTCTTCCCCTACTCGCTAGGGGACGCGATCGATTGGAAACGCGCGATCGCTGACCATACCAACTTGAGCGCCGTGATGTCCCCCTACTCGCTAGGGGACGCGATCGATTGGAAACTCTTTAACAAATGGTGCGCTAAGACCTGCAACAAATCCCCTACTCGCTAGGGGACGTGATCGATTGGAAACGCTTGTGCATAGCAGTCATCCACTACCCATGTTGGTGCATCCCCTACTCGCTAGGGGACGCGATCGATTGGAAACATTGAGCCGTTGCTTATAGCTCGTTTGACTGCATCGTGATCCCCTACTCGCTAGGGGACGCGATCGATTGGAAACTAAACGCTTTTTCGCGTGATGCCTTACGTTGCCAATCTCCCCTACTCGCTAGGGGACGCGATCGATTGGAAACATCCAGAGCGTCCCTTCGTTGGGGTTTTGAATGTAAATTCCCCTACTCGCTAGGGGACGCGATCGATTGGAAACTAGAACTCCTTGTAGATACCATACGCAGGAACATGTTCCCCTACTCGCTAGGGGACGCGATCGATTGGAAACTTGGAGGCTGTAGCTTCAACAGTACGCTTACCATCCATCTCCTACTCGCTAGGGGACGCGATCGATTGGAAACGCTAGATTCTCATTCATGGTTTGCAAGATGGTGACTGTCTCCTACTCGCTAGGGGACGCGATCGATTGGAAACAAATTGAGCGATGACGAGATATTAGAATCCATGACTCCCCTACTCGCTAGGGGACGCGATCGATTGGAAACCCTTCGTTGGGTTTTTGAATGTATGCCATGATTAATGTCTCCTACTCGCTAGGGGACGCGATCGATTGGAAACCATACCCATCCATCAAATTCAAATGTTTGAGGATTAGTTCTCCTACTCGCTAGGGGACGCGATCGATTGGAAACTGGATAATAAATTTAAGCTTAAAAATTTGCTGCTCTAATTCTCCTACTCGCTAGGGGACGCGATCGATTGGAAACGTGTAACCGAATGTCTTGAGTCCTTCGTATACTAGATCCCCTACTCGCTAGGGGACGCGATCGATTGGAAATTCCATGTTGAAAGATCTGAATGAATGCTCGTTATATTCCCCTACTCGCTAGGGGACGCGATCGATTGGAAACAACGCTTCAAAGACATGACCGAGCATGAATATCCATCTCCTACTCGCTAGGGGACGCGATCGATTGGAAACGTCGTAGGGAGTGGCGAGAACCTAACCGATTGTGCTTCCCCTACTCGCTAGGGGACGCGATCGATTGGAAACCTGTGACCTGTGACCATTTCATGGGGTATACTCCTGTCTCCTACTCGCTAGGGGACGCGATCGATTGGAAACAGTCATGATGCGATCTCCAATAGTGATAATTGTTTGTCCCCTACTCGCTAGGGGATGCGATCGATTGGAAACCCGTAGATTTCACCACGAAAAGCCAGTTCGACATCGTGTCCCCTACTCGCTAGGGGATGCGATCGATTGGAAACTTGATCGTACAGAGGAAGATGCGATTTCTTCGCTGAGTCTCCTACTCGCTAGGGGACGCGATCGATTGGAAACGTGGAACGCCGTACTCTAATGTGCTTACCTTGAGTGAATCCCCTACTCGCTAGGGGACGTGATCGATTGGAAGCAGCAAGTTCAATGCAACTCGTCTATCCATGCGTCCATCTCCTACTCGCTAGGGGACGCGATCGATTGGAAACACACACCGCCCGTATGTTTCAGTCTCACGAGTGTATTCTCCTACTCGCTAGGGGACGCGATCGATTGGAAACAGCGAAAATGTGTTTTTTTCACGAGAACATTCCTAATTCCCCTACTCGCTAGGGGACGCGATCAATTGGAAACTTTGTTGGAATTGTTACCACGCCGTTTCGTGATTCATCTCCTACTCGCTAGGGGACGCGATCGATTGGAAACTTCAGTTAGTTTCGTCTTGTATTCTTATTAAGAGGTTTCCCCTACTCGCTAGGGGACGCGATCAATTGGAAACTGAGAATCTGAAATTTTGTCAGTTTGTCTCATTTCTCTCCTACTCGTTAGGGGACGCGATCGATTGGAAACCAAGCCTTTTGTAATATCGCCTCTTGGATTTCTAATTCCCCTACTCGCTAGGGGACGCGATCGATTGGAAACTCAAAAACGGTAAAGTTGCCAGTAGCATCAACGTTTCCCCTACTCGCTAGGGGACGCGATCGATTGGAAACCAGCAGTGTCCCACTTCATCCACTTCTTCTTAGGAGATTTCCCCTACTCGCTAGGGGACGCGATCGATTGGAAACCTAGTTTCAGTAGAAAGCTCATTCTTGTTGCTGAATTGATCCCCTACTCGCTAGGGGACGCGATCGATTGGAAACTCCCAATGTTTTTTAGTGAATGCGATCGCCTCTTGTCCCCTACTCGCTAGGGGACGCGATCGATTGGAAACCTTCGCTCCTTTTGCAAGGTCATGGCATTTTGCTTTTCCCCTACTCGCTAGGGGACGCGATCGATTGGAAACACAAGTTCAATTCTGTTAAGGTCGCCAACGACAAGATCTCCTACTCGCTAGGGGGACGCGATCGATTGGAAACGACAATTCTTCCATTGAAGGAATGTTGGCAGCAGCATCTTTCTCCTACTCGCTAGGGGACGCGATCGATTGGAAACTTCTTTTGAGCGTGAATCTGTTCGCAGTAGATCTTCACATCCCCTACTCGCTAGGGGACGCGATCGATTGGAAACTCTCTTTTCAAGGCGATCTCCAATTGTTTAATACAAGTCTCCTACTCGCTAGGGGACGCGATCGATTGGAAACTAAGGCTCAAAAACGCCGAAGCCCGTCCACATGACTCCCCTACTCGCTAGGGGACGCGATCGATTGGAAACCAGCTATTACCCTGTGATAATCACACTCAAGGATATCCTCCTACTCGCTAAGATCAATGTACAAGTTTCCCTACTCGCTAGGGGACGCGATCGATTGGAAACTCTTGGTAGCCCACTCGTTCCAATCTTTTCGAGTGAATCCCCTACTCGCTAGGGGACGCGATCGATTGGAAACGGGAAACTTTTATTCAAAGTTTTCAAAACAAAATTTTCTCTCCTACTCGCTAGGGGATGCGATCGATTGGAAACAGTGCGTAGTCTTCGAGATCGTCATAGTTGGTAAATCCCCTACTCGCTAGGGGACGCGATCGATTGGAAACTGTTTGTAGGTATTCATCTAGAGTCATAATGAAAATTCCCCTACTCGCTAGGGGACGCGATCGATTGGAAACGCATGAAACAAGACTAGATCCACATCATCAGAATCAAATCCCCTACTCGCTAGGGGACGCGATCGATTGGAAACCATCTTTAGGGCGTACCATCCACCTTCTTTTTTGTTTTCTCCCCTACTCGCTAGGGGACGCGATCGCCTCATAAAAAAGCAGTCCGTCAAACAGGCTGCTTTTTTGTTGATTGCTTACTCACTCGAACAGACTCGAACAGGCGATCGCTTAAAAACAGCCTACAATTAGAATCGAGATCTGCAATCTTTATCACTTCCATAGCGATCGCAATGTTAAATTACTATTTGATCTAGGCTCTTGAAATATGAGTGCAAATACACCTGCAAACCCACAATCCAACCTCTCGACTAATTTTTTAATAGTCTTGCAAGATCGTCTGCAAAAATTCCTTGACGAAAATGAAGCTAAAGTCGATCAAGCTCACGCTCAGATCGCCCATGCCAAGGCACTTTTAGCAAGCTTAACTTCCGACACAATAGCAATTGCAAATCAAAGCGATCGGCATAAAATATCAAGTCATCCACCTCAAAAAACACCAAAAGCTAAAAAGCGTCCATCTCTATTCGGCTCAGACAAAGATAAGATCTTCATTGGCAAAAAATTTGATGAGCCTTTGACAGAATTTCAGGATTATATTTGATGAGTGCTTTTTTACTTGATACACATTCGTTGATTTGGTTCTTTAAAGGCAATACTCAACTAAGTCGCAAAGCCAAAAAAATAATTGATGACGAAGAAAATATTAAATTTATCAGTATAGTTAGCGTATGGGAAATGACGATCAAACAAAGCAAAGGAAAAGAGTTTCTAGATCTAGGAACAACAGCCGATGAGTTTGTCAGACAAAAACTTATCTATCAAGATTTTCAAATTCTTTCCGTTGAGTTAGCCCATTTAAAAACCCTATCAGAACTACCACCTTCAAAACACAAAGATCCATTCGACCGCCTTTTGATTTCTCAATCTATTTTTGAAAAGCTACCAATAATCAGTTGTGATGGAAAATTTGAAAACTACCCTGTCGAAAGAATTTGGTAGCGAACAATATTATGATCGCCTCATAACAAAGCAGTCCATAAAACAGGCTGCTTTTTTGTTGTTTGCTTACTCACTCGAATAGACTCGAACAGGCGATCACCTAAAAACAACCTGCAAATTTTATCACAATATAAAATTAGAGCAATAATCTGGAAATGAGGCAATATCAGTAACAAATCGACTAAACCTTATCCCTCAATTCCAAAGAAATTTTAGCTTGCGATTCCAATCTTTCTCGGATAGCAACTTGCACTTTTTGATCAAAATTAGGATCTGTAGGACTAGCAATAACTCTGAGAGAACGCTGATTGAGACGATCTAAATAAGCCTGAAAAGCAGCGCGATCGCCTCGATGCTTAAGAAAATATTGCTTCAGTTCAGCCTTAGACATAGAATCATAATCAACTTTCATCTGCAAACTCTCCATTAGGTAAAACTTGAAACTCTAATACAAATAAGGTGTATAGGTTGGAGCATTGTATAGGTCAGCTGATAGCAGATACGATCGCTTGGAAACCAAAGCGAATACGGCTTAAACCGTTATCTAAACAAAAAAGCCTCGAAAAGTGAGGCTTTTTTATTAAACCATTGCCACAATCGGACTAGTCGTTGATACCATCGCGGCGAGAACTTGACTCGGCGAGATACTAAACGGTAAACGGTGAATATCGGAATTAGGCTGACAAGCGATCGCCGCAATCTGCTCTAACTCAGCCAGAGTGACTTGGCTTAATCCCAAATCAGCGAGGGTCGTCGGCAAACCAATCTCTTGATAAAACTTCAACAATTGATGACGCGATGAAGCGGCGAGTTGATTGCCTTGAAACTCTTCCAAACGCAGTTGCACCAAAATCCCATAGGCAACTTTTTCGCCATGCAATGTATCGTGGGTTTGCGGTAAATGCGTAAGTCCATTGTGAACAGCGTGGGCAGCTACTGTCCGACAACTTGCACCACCGATACCACCGATCGCTCCTGCTAGACATACAGTTGCATCCACAACCTCACGCCATGCAGGACTTTCTGGATTGGCGATCGCTTCGGCGGACTTTTGAAATAAAATATCACGCAAAATTCTCGCTTCTTGCACAGCGGCGATGACCATCGTTTTTTCGCTGCTACCACTACTGACCGAAGACTCATACCATTTAGCGATCGCGTCACCAATGCCCGAAATAAGTGTCCGTTTAGGCGCAGTGGCAATCACGTCATAATCGACGATCATCATACTGGGACAGTGATCAAGGGTCACGTCATAATCAAATGCGCCATTCTCAGCATAAACATTACTTAAAGCTGTCCAAGCCGCACAGGTTGCGCCAGTTGTGGGAACTGTAACGATCGGCAATTGCGACTGATGGGCGATCAATTTGGCGGTATCTAATACCTTGCCGCCACCAATACCAACGATCGCATGGGGATTTTGTTGCTGTACAAGTTCACGCAGCATGGCAAGATTTTGATCAGAGCAATCAGCGATCGCATCAGCAAAAATAATTTCTAAGTTAATTTCTAAATCAGTGTCACTGTTATTTAAATAATCCGCCGTGACTTGTTTGGCAGTTTTCCCAGCAATCACTAAAACCCTAGCCACCGATGCTTTAGAGCCATAGCGTGATAAATATTTTGGGAGTTGCGATAAAATTCCGTTTCCCCGTAAAAGCTGCGCTGGTGCGATCGCTAAAATTGGCAATGCTTCGACCATAGTTTTCACCACTGGTTTCACCACTTTTTTCACCATAAGTGTGTCTGACATTATTGTTAAGGAATGGTAAACATATACCCTATTCTATCTTTACATTTCTCAATCTGCCAATTTTTACACCACCTCTGAGATGTTACAAAAAATGCAACAGCCCATAGGTCTAAAATCGCGGCTGCTATACTAATCCTAAAAATTAGGTTAACCAGAAAGTTATGCTTAAGTTACCCTTCGCGCTGCCGCGATCGCTTGCCAGATTTTTCGAGCCTAGTACAGCACTTTTCACATCACCTTTCAAAGATGCCCGCGATTACCAGATTTTGTTTCTGTCGGTATTTTTGTTATTAGGCGTAAGTACCCGTGACTGGTCACTCAAACCGATCGCGATCGCCCTAACCTTTGCGACTTGTTGGTTAACCCAAATATGCATGATATCGATATTCCCATCACCATCACAGCCAGAAAAAGAACGCTGGACATCACTCAAAAGTGCCACGATTACGGGCTTAGGATTGAGTTTGTTATTGCGTTCCGATAGCTATGGCGCGATCGCTTGTGCTGCTTTTTTGGCGATCGCTAGCAAATTTATCTTTCGGACTAATGGCAAACATTGGTTTAACCCTGCTAACTTTGGCATCGTCATGGTGTTGTTATTAGATCAATATGTTTGGAATAACCATGCATGGGTATCGAATGGACAATGGGGCGAAGATAGTTTATATGCCCTCGTATTTCTCGGTTTAGGCGGGATCGTCCTCAAAAAGGTTGGGCGTTGGGATACCAGTTTCATGTTTTTAGCCGCCTATTCTCTTTTAGAAGGATTGCGTAATCTTTGGCTAGGCTGGACTTGGGATGTCTTAGCTCATCGCCTTACCAGTGGTTCGCTCTTACTGTTTGCCCTATTTATGATTACCGATCCCCGTTCCATTCCCAATGCCAAAAATGCACGTTTAATCTGGGCTGTAGCGATCGCCGTATTAGCATTTATTTTCCGCAATGTGTTCTTTAACTCCGATGCGATGTTTTACGCATTATTTCTGATTTCACCACTCACAGTTTTAGGCGATCGCTTATGGAAAGCACCCCGCTTTCAATGGCTACCTAAGCGCTACAGCCTAATGCCAATGCGCGTATTAAGTGCAGTAATGGCTTGTTTGGTTATGTTTTCCTATTCACCCGCCGCCTTTGCCTTCTGTGGTTTTTATGTATCCCAAGCCGATGCTAGCCTCTTTAATAAAGCTTCGCAAGTAGTGATTGCGCGTGATGGCAAGCGCACAGTTTTGACAATGGCGAATGATTATCAAGGAAATGTTAAGGATTTTGCACTGGTTGTGCCAGTCCCAGTTCTGCTCAAAAAAGAGCAAGTCCGCGTTGGTGAACAGAAAATCATTGATCGTCTTGATTCTTTTAGCGCCCCACGTTTGGTGGAATATTTTGACTCCGATCCCTGCGCTAGATATGAAGCCTATGACCGCATGACATCTAATGCCGTAGGGGCGACCAGAGGGGCGGCTCCAGCGATGGCAGCTAAAGAGCGCCGTGATTATCAAGTCACGATCGAAGCCAAATTTGCTGTCGGCGAATATGACATTCTCATTCTCAGTGCCAAGGATTCCGATGGTTTAGAATCTTGGTTAATTGATAATGATTACAAAATTCCTCAAGGTGCAAAGGCTTTACTTCAGCCATATATTCGCCAAAACATGAAGTTCTTTGTGGCGAAGGTGAACATTGCCGAGCTAAACAAAACTGGTTCGCAATCATTACGTCCTCTGATGATGGCTTTTGAATCGCCAAAATTCATGTTACCGATTCGGTTAGGAATGCTGAATGCTAACGGCGATCAAGATTTGCTGGTCTACATTCTCTCTCCCAAAGGACAAGCGGAAGTCGCTAACTATCGCACGATCAAAGTGCCATCGGGTTCCGATATTCCCGTCTATGTGAAGAATGAATTTGGTGATTTTTATAAATCGATGTTTAAAACTTCCTACGAAAAAGAAGGTAAGAAAGTCGCCTTTTTGGAATATGCATGGGATATGTCCAGTTGCGATCCTTGCTCGGCTGAGCCGCTTTCCAATGATGAACTTCGTAAGGCAGGCGTATTTTGGCTAGATTCACCTAACAATTCCGTGACCGTCCCATTGACCATGCCATCAGGTCGCCGTCGGCCTGTATTTTCGCCTAGTAATGGTAGGGTTTTCATCACCCGCTTACATATTCGTTATAACCGCAGTAATTTCCCTGAAGACTTGACGTTTAAGGAAACCTCCAATCCAGAATCTTTTCAAGGACGTTACGTTCTCCGATATCCCTTCAAAGGCGACACAACCTGTGCTGCTGGTAAAGAATATCAGCGATCGCTACGTCCCCGATTTGAGAAGGAGGCGCAAACACTCGCAAAATTAACTAATTGGGACATTGCCGATATTCGCCGTAAAATGAATATTTCGAGTTTGCCCGACTCTGCGGAAGTTCCTTTCTGGGAAAATCTCTGGAAATAGACAATAAGCTAAATGTCATTGAAAATTGATATTTCAGATAGTTGTGCCGAGTCAAGTGCGGCACAACTATTATGCAAACATAATCAGCTTATCGAGGATGCAAAGCCTTGATACAGAATTATAATTCTTGATATAATATTGAGACTATGATTGCAACAATAGAAAAAATTAAAACTAACGATAATCACCTTATTCTTACAGGAATTAGCTGGTTTCAGTTTGCGGCGATCGAGGCGACTTTTGCTGATATTGAGGGTGTTAGGTTTGCCTATCTCGATGGTATTTTAGAAATTATGACATTGAGCCAAGAACATGAAGATACTAAATGCACCATCGGATTATTGTTAGAGGCTTATCTCAGGGAAAGCGGGATTCGATTTTATAAGAGGGGAAGTGCTACTTTAGGGAATAAACAATTAAATGGTCGCAAAGAACCAGACGAATCTTATAATTTGATAACCAAAAAGGCTGTGCCTGATTTGGTAATTGAGGTGATTTTAACTAGTGGCAGTATTGATTTGTTGCAGCTTTATCAACGTATTGGTATTCCTGAAATTTGGCTGTGGGAAGACGGTGTTTTAGATGTTTATCATTTAAATAAAAGCTATCAAAAAGTGGAAAGAAGCGAATTATTTCCTGATTTGGATTTGAATATTATATCCAAATACATTATCTATCACGATCAATATGATGCTGTTACAGAGTTTATTCGTGAATTAAAGAAATAATCTTATTTTAATCTGCAACTATTTATGGTCTTCTCTCTCGTCTAAATCTGTTGCTGCAAGAGGGAATTGTCTTCAACTCTGAATATGCCATCTGCGAAAATATTATTTCTCCACTTCTAACCGAGATTTGGCGTTCATATACCAAAGATTTGCTGATCTGGAGCCACCAGCCGTTAAATTATGACGAAAATCTTTCTGGTACTCCAGACTACATCATTGCCAAGCGATCGCTAAGGGGCAAAATAATTTTAGAAAAGCCCTATGTGATTTTAGTCGAAGCGAAAAAGGATAATTTTGAGGAGGGTTGGGGACAATGCTTAGCCGAGCTTATTGCCGCCCAAAAGCTAAATGGCGATTGTGACAAAAAATTATTTGGAGTTGTGTCTAACGGTAAGATATGGGAATTCGGCACATTGCAATTAGAAGTATTCACCAAAAACATTAAATATTTTGGTTTACAGGATATCAAAGAACTAAACTAATGGGCACTTTAAACTTTATCTTTGCCGAAAGCATTACCCAACTTTGAGAATTACATCGAATTTCTTCTGGAATGCACAAACAAGGCAAATATTTAGCTAGTGACTCTTTGATAAATATTTTCGGTAATCTCAGCGATTCTACTCCATGTAAATTTTGCGTGAAGCTTTTGTTTTCCATTTTGTCCCATTTTTATGGCTTGGCTGGGGTTCATGAGGATCTGACAAATTGCATCGGCAATTTCCCTAGGATTTTGACTTACGAGGTAGCCGTTAGCGCCATGATCAATTACTTCAGAGACGGCGGGAATATTACAACCGATTACGGGTTTATCGAAATACCAAGCTTCTGTATAAACACCACCAAAACTTTCTTGGCTTGATGGCAGGCAAAGCATTGTACAAGCGGCTAAAGCGTTAGTTTTGTCCTGAAGGGTCAAAGATCCTAAACGATGTATTCTGGGATCTTGATTTTTAAAATACTTTTCGGAATTGCCGATCGCTGGTCCTGCAAAGACAAACTGAGCTTCGGGAAACCTTTTCCAGATGCTTGGAGCAGCTTGGAGCAGTTGTTGATATCCCTTATATGAATGATGTTGTGCTAAAAACAGAATAATTGGCTCGGAAATTTTATAAGTTGCTTTGAAAGCTTGACTATCCGCTTTTTCGGCTAGAATTGGTCCCATGCCTGTGACTGTAATGCGATCGCTGGTAACCCCTAAGTTAATTAAGGTTTGTTTTTCGGTTTCAGTGAGGGCAATTACCGCATCGGCTAGTTGGTAGAGTTTGATATAGGCGCGATAACGCCAACCGACCCACCTTGGATGATGTACAGGGGTAAAAATGAAGGGAATATCGTATTTTTTGGCTAGTTGGTATGAGGCATAGCTTAATCCTTCGCGACCAATGCGGACATTGTGGATCAGGTCGGCGGATCGGGCATATTGATCTAGATAGCGACTAATGCAGTTGGCGATCGGTGGTAGGGCGAGATCCATCCACGGATAGTAAAGAGGTAAATAGGGAAGTAATCGGGCTTTATCTATAAGGTTCATTCCCATACAATGCACAGGAATATCATCGATGATGTAATCTTTGCTTTGGGATGGGGCGTTAATGGTAGTTCCCATTAACCAGTCAGTCCGATTTTGATCCCAATGGGTAAAGACTTGAATTTGGTGTTGTTGTTTGAGTTCTTGGGCGAGTAGATGTTGATGCAGTTGTGCGCCACCGATCGCTGGGGGATATGTTGTGAGGGTGTAAAGAAGTTTCATAATTTAAGAATTGGCGGCAATTTTATAAACTTTAATTGTTTCTTCGGCACATTTTGCCCAGCTAAATTGGGCGGCTCGATCTATACCTTTTTGCGATAATTCATATCTGATCGCTGAGTTATTAATCAGATCAAGCATTGCTTGGCAAAGCTCGTCTTTATTGGTGGGATTGATCATCAGTCCTGCATCACCTACAACTTCAGGTAAGGAGCTAGTGTTAGAGGTGATGACGGGTGTACCGCATTGCATAGCTTCAAGGGGTGGTAAGCCAAAGCCTTCGTAGAGAGAGGGATAGACAAAGGCTAATGCACCGCTATAGATAGCGCTGAGGTCGTGATCGGGGATATATCCTGTAAAGATTACGTGTTTTTTTAAGAGATGGTTACTTTGAACGGTTTGAAATATATCGTTGTTTTTCCAGCCACTAACTCCGACAAGCACAAGGTTTAGGTCTAGGTTAGGGGCTTGGACAAGGAGTTGAGCAAAACATTGTAAAAGAAAGTTAAGGTTTTTGCGGGGTTCTAGAGTACAGAGGCTTAGTAGGTATGGTTGTTCTGGGATTTGATATTGTCTTAGTTTTTGGGAGATTATTTGTGAATCTGTGACGGGATAGAAATTATTACTGGCGGCGAGGGGTGTCACAAAAACTCGCTCTGGGTTCATGCCTGTATAGTTACAAAAATCCTGTTTAGTGTTTTTAGAATTACATGTAATCCAATCTTGATGGCGATCTATGCTATTAATGATAGTTTTAAATTTTGAGCATATATTTTGAGTGAAGTTGTGGGGGGTGAGGATAGGTAATAGATCGTGAATGGTTAAAACTCGATGTAGGTTATGAGTAATATTGCGATCGGGAATTGGGTAAAAGGGGGAGTGATAGATATTAAACTTTTCAGGGTTAAATGTGGATTTTATGTCTAGCTTACTGATTAACTTGAAAGGGACTTGAATTGATAGGCTAGATTTATAGAGGATTGGATACTTTTTTAGAGAAAATTGAATTAACTGTTTTTGTGATTTGACGGCGGTTTGGTAGATTGGGGTCAAATTAAGGCGACTGGCAAAACAAGAATCAAAGAGTATTTTTTCGCATAAGCTTTGATCTTGCAAATAAAGAGATGTGCTTATATTTTCCCAAATGCTACTAATTTGATTGAGGGGAATAGTTGTGATCTCAATTTCTGATGATTTGAGAAGCTCAAAAAATAGAGACTCGACAACACGATATACTCCTGTTTTTGCTTTGGGGTTAATAAACCCTTGCCCTAATGTGGAAATATCGTAGGCAACTTTAAGCATGATTTATTTACTGGCAATTATTTTTTTATAAATTTCTACAGTTTCATTGGCACATTTCTCCCAACTAAATTGTTTAGCTCTTTCTAGTCCTTTTTGTTTTAAGTTGTCTCTTAGTGTTTCATCATTTAATACGTTTAGCATTGCTTGGCATAGTTGAGCTTTATCTTTCGGATCAATCAAAATACCAGCATCACCAACTACTTCTGGAAGAGATGTTGAATTAGATGAAATAACAGGTGTACCGCATTGCATTGCTTCTAGTATGGGTAGTCCGAATCCTTCGTAGAGGGAAGGAAATACAAAGGCAGTAGCACCGCTATAGATTGCACTAAGATCTTTGTCAGGGACATAGCCTGTAATAATAATTCTGCCTTTATACTGAGAAATCTGTTGAAGAGTATGTTCTATTTCTGCTCTTCTATAACGAGTTGTGCCAATTAGAACTAGATTTACATCTAAATTGGGATGCTCTGTAATTAAATCTACAAAAGAATTAATAAGATGAGGAATATTCTTGCGGGGTTCAAGTTGACTCGCTAAACACAAAAAATAGTTGTTTTCTGGTATATTGTAGCGCTGATTTATTGTTTGTATAATCTCAGAATTAGTTATGGGATAAAATTGTTTGTCAGCTGCTAGGTGAGTAACAAAAGTTTTTTCATAATTCATGCCTGTGTATTCACAAAATTCTTGCCGAGTATATTCAGAGTTACAAACAATCCAATCTTTGTTGTAGTTAATACTTTTGAGAATACTATCAAAGTAAGGTATTAATTGCTTTGAAACAAATTCTACTGATTTTATAGGTATCAGATCATGTACCATCAGTAATCTAGGTAGATTTTTTGTAAGCTCTTCAGATGGTAGTTTGTAGTAAGTAGAGTGCAAAATATCATATTTATCACTATTGCAATATTGATATCGATCATACATGTATAATTTCGTTATTTCTAACAGCTTTAATATTCCTCTAACTGGTATTGACTTTAAGGAATATTTTGGAGGTTTTTGGAAATCGCGAGAAAAATAAGTGCCATAAAGTAATCTATATAACCAATTTAATCCTAAATGACTTTGAAAAGTATCCTCAAAATTAAATAAATCGACTTCTATGCGATCTTTAATATAAAGATGACAGTTAATTGACGATAATGCTGGATCAGGGCTGCACAAACTGGCTAGAGTTGTTTCAATATCCTCTTTCTTTAATAATTCTAGTAGAAGCTCTTCCGTAACTCTGTAAATGCCAGTTTTTGGATCTGTTTGGCTGAAGTTATTTCCTAGAATTGTAATATCGTAAAGTATTTTCATTTTTAATGGCTATTCTTTAAGATTAGTTGTTTTTCAATAAGAACAAGTCGGCTACCTTTAAATCTAGTAACTCGTCTACTGATGTATTAATCAAACCTTGTTTACCATCAATTCTTTTAATAATAAATCCATATTGAATCAGGGATTCAAGAAACTCTTTTGGGTCATTACCTGCTCCAACTATTAAACCAAGATTAAATTCGCAGAAGATGGTGATTTTTTTCGTGCGAGCAAGTAATTTCTCCATTCCTCGAAAAATATATGGCTCGCTACCCTCTGCATCTATTTTCATAACATCAATATCCTGAAAAATATCTACAAAGTAATCGTCTAACGAAATAGCCTCAACTTCAATAGTTTCAACAGATTCTTGATAAGTTTCTTTATAAGAATCCGAAAAATGGACAATACTATTTCCCCCAGTTGCTCTTTTTAAGGTGTTAAATTTAATTTTAGTTGAACAATTATAAACAGCTTTATTTTCTATTTTTATTTTTTCTATAAATCCATTAATAAATACATTTTTAAAGAGAGTCTCAAAAATTGTTGGATTAGCTTCAAAAGTGTATACTTTTCCCTTAGCTCCAACTAGAAAACCAGACAAGATAGTGTAATATCCTAAATGCCCGCCTATATCTACAACAGTCATACCATCTTTAACTGTTTCCATAAACACTTTAGTCATGGTAGGTTCCCATTTGCCACTGACTATAATACTAGGAGCCACAGAAATATCTCTGGTATCGACGAAAAATAGTTGCTCGGTGAATAATCTAGTCAATAGTTGATAATCTCCTAGGTAATACGCCTCCCTTATAAAAAAACTCTTAAACCTATTTAGATAATATTTAAGAGTATTTTTAAAAAAGCTTGAAAAAGACTTCATTTTGTTTACCTTAATAGTTTATATATCAATCAATTAAAAGCTTGTAGCCTGTTCAAGAAAATTGTAGTACATATTGTCAAATATATCAAAAGAAATTCGTGATTATAAATTTCTAGTTACTATCTCTTTCTAAAAATAGATCATATGCATTACAAGTTAATAATTCTTGCTTGGTGGTTGGAACTATACCTAAGTATGGATCAATTTTATTCAGTTTAAATCCAAAGCTTATAATCTCATCTAAGAAATTATCTGGCTCTTCACCAAAAGATATCAAGATACTGGGAACAAATTCACAGACTATTTTGAGATCAGGATTATCTCTTATTAATCTTTTCATGCCTCTGAGAATACGAGGTTCACTTCCTTCTGCATCTATCTTGATCAAATCTATTTTCAATTCTTGATTATGAAAAAAAGAATCTAGTGAGGTAGCTGCAATACTAATCACATTAGCACTGTCGTGCAAACATTCTAAAGAGTTTGCAGAAAATTTGCTAATGCTATTACTACCATGATGTTTTTCTAAGCTATAAAAATTTACACTTTGATAGTCATCTTCCAGAACAGCAGTATTAACCAAAGTCACTCGATCAAGAAACCCGTTTACTTCTATGGAATGAAATAAATTTTCAAAAGTATTGGGATCTGCCTCAAAAGCAAATACTTTACCATTTTGTCCGACTTTCGATGCTGCGAGAGTAGTGTAATAACCTATATTAGCTCCAATTTCTATAACATTCATATCCTTTTTGATTAATTCAATAAAAACCCTAGTAATCCAAATTTCCCAAAATCCCTTCATAAGAATATGTGGAGTTAAAGATATATCTCTGGTGTCCAGAAAAATCGAATGCCCAAAAATTGTAGTAGTCAAAGCTCTATTATTTCCCAAATAAATCATTTGACGGTTACTGGAATTTGCTATGGCGGTGTCTATTTCATTGATTTTTTCTTCTTTGATTTGAAAGAAAAATGGTAATCTTCGCTTTATTTTTACAGTAAATGAACGTATTTGTTTAAAAAAAGCAATTGCAAGCATTATATTCACCTGATAGTTTGTTTTATTAAATTAAGAAGCAAAAAATTACTATTAAAATAATTTTTTATGCTTCTATCCATTCTAGTTTAGGGCGGATAATTCCAGGCAGTGGCTCTTTTAAATAACCATGACCATATGTATCTTCAACAGCAAATTCAAGGCAATATTCGGTTGTAAGAATTCGACGGAAGTAGGGTAGCGAATCAGCACCAAATGCAACTGAATATCTTCCAGAATTTAAGGTGTAGGACGGAAACATAATACAGCACTTATGATTGCCAATACCTTTTGTTTCCTCTTTAATATTGGGATTGTTAGAGCCACACATCAATATACCTTCATTATTTTGAATTAAAAGACCAAATCTTAAACCTACTACTGGTTTCAGTAATTTATATTCTAAAACAATATAAAAGTTTTCCGAAACATCTAAACATGATGCTAAGTTCTTTGCTTTATCCAGAATAAAAGCTTTTAAAAGCTGAATAGTTGAAGAATTGGGTGTGTTATTTTCATCCCATATGAACACTGAGCTATAGTTGCGGCTATTATCTAAATAGTGATCAATAACATCTTTAGTGCATCCAAAAAGACACATATTGCCCTTGTGTAGCATGATACTCTGCTGGCATAGTGATCTTACGGAAGCAACATTATGACTCACCAATAGTACTGTTTTTCCTTCATTTTTACTTACTGCCTCCATTTTATCTAAACACTTTTTTTGGAATTCTATATCCCCAACAGCCAAAACCTCATCAACAATCAAAATCTCAGGCTCCAAATGCGCCGCCACCGCAAACGCCAACCGCACATACATCCCCGAAGAATAAAACTTAACAGGCGTATCCAAAAACTTCTCCACCTCCGCAAACGCCACAATCTCATCAAACTTACGCACAATCTCCGCCCGCTTCATCCCCAAAACCGCACCATTCATAAAAATATTTTCCCGCCCCGTCAACTCAGGGTGAAACCCAGTCCCTACCTCCAACAACGAACCCACCCGCCCCCTAATCATCACCTCACCCGAAGTCGGACGCACAATCCGCGACAGAATTTTTAATAAAGTGCTTTTCCCCGCACCATTGCGCCCAATAATCCCCACCACCTCACCCTGATTCACATCAAAGCTGACATCCTTCAAAGCCCAAAAATCCTCAGACTGAGACTGTCCCCACTCACCCCGCAACAACCCCTTAAACCCATCAACAAAATCTTCCCGCAAGCTATGGTAAGGCTTCGGCGCAGTTGACCGAATCTGGTAACACTTACTTAAATCTCTAACCTGAATTACTGGCTGCGTCATAAGTTTTATACTACCCAGAACTTTGACATCAAGTAACAAACATCTAAGTCTGGCTAAATTTTTCTATAAATTCTCTAGGGTTTAAAATCTCTAAAAGTTTTTCCTCCGTTAAGCCTCTATCTTGAGCTTTTTGTCCAACGCGATCGCCAAAAGATTGAAAATCCTTAACATTATTAGCCAAAATTCTTTGATATTCCTTCATTGACAAGATAACAGCAACCTCTTCCTGTTCTTGAAAAATAACAACAGGCTCACACTTGACTAACTCTAAAACATTAGATAGACCATTGACAATGACGTTAGATGATAGATATTGCATAGCTCTAGCTCTCCGCGAATCAACACACAAGATATTTACCTAAATATAACATACTCATGAAAAACTAGGTTAAATTAACATCCCGTTCCAATACATCCCCAATAGTATAGTAGCAACTAATAGGCATATCTAAGTCTGTCTCTGCGATCGCATCTAAGCGACCAGTTTCATAAACTTGACACACATATTCATCAGTTAGATAGCACTTGAGACTTGGACTATCTCGCAAATATTTTTTAATATTCAGTCGTTCTCGTTGGATAGTAGTTTGCCAACTTCTTGACCTGCGCTGGGGTTGATGATCCCACTTCAGTAAATGATGCACGATTAAACGTAGGCTACTTAATAGGCGATCGCGCTCCCGTTTTGACAAATCCCGCACCTCCTCTACTAAATTCTCGATATCTAACTCCGAAAACCGCCCTGCTGCGATCAGATCCGCCATCTGCTCAGCCCAAAGTCCATAATCCTGCTCATATAAAGTTTCCATGTCGCTACCCTGCTCAAAAACTAATATCTTACTCAATACCAAGCGATCGCATTTTTGCCTTTAATTCTTGCAACTCTTCCGTAGCTTGATTAGCTATTTGCGTTGCATGATTAGCTATTTGCGTTGCATGATTAGCTTTGAGCATTTCGTTTTTAGCAGCTTCTTGGGGGGTGGGTAAAATCGCGCCTTCTAGCGAAAAGTAGCGGAGTTGTCGATCATGTATTCCCAAGAAAAAGCCAAGTGTTTCGCTCCAAAGCCAGCCTTGAATATTAGGAGTAATTGGTTTGTATTTATTAATGTCTAACCTAAAACCAGCAAACTCTAATGTGTCAGGTGAAAAATAGAAATATTCGGGCGTATGAAACCTTTCAGCATACAAATCTCGTTTTAAAGTGCGATCTGTCTTAGCCGTTGAATCAGACAAAAGCTCAATAATCAGATCAGGATATCGACCGTCCTCCTCCCAAACTACCCATGAATTACGCGGTTCTCTAGTCGTATTTTTGACTAAAAAAAGGTCTGGCCCACGAAAATCATGATTTTTTAATTGCTGGCGGCTAAAGTAAATTGTTAGATTTGCCCCAATAAAAAAATCATCGTGTTCTTGCCAAGCCCACTCTAAGCAAGTTACCAGCAACAGCAACTGCATATAATGCAAAGAACTTTCCATTTCAGGCTCATCACTCAAGAGTTTTCGCGCATCGGGCATTTGCATCTCTAGTTCACGCGCGGTAATTGCTGTCATAGATTTATTCTCCTGATGCACTTATGGATGATTATACTCACGTTGCCTAAAAGTTTTTCCTACATACATAGCTCAAATTCTCTACGAATCATAAATACAACACATTCATTAAAAACTAAGTCAAATCAACGTCAAAAGGTATGTCCTATATATAATCCGCAAATCCCTCTTCCGCCGAACGAAATATCCAAGTTCCTAGACTAAAAATAGCGATCGCACTGACTGTTGACCAACCAAACCCAATCCAACTAAATGCCGTCTGTCCCGTCACCGCAAACCGAAATACATCTAAAAAGCCCGCCATCGGGTTGAGATAATACCAAAACAAAAAACGCTGAGGTACGATCTGCACAGAATAAACTACAGGCGAAGCATAGAGCCAAACCTGAATTAAAAACGGAATAATATACTGAAAATCTCGATAGCGGACATTGAGCGCCGCTAAGATCATGCCAATACCTGTCGCCAATACCATCGTCATGATCGTCACTGGTGGAATTAGTAGCAATCCCCAATTTGGACGCATTCCATAAATAACGGCAAGCGGTAATAACAAAAATAAAGAAACGACAAAATCAATCCACGCTGAACCAACAGCCGCTAGGGGGATAATTAGTCGGGGGAAATAAACCTTGGTAATTAACTGCGCTTCTGTGAGTAAACTGGAGCCAGAACGACTCACGCCTTCGGAAAATAGTCCCCATAAAACCAGTGCCGAATAAACAAAAATAGGATAGGGAACTCCATCGGATGGTATTTTGACTAAATTGCCGAAAATGACACTGAAGATAGTCATCGCCACTAATGGCTGAATAAGAACCCACGCAATCCCAATCACCGTCTGCTTATAGCGCACAGATATCCGCCGCAGCATCAACATATACAGCAGTTCACGGTATTCCCAAAATTCGTGAATCCCTTCGCCTAAAGATTTATTTTGCGATCGGATAACAGTTACCTTGGTAGTCATATATTTGTTTTGTTAGATCCTAAAGTTTCCATGTTATCTACCCTTCTTAAAGATTAATATCTCGATTTAAGACCTCACTAATCCCATAGGGACAAATCTCAGGAAACTGTAAACCTGTTTCTTTAAATGCATCCGCACAGGCTACTGCATAAATTTTATGTAACCACTCATTGGCTAAATGACGCTTGAGACTGGGACTGTCTTCTAGATAAAGAGAAATATTTGCTCGCTCCCTTTGAATAGTTCCCTGCCAACTTCTTGATCTGCGTTGAGGCTGGTAGTCCCATTTAAGTAAATGATGCACAATTAAACGCAAACTACTCAATAGGCGATCGCGCTCCCGTTTAGACAAATCCCGTACCTCTTCGACTAAATTCTCAATGTCTAACTCGGAAAAGCGACCAGTGGCTAATAGGTTTGCCATCTGTTCAGCCCAAAGTCCATAATCCTGCTCGTATAACAGTTGCATAGATTTATTCTCCTGATGCACTCACGAATAATTATACCCCCTTCTCAACGAAGCCGCGCACCGCTATTCCTTGGCTGGGAAGGGCGTAATATCTTGCATAGCCTGTTCGAGGATCGCAGATCGATTAACCATTTTACCAAGAGCGATCGCATCATAAGCACCACCAAAAGCTTCAAGTCGAGCATTATCCAGAGCGCGATCATAGGCTTCTTCGAGAATTTCCCTAAGTTCGCGATCGCTTAGGTAATTCCCGCCAGCCTTACGCCGTTTGTTAGTGCGTTGGATCGAAGTTGCTGAATTGTGAATTGAAACTTCCCAAGAACTAGTGGAGCGTTTTTCCGCCGCTTGCTTAATCAAATGCAGCAAAAGAATCACCGCATGACTATAGACTTTATTGATCTTATCGTCTTTGCTCATCTCTTCTAGTTCATCGATCAAGGTGAGTGCGGATTGCAAATCTCCTCTCTGCACTAGCGATCGCAATTCTATAAGTTCTTCCATATGTTTATAGCTATTGGCTTTTAGCTTTTTGCAGTTAGGTAATATTTAAAAAAAGTAAGACACTTTATTTCTTATGGGTTAAAAGATTGAGTATTTTCGCTTATTTTTTCAGATGAATTATAAATTGCATCACGAATTGTTTTTAAGTCTTTACTAACGAATTCAATCCAAAAAATTCTAATCTTCTCTTGTAAATCTTCTAGACTCTCATCGGTATAGTCAGATGAAGTAAGAATTGGAAGACCACAAACGTAGTTCCAACCTGCTTTTCCTCTAATATTACAATCTTTAATTTTTAATACTCTTAGCTCTGTTTCTAGCCCTTCGATTTTCTGACTAATATCCTTTCTTATCTCTATGGATCCAGGACCTATAACTAAGTTTAATTCTAAACTTTCAGGAACATTCCTAAACTCAAATAATAATATTCTTTTACTCTTAGTCCATTTTAAAGCAGTCTTTTGAAATGACAAGTCATCCCACTCTTTGGGCGAAAACCTTATATACGTCTGTGTGGACTGATCTTCTTCAAGACTGCCTTTTTCAGATGATGTAAACTCTTGAATGATTTTCCCTAAATATTCTTTTATGTCTGACCGAATATCGAGGCGATGTTCATAGATTAGCTCGATAGCTTGACGATGCTGTTTGTAGATCTTACGACAGAGTTTTGCAATATCTGATTCACTCATAATGTGTCTCCTAATTAAATCAACATAATGGCACATTGATAGATAAATATCTTCCTTAAGCTGCAATCTAAAATCGTTGCAAACTGTCTCGATAATATCTGCAATTGTTGTATAACTGAGAGATTGCCAGTTAACCTGAACCTCAGAAGCAGATCCGTTCTCGGTAATATTAAGAATAACTTCAGAAGCCTCATCGCCATTCTTGGAAAGGTAAACAAATATCTTCTTGCATTTAGGAAACTCTTTATAAATCAATTCCGAATAATTTTTTAGCTGGTTATTACCTTCCGAAGAATCAACTTTATTTTCAATTGTGCAAACAAAATTGTTGCTTTGAGAATAAATGAGAAGATCGATGTTTTTCCATTCACGCCTTACTTCAGCATCGTTGAAATCTGAGATACTAACGTCAAGGATGTCTAAAGGTGCATCGTGAGAATGCTGCAAAATATTGATTAAAAGCTTTTTTATAAATAAATCCTTAAGTTGATGCTTTTCGGATGGATCTAGCAAAAAACCAATAAAGTTTGAGTGCTTTATCTCTTGCCGAACCATCCCAATAGCTTCAAAAATATTAAATCTAGCTACTTTGGATTCTAAAGCTTCCAGATCTTTGTTATCTACTACAAAACTCTCAAGGATTTTTCTTTCTTTTGTTTTATCAGCATCCATACATAGTTAACCGACACTATTCTCTAACTTCAGAGCCAAAAGCTTATCTGCCTCAACTGCAAACTCCATTGGCAATGCGTTAAATACTTCCTTGCAGAAGCCGCTAATAATCATGGAGACAGCATCTTCTACGGCGATACCGCGTTGTTGGAAGTAGAAGAGTTGTTCTTCGCCAATTTTGGAAGTAGAGGCTTCATGCTCGACTCTAGCGGTGTTGTTTTGGACTTGGATATAGGGGAAAGTGTTCGCTTGAGAACAATCACCGATTAACATCGAGTCGCATTGAGAATAGTTTCTTGCGCCTTCCGCTTTTGGTGAAATTTTTACCAAGCCACGATAGCTATTTTGGGAGCCGCCTGCGGAAATACCTTTAGAAACAATCTTACTGCGGGTATTTTTGCCCACATGGATCATCTTGGATCCTGTATCGGCTTGTTGTTTGTTATTTGTTAGCGCTACTGAATAAAACTCACCAACGGAATTTTCGCCGACAAGGACGCAACTCGGATATTTCCAAGTAATCGCGGAACCAGTTTCTACTTGAGTCCAAGAAATTTTGGAGTTTTTACCTTGGCACAAGCCGCGCTTAGTTACAAAGTTGTAGATGCCGCCTTTGCCATTTTTATCGCCAGCGAACCAATTTTGGACTGTGGAATATTTGATTTCAGCATCATCTAGGGCAACTAGCTCAACTACGGCGGCGTGCAGTTGATTCGTGTCAAACATTGGCGCGGTACAGCCTTCAAGATAGCTAACATAGGCTCCTTCTTCAGCAACGATTAGGGTGCGTTCAAACTGTCCCGAATCGCCGTTGTTAATGCGGAAGTAGGTGGATAAGTCCATCGGACATTTCACGCCTTTGGGAATGTAAACGAAGGAGCCATCGGTAAATACGGCGGCATTTAGGGCTGAATAGTAGTTATCAGCGATCGGGACGACACTTCCTAAATATTTTTTGATTAGTTCGGGATATTCATGCATCGCTTCGGTGATCGAGCAGAAGATGACACCGACTTTGGCTAGGTCTTTTTTAAAGGTTGTGGCGATCGATACGCTATCAAAAATGACATCAACGGCGACATTACTAAGACGCTTCTGCTCGTTGATCGAAATTCCTAGTTTCTCAAATGTATCCAACAATTCAGGATCGACTTCATCGAGACTTGCCTTTTTCTTGGACTGTTTAGGCGCTGAATAATAAACGATATTTTGATAATCGATCGCAGGATAGTCCACATGCGCCCAAGTTGGTTCTTGCATCTTCAACCATTGACGATACGCCTTGA
>JBAXTW010000139.1:0-12729 GCA_037129985.1 Pseudanabaena sp. ELA645 | reverse complement strand
CCCTAATGGCACGTTCATCCATTTTTTGCTTCAAATTTGTCCAAAGTCCAATACCAACTAATTCCGCAATTTCACAGTTCTCAAAAGCTTGGAGATAAGATTGGGCGATCGCGCCTGCTCCAATTAACCCAAACCGCAACTTTGTATCTGACATAATGTTTTTCTCCTGAACTTCTCTACAAACATTTTTAAAGAGCTGCTTCATGGCACTTTAAAATATCCCTTGGGTGGTTAAGATTGGGAATTTAATAAAATCATCACTTAACTGTAGGGGCGGGTTTTATTCAGAACCTCTCGGTGTATGGTCAAATTATCGACTAAACCCGCCCCTACTCTCATAGGTTATTTATTTTTCATTCCTTAACTAAGCTGGGCAACAGCTTCATGGATCGCTGCCGCGATGTAATCAATATGTTCATCGGTGTAGCGCTCATTCCAAGGCAAGACCAACACTGACTCTAGCCCTGCATAAGTACCCGTAAATTTCGCCGCGTCATAATCTACGGCTTCAGGTCGAGCCAATGTAAACGGAAAACGAGAATTTCCGAAAGTCCTTTGCTTCTGAAAAATCTCACACATGAACGCTGGCTTCTGAATATAGCGAGGAGCAGAGAAAATACCCTTAGTTTTCAGATTCTTGGCTAAGCCAACGGCTCCATCGGCAATTTTAGTACTGTCAACACTCAAACAATATTTCCAATAAACATGGGTATTGCGCGGATCGATCGCAGGAGTTTTAATCCCATCTAGTCCTTGCAATTTCACTGTCAACTTATCGGCTGCGACTTGACGGCTTTTGACAATGCCATCCAACTTGGCGAGTTGAGCCACCGCAACTGCACCCTGTAACTCATTCATGCGTCCATTGAGCGCAAGGAAATAATGATCGGGCTGAGGATCGCCATATCCCCATGCTTTATTCACAAACAAGAACATTCGCCGCGCAAATTCTTCGTTATTAGTGGTGACGATTCCGCCTTCACCCGTAGTAATATGTTTCCCCTGTTGCAAACTAAAGCAGCCAATATCACCAAGTGCGCCAACTCTAGTTCCATTGTGAGTCGCAAAAAATGACTGAGCGCAATCTTCGATAATCGGAATGCCGCGTGATTCGGCAAGTTCGACAATCTCGGTCATATTGCAAGGATTGCCAAATAGGTGGGTGACGATAATTGCTTTAGTGCGATCACTTAAACAAGCCTTAATCGATTCCGCCGTAACATTCCAAGTAGTGGGATCGACATCAGCAAATACGGGGATTGCTCCTTGATAAAGAATTGGGGTTAAAGCTCCCATATCGGTAATGGAAGTAGTAATAATTTCATCCCCTGGTTCAGGATCGATCGCACAGATTGCGGTATGAATAGCGCCAGAACCAGAAGAACAGGCATAGGCATACTTGACCCCGATCATCTCCGCAAATTGAGTTTCCAGAGATTTTACAAAGTTTCCTTTAGTACTCGTAAGTGTCCCGCTATGTATCGCTTCTGACAGCAGTTTAATTTCTTCTTCGCCTAGCGTGCGTCCCGATGCATCTTGATCGGATGGCAACTGGATCGGTTTACTGAGAATTGATGTAGATTCAGTCATTGTCAGCGCTACTCTATGGTAAAAGTTTGTTTTTACGGGGGAATTTCTTCATTGCATTTTACCAAAGAATGAATGATTAAATATAGCGATTTTCATTTTTTTTACGGCAAAATTAAAAGCCAAAACCCATACTCTGATTGTTTTTTGTCTTACAAAAAGAAATAATGAATTAATCATAATTTATCCGCGAATCACAATAATACTGCGCCCTGCGGGACTAGTGGCATTTTCGGTGGTGGTGCGATCGCTTAGAGGTAACAAATCAGATCGGCGATCGAAGATCACTAACCAACCCGTATCCAAATTTAAACCCGATAGATACTTATCCAATTGTTTTAATCCTTCTGCTAAAGGATCGGGTCTACCGTCTCGCCATACTTTTAATTCCATTCCTAAGACTAGTTCCCCGTAGCGCAAACAAATATCCATCCGCCCCGAACCGACAGCATACTCTCTCTCTAAGGTTCCGCCACCATTGACAACGCGATGCAGAAAAGCCATTAATACTAAATGGGGCGCAATTTCAGGATAGGGAGTACTTTTAAACAATGGTTCCCCATGTTGTTGCCAAAATTCTAGAAACGCGGCTAATAATTCCATTGGTATTAGTTCACCCTTGTCGCTTAACCATCTCGGTTCAATTCTCCCGATCGAAGCATTTGTGGTATAGCTTAAAACTCTAGGTATGAATTCTTGATAAATGGGATTAGCGATTTCTAGACCTCTGCTATTATCCATTTTGCATAGTCCCAAATCCAACAAATATCGAATATCGTCATTGGGAACGTTCGGTAAACCTTGCCCTGCCAACATTGGTTCAATAATCGCTTTGACACGATCTTCTCTCAATCTTTCGGCAAGGCTATCTAAATGCGTATCTTGTCGCCGAATAAGAATCTCTTTTGCTTGATTAATCAATTCTACAGTGATCGGAATCGTCACATCTTTAGCCAAAAATTCTGTCACCTGACGAGCGATCGCGTTAACTAACCAAGGTTGACCATCGGTCAAATAAAATGCTCTGGTGATCGCTTCTGAAGTAAAAATCTGCCCAGTTGCGGAAGTATGTTGTTCGTAAAGCTTTTTAACATCTGCCAAACTAAAATTGTGAAGTGTAAGGGATTCTACTTTGATATTAAATGGACTCGATGTATTCAGTCGTTGACTGCCGCCAGATGCAACTTTATAATCGCGCACATCACGCATTCCAATTAGCCCTAAAGAATGAGGGAACCCTTGGGGACGATTGGGATAGCCAGATCGCAGTTGTCTCAATACCGAGATCAATGTTTCATCGCTTAAGGCATCTATTTCATCAAGAAATACGACCAGTGGACGAGATGATTGCTTTGCCCAAGTACTTAAGGCTGAGCCAATTTGACGACCCGATTCTCCTTTTTCCCATACGGGTGGTTGTAGTTCAGGAGGCAGCCGAAATTCGATGGAATCTTCCCATTCATTCAAAATTGCGCGTTCGGCAAGATTAGGATCGTGGGAAAAAACCGCTCCGACTTCGAGAGAGAGCATCACGGCTGTATAGGCTCCACTGGCGGTCAATTCTTGGGCAAGGGTTAACATTGCTGTAGTTTTGCCGACTTGTCGCGGGGCGTGGATCACAAAATAATTTTGTTGGGCAATTAGTTGCGTTAGTTGGGGTATTCGCTCGGTAGACGACAACATATAATGGATATCGGCTTTGCAGGGACCTGCCGTGTTAAACCATTTCGGCATATTAATGTTTCTCAGGAAATGTCTATGGATTTAGTTTAAGCGATCACCTCAGAATTCACTCATATAATAAATGATCGCTTTACCAAGTTCTTGGCTGGAAGTCATGGATATTGGCAATGACTACAGAATTTCCTGCGGGTTGAATCAGAAATAGCCCTTCTTGAATCGCATATTTCGATTTTGATTCCTGCTACGGCTCCATAGAGTTTGTCATTTTTATGTTTGAGAAATGATTTTTTAAAGCTGTCTAAGGTTTGCAAAAATCGTTTGACATCGCGAACTTCTAAATGAGATTTTACTTTGATCGCTATTACTTCATGTTGTATTTTCAACGAGAAAATGAATTTCGATGGAACCTTGCTCATCTTGCCCTGTGACTCGGATGGCGGTGAGATGAACTTCAATCCCTTTTTCTTGAAATAGTCTTGCGGCGGCGGGTTTGATCACCAACTAGCGATCACCTAATTAATTAAAAAACAAAATACTGATAGAAAGTGAGGCAGAGAAAAGTTCTGTCTCACTTTTTATATTCTATGCTGCGACTAATTGCATATCGAATTGGGCGATCGCTGCCTCAAAATTTGCAAAAACCCCAATTAATTGGTCAATCCTTGTGATTTCAAATAAAATCCGTACAGATGGCTTCAAAGAACATAGTAGTAAATTACTCTGTTGTGCTTGCATTAATCTCAAGGAAGCGATGAGTTTTTGTAACCCTTCGCTATCAACAAAATCCACATTTTCCATATTCACGATCAACAATGGCACATCTTTATTGTTCATCATCATGTTTGCCGAGATCCAGGATTCGATCCTGTTCAATAGCTCAGATCCTTCGAGTATACCGAAATTGCTATCAGTAAGTTTGATAATAAAGGCGGGTTCACTGATTAGACCTCTGCTTAGAGATAATTGATTAGTCTTCGTAATTGTGTCCATTCTTTCTGTCCTCAAACTTTGCGATCGCGATATAATATCTGACTTAAATTCGATTTCACTAAATTCAGTTTGTGTTCTCAAAAAATAATATTGATTCGATTGACAAACCAAACATTAGTTTTTTTGAAATTATTATTCCCATATTTTTTATTTTTTTAACCATCTTCCATTTGACAGATCACCTTTACTTCTCACTTTAAAACTGTAGTATATAGGCTTATAAAGCCTATTTTGACAGGAGAAAAGTTTAATCTAACAAACTACTGATGTATCTAGCGACTCAACATAATTCCATCTCCATCAATAATTACTTTCCCGAACTATTAGTTCAAGGTATTTATTAATTAAGACACTTTTTATTTTGCTATAAGAGTTGCCAAACCTATGTAGTTTTATATACCAAAGCCCAATTAAATAGCTATCATCCATAATGCCTATGGTAATTGAGAAGAAATTATGCAATGCAAGTTTCTAGACAATTTCACCAAATAGGTCGTAATGATCAGTGGCGGTGATTTTCACAGAAAAGATGGAACCTAAAGTTGCTTTGCCAAGGGGATCGCGGACGTAAACGACACCATCGACATCGGGGGCAAATCTTGCCGATCGCCCAATTAACTCACCCGTATCAGGATTTTCCTGCTCGATTAAGACTTCAACGGTTTTGCCAATTTCAAGTTGATTTTTTTTGTAGGAAATTTCCTGTTGCGCGGCCATGATGCGATCGCGGCGCTCTTGTTTAACTTCTTCAGGGATTTGATTGGGCAGATCAAAGGCGGGTGTCCCTTCTTCAGCCGAGAAAGTAAATACACCGACATGATCAAATTCGTGGCGCTTGACAAATTCTAATAAATGCTCGAACTGCTCCTCGGTTTCATCAGGAAAGCCAACAATAAACGTGGTACGGGCGATCGCATTGGGCAGAGCAGCTTTAATTTGTTCAACAATTTTGTCATTAATCCGCCCCTGCCAAGGTCGATTCATAGCTCGCAAGACATCGGGATGGGAATGTTGCAGAGGCAAATCGAGATAGGGAACCACATTCGGCGTGGACTTCATGGCATTGATTACCTTCGGAGTCAAGCCTGTGGGGTAGGCGTAATGCATCCTGATCCAAGGCACATCGACCTCTCCAAGCGCAATTAATAATTCTGCGAGGCGAGGCTGACCGTAAATATCTAAACCATAGTTGGTGGTGATTTGCGAAATTAAAATGATTTCTTTTACGCCTTCACTAGCTAGGCGATGACATTCAGTGACAATCGACTCAATCGTGCGCGATCGCTGATCCCCACGCAAATGGGGAATAATGCAAAACGTACAACGATAGTCACATCCTTCGGCAACGCGCACATAAGCCACAGCTTCATTGGTAGTGCGATAGCGTGGCACGGTGTCATCGGCAATATAGGTGGGAACTTTCGTGATTTCCGTGACTCGTTCCCCCGTTTCCGCACGTTCGATCACATCGACAATTTTTTGATAGTCCCCAGTCCCCACCAACGCTACTGCTTCAGGAATTTCATCTAGCAATTCTTGTTGGAAATGTTGCGCCATACAGCCAGCGATCACAATTCGTTTACCCATTTCCGCCAGCTCCACCAAAGTCCGCACTGACTCCCGACGCGCATCTTCGATAAAACTACAGGTATTCACGATCACATAGTCGGCTAATTCTTCATTGCTATCGACTTGATAACCCGCTTGGACTAACAATCCCAGCATATGTTCTGTATCGACGCGGTTCTTTTCACAACCCAAGTGTGAGAAGGCGATCGTGGGCTTGATCGCACTCTTGATCAGAGTCTTGATCGTGGGTTGAGCAGTGGGAACCAAATTGACCATATTTGTGAAAACGATTTATAAAAATGATTGGTTGAAAATGATTAGCGAAAATGGGTAAAACTACAGACACTATATCTTAACAAAACTTTAGGCGATGCGATCGCTCTTGTACGACATACGAGCAGAAACCCCACCTGCACGGTTTAATTGTCTACGTTTCGATTTGTCTATGCCCCTAAATCCCCCAATTCTGGGGGACTTTAAAAAAATATTATTTTCTTGTTCCCCCAGAATTGGGGGCTAGGGGGCAATTAGTTGTTAACTTAGTTGGATCTTAGTTGGATTGGTTTTATGAATTGTTTGTACACAGTAGCCCTGCTGGTAGGTTTTCTGCATAATCTACAATCCCAATTGTCGTCTAGCCTCAAACAAACCAAGAGCAGCACTAACTGAAAGATTTAAACTACGAACTTTTGAGTGTTCCATCGGAATATATACCGCAGGATTATTGGCAATTATTTCTGGGGGTAAGCCACTCGATTCACTGCCGAACAATAGCCAGTCACCCTCTTGATAGGCAAATTCGCGAAAATTAGTAGTTCCCCGCGCACTAAAGCAGATCCAACGCCCCCCTTTGGATGCTTCGCGTAGGGATTCAATATTGGGATGCACAGTCACGTTCACATATTCCCAATAATCTATACCCGCACGTTTGAGTTGGCGATCGCTGATCTCAAAGCCAAGCGGCTCGACTAGGTGTAAGTGCGTATTGGTAGCAGCACAGGTACGGGCAATATTCCCCGTATTAGGCGGTATTTCAGGATAAATGAGAGCAACTTGAAGCATTGACTGTAAGTATATTTGAAGGCTGCATTATTAGAACAGCACCTGAATATACCTCAGAAAGCATAGCTGTTTTCAATACTGGTTTCAATTTTGATGTAATCGGGGATGCATCATTGATGCAATTGGTATATTCATTCTCGAGCAGATGGGTTTCAATAATTTCCTGAGCTTTTTGAGGCGTAATCCGCCAGTAATAAATATTATCAGGAAGCAGCAAAACCATTGGTCCAGAGCCACATAACCCCAAACATCCACAGGCTTCTATAACCACATCTGGAATTTGCCGCTCTTGAAATACGCGCCAGACCGCGCCAGCACCATCCTTAGTACAGGTGCGGTACTGGCAGACAAGAACCTTGCGAACTATGGGAGGATCAACAACAATACCTGATGTATTCACGATTTATTTACGAGAGCAGTCGTAATTTTTTGTAGCTTTTAGCGCACAACCAAGACAGGAGAGCCGCAATGATGTAAAACATAATCGCTCACACTGCCAAGCATCAATCTTTCTACCGATCCCAAACCGCGTGACCCCAAAATCAACATATCGGGATTTTCTTCTTTCGCCACCATGCAAATCACATCACGCGGCTGTCCAATTTCCAATCGGGTGGAACTCTCTAGTCCTGAAGCTTGACAAGTATCTTGCGCTTTTTGCAATAATGTTTGACCCGCATTCAAAATTTTTCGCTCTAGTTCCACGTCAGGTAGCCCCCGCCAGCCAACCCAATCGCCCGTAGGCATCATTACTTCAGGCACATAATTGCTGAGCGGCTCAACGACAGTTAGCAAAACAACTTCAGCCTGTAAAGGTACGGCAAAAGTTAGCGCCTTAACTAAGGCATGTTCACTAGCTTGTGAGCCATCAATAGGAATTAGGAATTTCATTTTTTTACCACAGCTATTCAGTGTTCAAATGAGTGGATATTCAAGTTAAATTTAGAAAATGTAAAACTTGGGAATATCCATATATCTCCCATATATCTAATTAAAGACCAAATATACTGATATTAGTCAATTAAGTTGTAAATCTTTGCTGTAGTTTATTTCTTGTAATACTTCATTACACGCGATATTCATATTGGTTTTGTAAATCCTTCGGTGGGGCAGCGAAGCCACCCCATTGATCCTAGTTTTTCTTGCTAGTCGTCATAAATATTTTAATTTTTTTAGCTTTAAGGTATTCTAGACCTCAATAACATCAGTAATTTATTGGTATAACTTAACTTACAATACTTTTTTAGTACATATTGCGAACAAGCAGCAGTAAACTTCATTATCAAACAATATGACTAAAGAACGCTCAGGCGGACTTCCAAAAACTTCGGGGCAGACCAAAGTCGGTAGACCTAATGAAACGACTGACTCCGATGAACTTCAAGGTACCCCGACAACCCGATCCCCCTCCTCCCACTAAAAGACCATTATGGGGACCTGGCTCATCTGGATATTAAATCTGCTATTTGCTCCTTGAGAATACTTTGTACTAATGAATTTTAACCACTAATTATGAAAAAGTTGCGATCGCTATTCGCCCTATTTTTGGCAGGATTACTCACTTCCCTGCTATTGGCAAATTCAGTTTTGGCTCTCAATTCTACAATGCTTAACTTTGGCGATCAGCGATCGGCGAATGATGCAACACAACCAGCACAATCAAATCGAGAACAGCAAATCATTGCGTTTAGGCGATCGAGTTCTCGTAGGAAATATCTCCAAGAATTAGAAAAAGCTGATAGGTTTTATCAACAGGGCAATCTATCAGCCGTAGCGACAATCCATAAACAAGTTAAAGAAGCCTTTGCCAATACAGGTAGTGGCAGACGTAAACCGATAGATGATCCCGCAAAACTTTCGGGAGGAGCATCTGTCTATTATCGCGAAGGCAAGTCGGGTTTAGAGCAATCGCTTGTTACTAAAGCCTTTATTTCTTTACAAAAACTATCAGAAGATTATCCACAATTTATTCCTGGACATTTGATGTTAGCCGAAGCCGCCCGAAAGTTCAGCGATGAAGATGCTAAAACTATTCTCAAAAAATCTAAGGTAGATGTGGAGTTAGAGGCGCTAGAACGGGGATCGTCAATTTTTCCTGAACGGAAAGATTTATTAGATGCGCGAATTAAGGCTTTTGCAAACTATGACAAGTTTATTGAGGCATCTGTCACTGCTCGGCAATTCGCATTACTTTTTCCAAAAGATCCTGCTAGCAGCAAATATTTAAGTCTTGCTGAAGAATATCTTGATAAACATCGTAGAAGTATTCGCGAAAGAATTTTGGGTTTAGCGGTTGCAGGCTCTTTATTTGGTAAATTGGGCGGTAATAACGATACATCCGCTCAAATTATTGCATTATTATCTCAAAGTGAGTCGGAGTTTGGCGCACAAGCAGCCCAAAAATTAAAGGAAAAAATGGAGCTTGTCTCTGATCCTGATTTGGTTGCCTATGTCGATCGCATTGGACAAAAAGTTGCTAAGACAATGGGACGCAATGAGTTTAGCTATGAATTTAATGTTTACAAAAATGATGATGAAATTAATGCTTTTGCTCTGCCAGGAGGAAAAATCTTTATCGCTTCGGGTATTTTAAAGCTGATGGGAACTGAAGCAGAGTTAGCAGGTTTGCTTGGACATGAAGTGGGACATGCTGTGCTTTCTCATGGTTATATCAAAACGGTCGAAAGTTTAGCCGCAGGTGCAGTCGGTGATGTATTTGGGATCGGAGCCATTCTTGAAGGCCAGCTAGCCGCCAACTCACGCGGTGCGGAAAAACAGTCGGATATTTTGGGGACAAGGTCTATTGTTTCGGCGGGCTATTCTGCTGATGGTGTATGGAATGTGATGCGTTTACTCAAGTTACATCAAAGTGAAGATGGCGACAAAGTTAATTACTTAGCTTCTCATCCTTCTCCCAGCGATCGCGTTGGTTATTTGGAAGAATTTATTGAGAACAATAGTTTTAACCGTTTTGCCTATGAAGGTGTATCCGAATATAAGTTACGACAAAAACGCTTAGAAGGATCGAGTAGTAGCGATAAACCTAGCATTGAAAAAAATCCCGCCGCTTCGCGTATTCAATCTAATTCTGACGGTAATCAAGTTCAGTCTCGTAATCGTGATACTCGCGATGAGAATAATAACCCTTCTGTCGGAGATTCAATCTGTAAATCTGGTAAGGTTCCAGTTTCAGCAAAAATTGAAAAACAGCGAGTTGCGGTAAGCATTGATGGTGGTTTTGTAGCAAATGGTTGTTCTTCCTTTACAGTCAAACTTCGGATTAAAAATGATAGCGATCGCTCGTTTACTTTTGTGCCTGGGTTTGTGCAAGTTTTAGATAGCAATGATGAGGTCTTAAAATCGCGTGTCACCTTTAGAGATGGTCAAAAACCAACCGTAGAACCAGGACAAGCGATCGAGCCACGTATACAAGTTTTTAAACATCGTTGGCGAAATGATGGGAAACAAAATCTCACCATTGAACTCAAAGAAGGTAGTTCCGTAGCACGGGTATTTAGAGTTGCATTTTGATCGCCAAGCGCTTTAGGCGGCGCTATGCGCCGCTTGATTTAAATATTTTCTAATTAGGAGTAGATTGATGTTTTTTGATAATAAGGCTCGTAAGGCGATCGCCTGTTCCGTTAGGATATCAGGGACTATAAGTATTTTCGCTTTCTCAATCCCTATCCATGCAGTTTCAGCACAAACCCCACAGCAAGTCCAGCAGATAGCCCGTGAAATCACCGTAAAAATTATCGCTAAACCTTCAGGTTCAGGTGTAATTATTGCAAAACAGGGTTCCACTTATTTTGTAGCCACCGCAAGCCACGTACTCCCCGAAAGTAAAAGTGAGCAATACAAAATTGTCACCCATGACGGGGTCTCATATCCAGTTAATATCACCACAATTAAGAGATCCTCCAAAGATGATCTAGCCGTTGTTTCTTTTGTGAGCGATCGCAATTATCGTGTAGCCACTATTTCTAGCTATCTCGCAGCAACATTCCAAACGCGGTTAGCCTCAAGCGATAAAATTACCTTTGGTGAAGAAATTAATCAACAGCAAACCGTCTTTGTCTCTGGATTTCCTCAACCAATCACGCCCAATGATCCGCCGAATCGATATGTATTTAATCCTGGTAAAATTATCGATACATCGGGATCGGCAATTGCTCATCCCCGATCTAGAGCCAAAGGATACCGCCTCAGTTATACGAATCTCACGCAAATCGGCATGAGTGGCGGTGCAGTTTTAGATGCTAATGGTCGGTTAATTGCCATTCATGGATTAGCCGATGGACAGGTCATTTATGGTGATCGCGTAGTTGATCAAACAATCTATCAAGCTGAAGCCGACAAACTTTTTTACACAAACTTTGGCACTAGTTTGGGAATTCCGATCACCACCTTTATCAACTTTTTAAGTAGTGTTGCACCAAAGGTCAATTTAAAAATTGAAAGTACTAAACCCAACTCAATCAACACTGATGCAATTGAAGCATGGATTCCTTCTCAACAAGCTGACCAGCAAATTAACCCTATTTACTGGCTGAATCGAGGTAATCAAAACTGGCGCTTAGGTAATTTCACCCAATCGGAGAAGGATTTTGATCTGGCTATTTTAAAGAATCCTGAGTTTTGGCAAGCATGGTATGCCAAGGGATTTGTTGCTGGTTTCAGGAAAGATTATAATCAAGCACTCAAAAATTGTGAGAAAGCAATTGCGCTGGCAACTGCACTAAATACTGATTTTTATGATGGCTGGCGCTGTAAGGCCGGAGCATCATATCGTTCGGGTAATCCTAGTTTATTGCCAAAGGCTTTAGAAGCAATGGATCGCGCCATCGAAATTAATAAAACCGCAAAACTTCAAGCAGGTCGCCGCCCCAGTGAATGGCCCGAAAATCCTAATGATTACAGCGAACGAGGAGAAATTCTCTATGCATTAGGACGACCTAGTGAAGCAATCAAGGCTTTTGATCGAGCGATCGTGATCGAGCCTGAAATGACTTCAGCTTGGAGTAATCGCGCTTTTGTGCAGATTGGATCTGAGGATTTTAAGGGTGCTGAGGATTCGATTAATCGAGCTTTAGCGATCGATGCAAATTATGCACCCGCATGGGCGCAACGTGGACTGTTATTAAACCAGCAAAAACAGTACGTCCAAAGTATTGCCGCCTTTGATCGAGCCATTCAATTAAGCGATCGCGACCCTGCTTTTTGGTTAAATCGTGGAGTTGCTTTATACAATGGCAACCGTAAAGAAGAAGCAATTCAATCTATTCGTAAGGCTTTGGAAATTGCTCCCAATTACAACCCAGCTATTGGGTTACTTAAGCAAATTCAGTAATTTTTGGAACTCACCAAACACTACGGTTGGGCTTTGATGGTGTTGTCGGTTGCTGTGAGGGCGACACAGGCACAATTACCGAACTTCGATTGGTATTGTTGGGTGTAATGGACGAGTTATTAGAGTTATTGACAGTGGGTGGTGTAAATAGATAGTTTTCACAAACAGATGGCAATGGCTCGTTAACACGGAGGGATTGCTCCTGACAACGCAGTTTTAGGGCTTGATCATATGCGGCTACTGATTCTTGAAAGCGATTGAGGCGATCCAATGTTCGCGCCCGTTCTATCCATAGCTGGACAATATCGTTAGTAGATTGACTATAGATTTGAGTAGAAGTCTGTGACGAATTATTGAAGGTGTTAGGATTTGTCGGTGCGATCGCGGTATCTTTTGCTACTGACAATAACTTAATCGCCTGATCGTAAGCACTTAGACTTACCGTTCGCTGATTTTCTTAATGCAAATGACATTCATTAATTTGCACT
>JBAXTW010000138.1:0-12764 GCA_037129985.1 Pseudanabaena sp. ELA645 | reverse complement strand
AAATAAATGTGAAGTTGCTTCTATACTTTTCTTTTGTTTCCCGACAAGTCTAATCGTTCCATCCCCCCGCTCATTGAAGCGGTAGATCATCACGCGATCGAATCCCGTTAATGCTTGTAATTGCTGAACTATTAGGTCGCATAAAGTCGCTAAATTCTCGGCTGTCTGGATTTTGGCAAGATTATGTTTAATTTGGCGATAGAACCGAGGCAAATCATTTCCCCTCAATGCTTCCCAAGGTTCTAGTTCTAATACTATTTCACCCGTGGGGGCGCGATGCACAAGTCCATTAAAAGCCAATGCATAAAAGTCAACGCGCAGAGGATCGGGATTTTCAAAATGACAATCGAGGCAAGCATGAATCGATGTAATTAGTTCTTCACCCGTAAATTCTGCTAAAGGGCGATCGAGTAAGTCATCGGGCGCAATTCCTAAAATATCATAGGAATTTGCGCTCACCTGAGCAATCCGCAAATCTGGCTCGGTGAGTATAAGCAATAGTCCGTGTGGCTGTATCAAACTCGGAATATGAATCGGTTCGCGATCGCAGTTAGTCAAATTAACCGCTTCAAATTCATCATCGACCTGTTGTAAAAGTTTATTCATTACCAACCTAATATCTGAGAGACTTTTGAATCAAGGGTGTTTGTATTGAATGGCTTATTAATTACGCCTTCTGATTTCTACTGCGATCTAAACGGCTGAGAACACGAGTATATAGATCACTCTCCGCAACAGGCTTACTTAGATAATCATCAGCCCCCGCGACAAATAATTGCCGAATTGTTTCGCGATCGCTCTGAGCCGATAAAAACACAATCGGTAAATCATGCCAAAGCGAAGACGTTCGCACCGCTTGACACAAATCAAGCCCACTGTAGCAAGGCATCAGCAAATCCAAAATTAACAGATCGGGAGAAGTTGACTCCAAAACCTGCCAAAACTGCATAGGATCTTGCAAAGTAATCACTTCGATCTCCCGACTTTCGAGCGATCGCCGCAAAATTTTGAGTGTAATCAGATCGTCATCGACAATCATCACCTTAGAGCGATCGCTATAGTTTTGGTACAAAACCTGCGACACCGTATTCAAAATTTCTTCCGTAGAAGCAGGTTTCTCAATAAATGAGCAACTCCCCTTACGCGCCGCCATCACGCGATCGCTCAATCTACTTGTCGCCGTCATCATCACTGTCGGAATTTTCGTCTCCCTCTGAGCCAGTTCATCCAAAAACGTCAGTCCATTTTCAGTGGAATCAGGAAAAACAATATCTAGCAACACCACATCAGGAGCTTCCTTGGCAATTTTTTCCCTAGCAGTTGGCAGATCGACCGCCGTTTGTACCCGCATTCCCAAAGTTTGCGCCTCTAGCTGAATCTTCTGCGTAAATAGATTATCATCATCGACAATTAATAATAGAGGTAATGGCAAATGATGAGATAGGAACAATGGATGCTCAGCAGGGGCTGTTGGCAATGACTTGATCGTAATTTGTTCCAGCTTGGCAATCAATTGCTGTAGCAAATCCACATCGAAGGCAATCAAAGGAAAATCGCTATGTAGCATTTCCTCAAGCTGACGGGCGATCGTCGATCCTTCAGGAAACCCCAAGGAACCCAAAGAGCCAATTAGCTTATGCGCTTGCATATACCCTTCATAACGCATATCTGCACTCAATTTATCCTGCTTCAAAGCGATCGCTATCCGTCGGAACATAGCGATCGTGTCTGGTAAACTCGCAACTAATTTCTTAGCCATCATCGCAATCACTTCCTGTATTCGCGCCGTATCTGGGAGCGAGAGATTTTCGTTAGGTAATTCCTTATGTATTTCGCTAGATGCGGAATTGGGCATCACAGACTCAGCAATAGGTGGCGCGATCGCTTTCACAGATGCAGGTTTGAGCCGATAACCCAATCCATATACACTCTCAATTGGATCGCTCAGCAATCCCGCCGCCTTCAGCTTTTGTCGCAATCCTTTAATATGCGTAGTCACCGCCTCCTCACTGGGACACTCTCCCGCCGACCATACGCGATCGATCAAAACACTACGGCTAAATATCTGTTGTGGATGCCTAAGAAATATTTCTAGTAATCCATATTCCTTTTTAGTTAAACGTAAAGATTTCAGCTTGTAAGTAACAGTATTTGTTCTGAGATCAAGTCGTAAGTCCTCCCACCCTAACTCTTGAATGAGCGCATCGCCCTCATGATGGCGGCGTAATAGCGCCCGAATCCTCGCCACTAATTCCTGAAAGTTATATGGTTTAACTACATAGTCATCAGCCCCAGCCTCTAAACCCACCACGCGATCGCCAGCACTATCCTTAGCTGTCAGCAACAACACAGGAATGGTATAGCCCGAATTACGAAGCTTGATACATAGTTCAAGCCCATTACTATCGGGCAGCATAATATCAAGAATGATCAAATCGTAGGCATAGGTTTCAATATATTGCCACGCGGTCTTAGCCTCGCAAGCCGTATCAATTGTATAGTGTGACTCCGCTAGCAGGTGCAAAAGTGTTTCCGCAGAATGGCGATCGTCTTCAACCAGTAAAATTTTCAATCTGCTCTCCTTCAAAATACTAAATAGATTGGAGATCTGCCAATTCCCCCTTCCCTGAGCTTATATTTTTTGTCTCATTGCTTACAATTATCAACCAACAAAATGAGGAAACAATGAAGTTATGAATTAATAGAACCTACCTTGTGCATAAAAATAGCCTAACCGCAAATTATCGTAAAGCTCAAGAAATACAACGAAATGTAAACAAATCAATTTCAAATTATTGCATTTATTGCCCAAAATCAACCACTGCATAGGTTGTTTGGTATTAAATAGTGAGTAGGTATAAATATCTAACCGCAAATTGTTGACCGATGTAACAATTTTTTCGGCAAATAATAAAATTAGTTATACAAAACCCAAAAATCAGGACAGTAATTTTAGGAGACTGCATGTTCACTTCTGCACCACCGATCGCATCTTTATCTAGTAGACGTATCATTCCCGAAAATCTACAGGGTCGGGTCTTAATGAAGTTGGTCTATGTAGTGCTTGAACCTCAATATCAGAGCGCTATGTCGGCGGCTGTAAAGTCAATTAATAAAAATAATCCCAACCTTGCGATCGAGGTGAATGGATATCTTATCGAAGACATTCGTAGTCCTGAAAATTACGAGGCATTTAAAGAAGATATTGCTACTGCTGATATTTTCATTGCATCACTAATTTTTATTGACGATCTTGCAACAAAGATTGCTCTCGCTGTTGCCCCACATCGCGATCGCTTATCTGCCTGTGTAGTATTCCCATCGATGCCAGAGGTGATGCGCCTAAATAAGATGGGTAGCTTCAGTATGGAAAATCTGGGACAGTCAAAGAGTGCGATCGCGCAATTTATGCGGAAGCGCAAAGAAAAATCGGGGAGTTCTTTTCAGGACAGTATGCTCAAGGTGGTTCAGACCTTGCCGAAGATTCTCAAATATATGCCGATGGACAGGGCGCAGGATGCTCGCAACTTTATGTTGAGCTTCCAATATTGGCTGGGCGGTTCGACAGAAAATCTGGAAAATTTCCTGTTGATGCTTGCCCAAAATTATTTACCCAGCGTCAAGGCAAGAGCTAAAGAAACGGGTGCGGCAAATCTGATTATTAAAGAGCCTGTCACATACTTGGAAAAGGGGCTTTGGCATCCACTTGCGCCAAAGATGTTCGAGACTACAGCCGATTATTTGAACTGGTTTAACGCTCGCGAAGATATTTCTGATGACATGAAAGATCCCCTCGCGCCATGCGTGGGCCTGCTGATGGCAAGAACTCACCTTGTTACAGGCGATGACGCGCATTATGTGGCGATGGTGCAAGAATTGGAATCTCTTGGGGCGCGAGTAATTTCTGTATTCAACGGGGGCTTGGATTTCTCCAATGCAGTTGAAGAATATTTTTACGATCCTAAACAAAAGGATAGGGCGATCGTTGATAGTGTTGTTTCGCTCACAGGTTTTGCTCTAGTCGGTGGCCCTGCCAAGCAAGATCATCCCAAGGCAATCAAAGCTCTCGAAAAGCTAAATCGTCCCTACATGGTAGCTTTACCACTCGTATTCCAAACCACGGAAGAATGGCAAGATAGCGATCTCGGTTTGCATCCTGTGCAGGTCGCTTTGCAAGTTGCTTTGCCAGAACTTGATGGTGGACTCGATCCGATTGTGCTTTCGGGACGCGATAGCATGACGGGAAGATCTCACGCGATCGGCGATCGCCTCGAAACTATCGCTAATCGTGCGATCAAATGGGCTAATCTTCGCCGTAAGCCTCGCCACGAGAAGAAACTCGCCATCACGATCTTCAGCTTCCCTCCTGATAAGGGCAATATTGGAACGGCTGCTTATTTGGATGTATTCTCTTCCATTCACAAAGTCGCGGAATCCCTCGGTAACAATGGCTATGATGTCCAAGGCTTGCCCAAGACATCCCACGACATGATGGAAGATATCTTGCATAATCCTGAAGCGATGGTCGGCAGCCCCGAATTGAACGTTGCTTACAAGATGTCAGTTCCTGAATATGAAGCAAATACTCCCTACGTCGATCGCATTATCGAACAGTGGGGAGCCGCCCCTGGACATTTGAATTCCGATGGACAGAACTTGCTGATTTACGGTAAGCAATATGGCAATCTCTTTGTCGGTGTGCAGCCAACATTCGGCTATGAAGGCGACCCAATGCGTTTGCTCTTTAGCAAATCCGCATCTCCTCATCATGGCTTCGTTGCTTACTACACCTATCTGAATCATATCTGGGGAGCCGATGCTGTTCTTCACTTCGGAACGCATGGTTCAATGGAATTCATGCCTGGGAAACAAGTGGGTATGTCTGGCGAATGTTTCCCTGACAGCCTGATTGGAGCCTTACCCAACATCTATTACTACGCGGTAAACAATCCATCGGAAGCCACGATCGCTAAACGTCGCGGTTACGCCACGATCATCAGCTATATTACTCCTGCTCCTGAAAATGCAGGTTTGAGCCGTAATTTGCAAGAACTCAGCGAACTGATTGCTTCTTACAAAGATTTGCGGACAGGTAGTCGCGGTATCCAAATCACGAACACGATTATGGATAAAGTGCGCTTAGTAAATCTGGATAAGGATGTGGAACTTCCTGACCAAGACGCTAAGGAAATGGATCTAGAGGGACGCGACAACGTCATCGGTCAAGTTTATAACAAACTGATGGAAATCGAATCGCGAGTTCTGCCCTGTGGTTTACACATTGTCGGCGAACCTCCCAAAGTAGAAGATGTCACCGATGTTTTGACTAGTATCGCCAGTTTTGATCGCCCTGAAGACAATATGAAGTCTTTGTTGCGGATCATGTGTGAAGCGATCAATCGCGATATCGAACAGCTTTACAAATCCAGTGACAAAGGCATTTATGCCGATGTGGAATTGTTGTCTGGCATTCGGGCGATCGCTAACAAAGCCGTTGGCGCATTAGTCAAAGCTAAAGCCGATGATGATGGCAAAGTTTCTAAACTTTCGGTTCTCAACTTCTTTAAAATGGGTAAAACCGAACCTTGGATCGAAGTTTTCCAAGAGAATGGTTATGCCAATATCAATAAAGATGACATCAAGCCTCTATTTGAGTTCCTAGAATTCTGTCTCAAACAAATTGTTGCCGACAATGAACTTGGCGGTCTCATTCGCGCCCTCGAAGGTGACTATATTCTGCCTAGCCCTGGAGGAGATCCGATCCGCAATCCCCTAGTGCTGCCCACTGGCAAGAATATGCACGCCCTCGATCCTAACTCGATCCCCACGAGTGCAGCAGTCCAAGCCGCGAAAACCGTAGTCGATCGCCTGTTAGAGCGTCAGCGTCAAGACAACAATGGAGTCTATCCCGAAACGATCGCCGTCGTTCTGTGGGGAACCGACAACATTAAGACCTACGGTGAATCACTCGCTCAAGTTCTCTGCATGATCGGCGTGAAGCCCATGCCCGATGCCCTCGGACGCATCAATCGTTTAGAGTTAACACCTCTTGAAGAACTTGGCAGACCTCGCGTTGATGTAGTCGTCAACTGCTCTGGTGTATTCCGTGACTTATTCGTGAATCAAATGGACTTGATCGATCGCGCTGTGCGTATGGCAGCCGAAGCCGATGAGCCTTTAGAAATGAACTTTGTCCGCAAACATGCGATCGCCCAAGCAGAGGAATTTGGCTTAACCATCAATCAAGCGGCAACTCGCGTATTCAGTAACTCATCAGGTTCCTATTCCTCCAACGTTAACCTCGCTGTAGAAAACAGCACATGGGAGAACGAAGAAGAATTGCAACAGATGTATCTATCCCGCAAGTCCTTCGCCTTTGGTGGCAATGTCAGCAACACTCAACAGCGTCAGATTTATGAAGCTTCTTTGAAGACCGTTGACATGACCTTCCAAAACCTTGATTCCTCAGAAATCAGTCTCACCGATGTTTCCCATTACTTCGACTCTGACCCCACCAAGCTCGTTGGCAGTCTGCGTAAAGACGGCAAAAAACCCGCCTCTTTTGTCGCTGATACCACCACAGCTAATGCTCAAGTCCGCACCCTGACTGAGACAGTTCGCCTCGATACCCGCACGAAGATTCTCAATCCTAAATGGTATGAGGGAATGCTCAAGAGTGGTTATGAAGGTGTCCGCGAAATCTCGAAGCGCCTAGTCAACACGATGGGCTGGTCGGCAACGGCTGGAGCAGTGGATAACTGGGTTTATGAAGATGTCAATGATGTCTATGTGAATGATAAAGAGATGTGCGATCGGCTCAAAAATCTCAACCCCAATTCGTTCCGTAAGATTGTCGGTACTCTCTTGGAAGTCAATGGTCGCGGCTATTGGGAAACCAGCGAAGAGAACTTGGATCGATTGCGTGAGCTATACCAAGAACTCGAAGATCGTATTGAAGGTGTCGAGTAAAATCTAAAAAAGGCGGCGCATCGCGCCGCCTTTTTTATAGGCAAAAATACCGTTGGTATAATGTTAAATGAGTTATGTGTATATGCCATGAATACATTAGACAAATTAGAGCTACTTAATACAAATTGTAGCGATCGCAATGAGTTAGATCGGATTCTGAGTCAATTACTCAGTGTCATGTTAAATCGTCATCGGCAGAAATTGACTGTTTATGACCGTGATATTAGCAAGTTTGAACAGAACTATAGGCTTGATTCTCATCAGTTTCAAGAACAATTTGAATCAGGAGCGTTAGGGGATGAGATGGATCTTTTTGAGTGGTTTAGTTTGTGTGAGTTACGAAAGGATCTCTTGGCTAAGATTAGTAAGCTAGAGCAAGCATTGTGATGATTGCCGAAGATTATTTAGCTTTGATAAAGTCGTTGATTGCTCTTTGCCCAGCAGTGAAAAGGTTTAATATTCTTAGAGAAGAGGCACAGGGAAATAAAGGTTTATGGCGATATCGGCTGACTTTACAAGATGATAGCCTTTTAGAAATGTTTGAGTTTTTTGAAATTCAATCAGATAAGGTTGAGGTGATCAAATACAGTTTTCATTGGCAAAGTGATGATGGAAAATTCATTAAACGTTGGGACAATGCTGCTCATCATCCTGAGATTGAAACTTATCCTCATCATTTACATGAAGGTGCTGAAGATTTTGTATTGCCATATCAGCCAGTTAAGTTTGAGGAGATTTTGCAAATCGTTACAGTTAATCTATAAAATTATAGATGCGAAATAGATGATATTAGGAAATTATCATGACAATTCGTGAACTTGTTATTGAAATGAAGTTGCTAGAACGCCGTTTGACGCTCTATGAGGAAAAATATGGGGTGTTGAGCGAGGATTTTTATACGGCGCTGATGTCTGGTAGTTTGGCTGAATATGATGAGTATGATGAAACTCGTACCGATTTTAGTCGATGGAAAGGGATTTATGAGACATGGCGGCGGCAGAAGCAATCATATACAGAATCATTTAAATCATTTATGCTTTTTCCATTTCAGCAAGTGCTTTTTGAAAACTAAGAGGCTTTTCGTCTTTGACTTCTAGCATGGCATGGACAAGCCCTAAATCTTCAATCGCTTCGACAATTGCAGGATCTTGAGAATGACTTTCTGAAACTGGTGTAACGCTTTCACGAAACAAACGAATAATCTGTAAAAGGTTTGACCAATATTGCTCAGGGATTTTGTCTAGCTCGTTGGCTAATTCTTCAGCAAATACAGTTGGACTATTAGTTGACATCTTGATTATTTCTGGCATTCCTGAATATAAAATCTTAGATTTTATATTATCGCAGTTACTGAATTAAAAAAGTGATTGTGAAAATATAGCTGCTTTAATTGCTTTCAAAAAGTCTCAGTAAGACTTCAATTTTATAAAAAAGTTCATCATATGTGATTACTTGTACATCTTTTAATCCATTACGAAAGAGTTCAAAGGAGTTTCTTTTAATAGAATCATCTCCGATTTCTTTGTCAAGATTGCCAGCAATTACTAGACAGTGTGGATGTAACGCTTGAAATCCTCTCTGATTATTAACTATCTCTTTATAAAAAAGAGCAGTATAGTCCTTTATCAAAGAATCTCTTTGTGTTGAGACTTGAATGATAGATCCAGTCAAATCATTATGAATACTATAGACAGTCTCTCTATAAGAGCTACCTAAGAGCCGACTTTCTGGAGTCTTAATTTCTATGAGTAAAATGTTTTCGCTCACTGGATTTTGCATCAAAAAGTCAGTAACACTTCCACCCCTATTATTTATTCCTTTGCCTCCAACATAAGCTTGCTTTTGGAAAATAGTTACAGGGAATGAAAAGACTTGTGACAGAACTAATTGATTGCTACGAAAGATGTCTTCCCAAAACTTTTCGTCAGCGTTATGCTTATTCTCTTGCCAGATTATCAGTAAGCTTTTCAAGTCTCCAACTAAATAACCACTCCAGACAAATGTTTCAAAAGTGTCTTTAAAAATAAGCATGGATCTTGCATTCATTAAGCGACTCATTGCAAAAATTGCATCCTCTGCATTATTCTCGTCAATGCAGGTTTTGCTACATATAGACCCCATTAACATTTCGTAAGCAAAATGTTCACGAGTATTTGGAGTTGATGTGACTATCTCAACAATTTTTGGTCCATCTTCATATTTGCAAAGATCTAAATCGTGTAAAAGTGGACTCATTTTAAGAATAGAAATTGCCTCTTCTTCAAATTTGGAAAGCATATGCTTAACTTCTTCAGGTTGTTGGGCTTGATGCATGTAATAAAGCATCTGTGCATACCAAGAAATGCCGTGTCTAGAAAAACGACTAGCAGATATTGCCCTGTCAAGCGATATACTAATCGCGCCAGCAGAGGCTAAGACTCTATCTCCTTCAAGGACTTTCATTCCTTTCCCATCCTCTGCTACATCATAAATATAAAAAGTTTTGCCACAATCTTTGCATTTTCTTTCGCATTGGAAAGAAGCTTCAATCATAGTCAAATGATGTCCACATTGATCGCACAATTCAATACTCATGTGTTTTTTTATCTCGTATTTCTAAGTATTATGATTTTCGTAGCTGTGCTGATAAGTGATTGCTGTTTGACTTTGGCAATGTTGGAAATCCTAGCTTGTTTAAGGATTATAGGATTGAGGCTGGTGTTTATGAATTGGTTTGGAATGAGTGTATTAATATTAACGAGGATGAACTTTGGAATTACCTAGATTTAAATATGAACTAACGGAATTATATCACTAGCTTCGAGTGCTAATGTCATTCTGAATAGCCTGTTCATCATAAATAGTAAGATTTTTGTCTGGTCTTTGCAAGCTATAGTGAAATCTTCCAACATTTAAAGCAAAAACTTTTATTCTAATATCTCCACTATGAGTAAGGAGTAAATCTAAAGTTAAATCATAAATAAACTGACTATCAAAACTGGGTGATACCTGCTTTAATTCGTTGAGTATATCATTAGCAATTGATTCACTAAATTGAGATTTCAATTGGGAAAATTTTTGGAGTAAGGAGTCTTTGATTATAATCTCTAGTTTTTTCTGTTTATTATTAGCTTCTAGAGATAAATTCTGTTGTTTAACTGCCGCTTCGACTGATGATAAATAAATGGCTAGAATTAATAAGATCACCAAAACCAATGCAACTATATTTGCCAAAGTCCCTGTTATTCCAGGAATTATAAAACAAAGTATAAAAACGAACCAAAAAGAAATCCATATCATCTTTGCTGGACTAAGGCTAAACTGATTACCCATGTTATTTTCCGACGTTGAGAGACAGATCCAATTATAATTTTTTTTGTCACACAACAGTAAAAATAGCTATTTTATATTCATTTCTCAATAATTTCCTACCGTTTCTGAAAATCAAATCCACTTTTTTAGTTTATATTTTGGTGTTGAGGGGCGATCGCTGTTTGATGGGAAATAGGCGATCGGGTTTTATGGGTGTTGAGGGGGCGATCGCTGTTTGATTTGAGAGGATAGGCGATCGGGTTTTGTGGGTGTTGAGAGGCGATCGCTATTATTACAAGGCAAATTAGATAGAAATCTCAGCATAATCACCAAGTTTAATTGCATTGATAACGTCACAAACTTTTTCAGTCTGCGTCCGAATTTTTGGCCATGAGGTGGAGAGCAAAACAACAATAGCAATCTGGCGATCGCGCAAATTCTGTTGGTAGCGTAAATTTCGATCTGTTGTCACAAATATTTGGTATCCCTTATCTTCAGCAGATTTAAGCAGATCTCCATTCGACAAGTTAGACCAACCTTCTTCATAGGCAGTCGTCACAGAATGCTCTATCAAATATTGCCGCAAAGGTACAGGCGTTCCCTGATCGAAAAGAATCCTCATAATCTAAGCTGCCTCAGCCAACATATCAAGCTCATAGTTCAGTACAGCCTCAACCTGCGATCGCTGTACAGGCGGGAACCACTCCAAAAAATCTTCTACTGTTGCACCATCACGCAAATTTTCAAACAAAGCCGAAACTGGAACTCGCGTCTTCCGAAATACCCAAGCACCACTCACTTTATAAGGTTCTCTTTCTATAGCATCCAGACTTGCCCAATGCCTCATATACTATACCTCTGTAAAGTAAAAATATACCCAACACCTTGATTATAAACTAATTTGAAAGTAAGCTCTTGACTGTTTAGGCGATCGCTGTTTGGTGTTGAGGGAATAGGCGATCGGTTTTTGTGGGGTGGAGGGGTGATCGCTGTTTGATGTGGAGGAATAGGCGATCAGGTTTTGTGGGTGATTAGGGGGCGATCGCCATCTTAAAAGCTTAAATCCATCGCAAAAATGATGGCTTTCTTGATTTGTAACATTACATCAATCGGTAACTCTCCCAACTTGCGTTCTAACCTTGCAGTAGGAATAGAAGCAATACCCTGAACATTAGCGACAGATGATTGATTGAGAAACTTCAGCTTAGGAAGTACGACCTCATACTCACTATTTCTGTATTGAGTCGTCAGAGGGACATAAATCACTAAAACTCTCGGAGGATTTGCATCATAACGAGAAACAATTACAACAGGACGAGTCTTTGCTGCTATCCCTAAATCCGCTAACCAAACTTCACCCTGCTTAATATTCATCCAGCAAATCCAATACCTCTTGTTCCACAGAACGCGATCGCAAAATATCTAACGCATCCCGATCAGCTAAATCAATTATTTCCAAAATAAACTGTCTCGCCAATTCAGCAACATCTGGTTGCCATCTGGTTAATTTTACATTTAATGTTTGCGCTAAAGTATCCATTTTTACCTTTGCTTAAAGCATCAACCTAATTCAGATTAACATATTTACTGAGAGGCGATCGCTGTTTGATTTGGAAAAATAGGCGATCGGGTTGTGTGTTGATGGGCGATCGCTTTATTCTTGCAGTAATTTAAAAAAAGTCTCTTTGTCAACATCAATATCTTGAATCATTCCCATCAAAGTACCTTGTTTGATATCTTTTCCAGAATGAATTGGAACAACAAACCTTTTTCCCTGAATATTTTTGTAAATAGCATGACTCCCTTTTTGGCGATCGAAATAAAAACCCAATTTTTCGATAACCCTTATAAACTCCTTAGCCTTAACACTTGGGAAGTTGCTCATACCAAAACGCTCAAAGGTTTGACGATTAAATTTTCTCTAGGGACAGGCTGACTATCAGCTATTAAACTTTCAATATATAGCTCAATTGCTTCCGTAATATTAGCGATCGCTTCTTCAAAAGTATCCCCCTGAGAATGACAACCTCTGAGAATAGGACAAAAAGCGTGATAACCTCCATCTTCTTCTTTTTCTAGAAGAACTGTATAGTTGTATGAGTTTTTACCATTTTTCATATATTCTTGGATTTTTTAAGATATCAATCTTTAGATTTCATCTATTCGATCATAATTGATTTTTGCTAAGTTAGGCGATCGCTGTTTGATGGGGAAATAGGCGATCGGGTTTGTAGGTGATGAGGGGCGATCGCTGTTTGATGGGGAAATAGGCGATCAGTTTTATGGGTGGTGAGAGATCGCTGTTTGATTGGAGAAATAGGCGTTCGGGTTTTGTGGGTGGTGAGGGGCGATCGCTGTTTGGTGTGGAGTTTAGGCGATCATTAATCATAAATTTCTCTACGATGTCCGACCTGATGGATAATGAGACTTTTTTGTGATTGCGCGATCGCATCGCCAATTCAAGGATGAAATGCAACACCTAGAGATCTTTGCATAAAGGGACT